>JAJDVR010000234.1 GCA_022826025.1 Gemmatimonadota bacterium | reverse complement strand
ACCTCGGCGCCGGTGAAGCCCAGGCTGTAGCTGAACATCTGTTCCTTGATGGCCATCGGGACGCCGGTGTTCTCCAGCGAGTCCGGAAAGTTGATGACGATCCTCCCATAGGTGCCGGTCACGGTCGAGGAGAAACGTTCGACCTCCGGAATCGCGGCCAGCCTTTCCTCGAAGGAGCGCACCAGGTTGTCGGTGCGCTCGAGATCGGAGCCGCGCGGCAGCTCGATGTTGATGAGGACATAGGTGTCCAGCCCCATGCCCCCGCCCCAGAGCACCCCGCGGGTCACGTGGTTCTCGAATAGGTAATACGACCCGCCGAAGGCCAGCACCGCCACCGTCACCGCCAGCCAGGCGTGGCGCAGGGTGAAGCCGATGATGGTTGAGTAGAGGCGGGTGTAGAGAGGTGTCGCGCGCCGGCGCCGAACCGGCGAATGTCCGGATTCGCCGCCCTCGGCCGGCACACCGGTCACGCCGGGGCGCGCGGCCTCCCGGCCGGGCCGGTCAGCGGTCTCCGCGAGCGGCGCAGTCACGGTCGCCGCAGCCCCGGCCTTCTCCACCCTCCGCACGCCCGGCAGCACGCGGGCGGCCAGCGCCGGGATGAAGGTGAAGGCCACCAGCAGCGACGCCCCCAGCGTCAGCGCCACCACGATCGCCAGCGGCACGTAGAACACGCGCAGCTCCCCCTGCAGGAAAACGAAGGGCACGAAGACGATCAGGGTGGTGGCGGTGGAGGTCAGGATCGGCAGCACCACCTGGCGGGTGCCCTCGGTCGCGGCGTTCACCGGATCCCGTCCCGCCTGCCATCGGCGGAAGACGCTCTCCAGAACCACTATGGCGTTGTCCACGATCAGACCGAACCCCATCGCCAACCCCATCAGCGTGAGCAGGTTGAGGGTCATGCCCCCGAAGTAGATCAGGTTCAGCGAGATCAGCACCGAAAACGCGATCGTCATGAAGACGACCCCGGCGGAGCGGAATGAGCGCAGGAAGAGGAGCAGCACCGCGAAGATGACGAAGGCGGAGATCAGCGCCCTGGCGCGCAGGTCGGTGAGCTGTTCCTTGATGTCCTCGCTCTCGTCGTAGTCGAGGATCATGCTCGTCCCGGCCAGGCCCGCGCGCTCCAGTTGAGCCACCCGTGCCTTGACCGCGTCCGCCGCGCGCACCGTGTTGGCGCCGATCTCACGGATCACCAGGAACTGCACCGCGGGCCGGCCGTTGATGCGTTCGTAGCCCCGGGGTTCCTCGAAGCTGTCGCGCACGTCCGCCACATCCGAGACCCGCACCACGCTGCCGCGGTTCTCGAGCAGCACCGTGTTGCGGATTTCCTCGGCGCGCGCGACGCGGTTCTGTATGGTGACCGACCTTTCCCGGTCGCCGGCCCGGATCGCCCCTGCCTCCCGTACCAGGTCGAGGTCGTTGATCCGTGCGTTCACCATGCGCGGAGAGAGCCGGAGCGAGCTGACCCGGTCCTCGTTCAGCTCGATCTCGATGAGACGCTCGCGCCCCCCGCTCGCCCGCACCAGCGCCACCCCCTCGATCTGCGAGAGATCCGGCACGACCCGGTCGTCGAGGTCGGTCCGGAGCGCCTCCAACGTGTAGGGGCCGGTATAGGTGTAGCGCAGGAAGCCGCGCCGGCCGCGGGACTCGAACTCGGGGGGAATGTACGGCTGGACCAGAACCCGCTCCACGGCGGGAGGCAGCTCCTCCTCGAGGGCCGAGAGCCGCTCGGAGAGGTCCAGCCGCGCGAAGTCCATGTCCGTGTCGCGACTGAAGTGCACCTCGATGCTGGACGTCCCCGTTCCCTGGATTTCCCTGGACTCGGAGATGACCTTTTCCACCCCCTTGACCTGCTGGACCACTGCTTCGATGGGGGAGGTCAGGAAGGCCTCGACCGTTTCCGGGGAAGCTCCGCGCCAGCGCGCTTCCACGTTGAGTCTGGGCAGGTCGGTATCCGGCAGCAGCTCGATGGGGATGTTGCGCCAGGCGCTGGCTCCCATGAGCGCCACCGCCAGGCAGCCCATCGCCACCGCCACCGGTCGCCGGATGCTCCCGCGAATCACCGGGCCACCCCCACCGCCGGGAACGACACCGCACCGACCCGGCCGGGGCTGCGGACGCCGCTCACGGAAGAGCCCCCGCCGTCCGGGCGGCGCGCGGCGCGCGGACTCTCCGGCGCAACCGGACGTGGCCGCTCTCCACCACGGAGTACACCACCGGCACGACGATGAGGGTGAGCGCGGTGGCCACCACCAGCCCCCCGATCACGGCGATGGCGAGCGGCGCACGTAGGTCGGCCCCGCGCCCGATGCCGAGGGCCAGCGGCGTGAGGCCGCAGACGGTCGTCACGGTGGTCATGACGATTGGACGCAAGCGCACCCTCCCGGCTTCCAGAATCGCTTCCCGCAACGCGGCCCCGCGGGCGCGCGCCTGGTTGATGAACTCCACCTTCACGATCGCGTCGTTGACCACGATGCCTACCAGAATGACGACCCCGATGAGGCTCATGGTGTTCAGGCTCTGACCGGCGAGCACCAGCGCCAGCACCGCGCCCGAAAGCGCGAGCGGTACCGCCATCAGGATGATCAGCGGGTGCCTGAACGACTCGAACTGAGCCGCCAGGATCATGTAGACCAGCACCAGCGCGAGCGCGAAGGCGAAGGCGAGGTCGCGGAACGAGCGGCGCATCTCCTCGTTCTCGCCGCCGACGTCGACGCGCACGTTGAAGGGCGGCGGCAGCGCGGCCAATTCATCCTCCACCGTGGCGATGGCGCGGTTGAGACCGCCGGAAATGACGTCGGCGTAGACGGTGACCACGCGTCCCTGGTCCTCGCGGTGGATCTCCGCCGGACCCACCGCCTCGCGCACGCTCACCAGCTCGCGCAGGGGCACGCCGCGCACCTGCAGGGTCTCGAGCGTCTCCGCGGAGAAGCGCAGGGCGTCGGGCAGCCTGACCACCACGTCGATCTTGCGGTCGAAGTCGACGAACTCGGTGGCCCGGTCGCCGCGCATGGCGCGCTCGATCTCCTCGGCGATGAGGCGCGGATCGATGTTGTGGCGCGCGGCCACGTCCCTCAGGATCTCGACCTGGACCTGGGGCTGTCCGCGCCCGGTGCCCACCCGCACGTTGCCGATCTCTGCCAGCGTCGACAGCTCTTCGCGCACGGTCTCGGCGTAGGCGTAGCTCTCCTCCAGGTTCTCACCCCGGATGCGCACCGCGATGTCCGCGTCGGCGCCGCCCAGGACCGTGCCCAGGGCGGTGGCCTGGCCGGCCTCGAAGGCCAGGGTTCCCGGCGGGAAACGAGCCTCCACCTCGCGCGCCCGCGCCAGCACCTCGTCCGTGGCGCTCCCCGGATGGAGGCGCACCTCCAGTGTGCCCGTGTGCGCGCCCGATGTCTCCTCGCTCTCCATGTAGGAGCGCACGTCCTCGCCCACGCGGGAAAAGACGGTCTCGACGCCGGGGTCGCCCTGAAGCGCACGTTCGATCTCCTCCACTGCCAGCGCGGTAGCGGGCAGCCCCGTTCCCTCCGCCAGCTCGAGGCGCACCCGGAACCCACCCTGGTCGACGTCCGGCAGCAAGTCCCGGTCGAGGGCGAGCGCGAGCGCCAGCGTGGCCGCCAGCGCGGCCCCGGAGATGGCCAGCACCCGCCCGCGGTGATCGAGCGATACCTCAAGAAGCTGGTGATAGCGGTCGGCGAACCGCTGGAACCCGCGGTCGAAGGCGGCGAGCAGGGGCCCGAACAGGCGGCCGCTCACCCCCGCCAGCCCCTCCCACCAGTAGACCAACAGCGCCCGCCCCAGCGCGAATGTTCCCGCGATCAACCGGAAGGGAAGCACCACGACCCAAAGGAACACCCGTCCGATCCTCGCCAGCACCCCCTGCCGGCGCCCCGGCCGGGGCTGTTCGGGCCGTTCGGCCGCCCGCGCCCTGTCCACGAAGCGCGCCGCCATACCCGGGAGCAGGGTCAGCGCCACAAGCAGGCTGGCCAGCAGGGAGAAGGCCACCGCCAGCGACAGGTCGCCGAACAGCTCCCCCGCCACTCCCTCGATGTAGATGATCGGCCCGAACACCGAGATCGTGGTGAGGGTCGAAGCCGTGATCGCTCCCTGGACCTCCTCGCCTCCAAGGGCCGACGCCTCCGCCGAGGGGACGCCCGCCTCCCGGTGCCGGAAGATGTTCTCCAGCACGATGATGGAGTTGTCGACCAGCATGCCCACCCCAAGCGCCATACCGCCCAGGCTCATGATGTTGAGCGATACGCCGAACGCCTCCATCAGCGCGAAGGCGCCCACCACGGAGATCGGGATCGCGAGCGCAATGGCGAAGGGGTAGCGCGGATCGCGCAGGAAGAAGAACAGCACCAGACACGCCAGCATGCCCCCGAACACCAGTGCCTGCACGACGTTGCTGATGGAGTCGGAGATGAAGCCCGCCTGGGAGTAGGCGATGTCCACCGTGATGTCCGGAAACTCGATCGCCAGGATACCGAGCGCCTCCCGGATCTGGTCGGCCACCGCCACCGTGTTGGCGCCGGACTCCTTGTACACCAGCAGGCCCACGGCCTCGGCGCCGTTGTAGCGGGCGATGGACTCGCGGTCGGCGAATCCGTCCACCACGCGCGCCACGTCGTCCAGCCTCACCAGCCGGTAGCCGCCGTCGCCCTCCTGCTGCGCCTCCGTCTCGGTCTGCTGGCGTCCCACCACCACCTGCCCGATCTGGTCCACGGTCTGGAACTCGCCCAGGGTGCGGAGCGGGTAGCGGTAGCGCCCGCGCAGGATCGATCCGCCCGGGGCGGAGAAGTTGGCCCGATCGAGCGCGACCGCCACGTCCTCCATCTCGAGGTCGTACGAGAGGAGCAGGTCGGGATCCACCTCCACCTGGATCTCGCGGTCCAGTCCCCCCGTGACCGCCGCCTGCGCCACGCCGTCCAGCTGCTCGAGCCTGCGCCGGAAGACCGTCTCCACGAAGTCCTTGGTCGCCCACAGGTCCGCGCCCCCGGCTACGGAGAGCACCATGATGGGCTCGGACTCGGGATCGATGCGCAGGATGCGCGGCCGGTCAGAGGTCTCGGGCAGCACCTCGCGGATGTTGTCGATGCGCTCGCGCACGTTGAGCATGGCGAAATCCATGTCCGTGCCCCAGGCGAAGCGCAGCGTCACCAGGCTTACCCCGTCGCGCGAAACCGACGTCACCTTCTCGACCCCGGGCACCGCCGCCCCCTGGGCCTCCACCAGCTCTGTTATGAGCCGCTCGACCTCCGCCGGCGCCACGTCCGGGTAGGTCGTGTAGACCACCAGGCGCGGGTAGCTCACGTCGGGCAGCAGGTCGATGGGCAGCCGCAGGAAGGAGATGATCCCGAGCAGTGAGATGGCCAGGAAGAGCATGGCCACCGCAACCGGCCGCCGCGTCGAGATGCGGGGAATCGACATGCGTCAGGGAAGCGGGGTGCCGCCGTCGAGCGGCCCGCCCACCACCTGCTCCAGCTCGATGCGGGCGGCGACGAAGTCATATCGGGCGTTGACTGCTGTGCGCCGTTCGTTGGCCGCCCCCTCGATCGCAAGCTGCAGGTCGGCGAAGGTGACCGTCGTCAGGCGGTATCCCTCGCGCGCCAGCCTCAGGCGCTCCTCGGCGATCTCGCTCGACCGCTCTGCCAGCCGGTAGCTGTCCCAGGCGCCGCGCAGGTCGATGAGACGGGAGCGGACGTCGCGCTCGATTTCCAGGCCGGTCTGGCGCATCTGCTCCTCGGCATTGGCCAGCTGAACCTGGGCTTCGGCGATGTTTCGCTCGGCGGAGAACCCGGTGAAGACCGGAATCGACAAACTCAGTCGCGCGCTGGCGTAGCGGGAATCGGTGGCGAAGGGCTTGAAGGCCGCCGTGTACTCCTGCCCGTATGCGTCCTGGAAGAAAAAGGTACCGAGGCTGATCGTCGGGAGGCGCGCGCTGCGGACGGCGCTCAGCGATGCCCGGCCCACGTCCACCTCCGACCGGTTCTGCCGGATGAGCGGGCTCTGCTCCAGGGCTCGGACGATGAGCCCGGTCTCGTTGAGTGCCGCGGGATCGAAGGGTTCGGGAAGGGTGCCGCGGGTCGTGAATGCGCCCATGTCCGGCGCGACGATCTCTGCGCGTAGCGCCAGCACCGCCTTGGCGTGGTCGTTCTCGGCCTGGCGAACCGCCCGCTCCTGCTGCTGGATCTCCAGTTCGGCGGCCAGGACGTCGACCCGGCTGACGACGGCGAGTTCGAACAGCCTCGTCGTGCTCTCCAGATCCAGTCGCTTGCCCTCGAGGATCGCCATCTCCAATTGGAGGAGATCCGACTGCCGGATGGTCTCATGGAAGCTCGTTGCGACGCGCGCCCCCGTGGCGATCATCTCCGCCTCGACCCTCCGCTCGCGCGCGAAGCCCCGGGCGCGCTCCGCGCCGCGCTGATGGAAGCGCGCGCCGCCTTCGAACAGGGCAAGTTGGGCGGACACCGACTGGGAAGATGACGAAGCCGTGACCCACTCGACGTTGGGGTTGGCGATGGGGTTGCCGAAGTAGTCCTCCGCCTGCAACCGCCGGTTGAGGTTGACGTTGGTGCCCAGACTCAGGGAGAGGCTCGGGAGGAAGGCACCCCAGGCCGCCCGCATTCCCGCCGGCGTCAGTTCCAGCTCGTTGATGGCCTGGCGCAGCAGGGGATTGTTCTGTCTCGCCAGCTCCAGGGCCTCTTCCAGCGAAAGGACGCGCGGCGCCTGCGCTTCAAGCGGAGCCGTGGCGAGCACTACCGCGAGGACGCATTGCCGCAACAGCACTTCCCGGCGCCTCATCATCCCGACCCCGCGGAAGACTCGGCACCCGCCGGCATGTCCCCCTCGGCGAGCTGGACCGCCGCGTCGTGCCCGAGGAAATGGTGGCCGTCCACGAGCACGATCTCCCCGGGATCGACCATCGAGGTCTCCGGGTTCTCCACAATCTCCACCACCCGGTCGTTCTCCAGCCCGGTGGTGACGTAGCGCCACTCGGTGCGGCCGATTTCCCCCTCCTCCTCATTGAAGACGAAGAGCATGGTGCGCCGGTCGCGCTCCAGCACCGCCGAGCGCGGGACCAGGATGCGCTCGGTGAAGTGCTGCGCGTCCAGCGAGACGCTCGCGTACATCCCCGGCTTGATCCTGCCGCCGGGGTTGGCCAGCAGCACGGTCACGCGCGCCGAGCGGGTTTCGAGGTCGATGACCGGGTTGATGGTCTCCACCGTGCCGGTGAAGGTTTCGCCCGGGAACGCGGCGAAGGTCATGGTGGCGCGCCGGCCCTCTTCGAGGAGTCCGATCTCGCCCTCCAGCACCTGGGCTTCGACCTTGATGGGGTCCAGCTCCACGATGGTGACCAACTCCTCGGCCTGAGCCACGAACTGGCCCGGCACGACCCGAAGGTCGGCGACCCGGCCGGCGAAGGGCGCGCTGATGCGCGTCCACGACAGCTCCAGCTCCGCCTGGCGAACGTTCACCGTGGCCTCGTCCAGACCACTGCGCGAGCGAGCCACCCGCGCCCGCTCCGCCCGTACTTCGGGATCAGCGATCTCGTCGTCGAAGAGGACGATCTGTTCGTAGTCGGCCTGGGCGCCGGTGAGACTGCTGTTGGCCCGCGCCAGCGCCAGCGCGTACTCGGTGGTGTCGATCTGGATGAGGAAGGCCTCGGAATCGACAGGATCGTTTTCCCGAACCGCGACTTCCCGCACCTGGCCGGCAACGCGAGCCGAGAGAGTGGCGCGCCGGAACGCGGCCGCGCCCCCCGACGCCGTGATGCGGATCCAGAGCGTATCGCGCTGCACGCGCGCCCCGCTGACCGGTTGCGCACGCCGGGCGAAGCTCTCCAGCGAGGCCTCCGGCACTTCGAGGGGGGTCGCCTCGGCAGGGGCTGCGGCATCCTCTTCCTCGAGAGTGGGGCGAAGCCTCAGGTAAATCCCTCCGCCGAGCAGCGCCACGATGATCGCGACGGTTGTAACTCCCAGCGTCGTCTTCGAAAAGCTCATGGGCCGAATTCCTTCAGTTCGCTGGCTCCAGGGGCTGTTGCCCGCGCGATGCGGAGTGCCGACAAGACCATCGCAGAGTGTACCCCACGGCACACGGGAATGATCTTGCACCTGGACATTTCGACGATCGGATCCCATCGAAGGGTTGCCGATCGACGCGCCACGGACAAGGTGGTGGGGAGGCGCGGGCGCGGCCATGGGAATACGGGATTCCTTGCTTGCTCTCCACCACCGGGAGGCCTAGTATTTCTCCCTTTCCCGTCTGCCGCGGAGTCGGTCGGCGGACCAGCCAACGGAATCGACGGGCCCGCCGAAACACTGTCCATGCTCCCACCTCCAAACGAGATTGAGCGTCGCATACTGGACTACATGGAGTCCTATCTGCGGCGGCACACCTATCAGCCGTCGGTCCGCGAGATCGGGGCGAGATTCGGCATCAAGAGCACCAAGACGGTCTCCGAACACCTCAAGGCGCTCGCCGCAAAGGGATACCTGGAGCGTGACCCGTCCCGCTCGAGGGGTGCGCGCATCGTGGGCCTGGACCTCAACGCGGAGACGCGCTCGGTGCCCCGCTACGCGCGGATCGCACACCTGCGCGAAGGTGGGCACGAGGAGGAGTCACCGCAATCCTACGCCATCGACCGCCGCCTGGCGGGTACGGCGGGATCGTTCTTCGTCAGGGTTTCCGGCGACGAGGCGGGCGCGCTGGGATACGAGGGCGGCGATCTCCTGCTGGTGCAGCCCGTCCTCGCCCATGAGGTCCGCGATGGCGACATCCTGGCCGTGCATCTGGCCGACGGGGCGGGCTTCTATCGCTACGACCGGGCCGGGGATCTCCTGTATCCCGGTTCATCGGAGGCCGCCGCGATTCCCGCGATGCGCCTGGAGACCCTGGCCGTGGCCGGCAGGGTGACGGCGGTTCTGCGGCAGGTGGGAGAGGGCCCCGACCCGGCCGCATCCGGCGACATCCCCTCGAGCCGCCGCTGGCGCCGAAGTTCCCGGCGAATCGCAGATGCCCACGAGGGACGCGGGAGGCGTGACCCGCAGCACAGCTAGCAGTCCGGGGGCTGCCAACGCTGCACGGGGGCCGGATGCCTCCCGGCCCGGGGATCAGGCCTTCATGGCTCGCGCCCTGGAGATGGCCCGGCTCGCGGAAGCCCGTTCCGAAGTTCCCGTGGGAGCCGTGCTGGTGCTGGAGGGCCGCGTCGTGGCCGAAGGGCATAACCGGACGCGCGCCGATGCGGATCCCACCGCGCACGCGGAAGTCGTGGTGTTGCGCGCGGCCGCCCGCAGGCTCGGGCTCCGGATCCTGCCGGGCGCCACGCTCTTCGTGACCCTCGAGCCCTGCGCCCTGTGCGCCGGCGCCATCGTCCTCGCGCGCGTCACGCGCCTGGTCTTCGGAGCCCCCGACCCCAAGGCGGGGATGGCGGGCAGCCTGGAGAACCTGGTCCAGGATCCGCGTCTCAACCACTCGGTCGAGCTGACGGGAGGCTTGCTGGCGGAACCCTCCGGGCAGCTGCTGCGATCGTTCTTCAGGGCGCGTCGCTAGCGGCGGAGTGCGCGCGCCGGCGGGGCGCGTTGGCTAGCCGGTCGCCCCCGCTTCGTTCGACGTTCCCCGGAAGCGCAGGACGGCCCACAGAACGACCACCCCGAGCGACAGCGCCAGCCACGGGGGCAGGCCGTACGCGGTGCCGATGTTGCCGAGCACCATGCCCACCACGCCAACCAGCAGGGCGTAGGGCAGCTGTGTGCGCACGTGATCGATGTGGTCGCAGCCGGATGCCGTGGAAGACAGGACGGTCGTGTCGGAGATGGGCGAGCAGTGGTCTCCGAAGATGGCTCCCGCCAGCACCGATCCGGTCGCCCCGAGCAGGATGACCTCCGCGCTTCCTCCGTCGAAGCCGACGCTGCCCCCGAGGGTGATGGTCAGCGGGATCACCAGGGGAATCAGGATGGCCATCGTCGCAAACGAGGTGCCGGTTGCGAACGCCATGGCCGCCGCGGTGGCGAACACCAGCACGGGGATCAGCTCGAAGGGAATCGCGTCCCCGAGGATGCGGGCCAGGAAGTCCGCGGTTCCGATCTCCCCGGTGATCGCCCCCAGCGACCAGGCGAAGACCAGGACCAGCATCGCGGTCATCATCGCCTTCATCCCCGCGACCAGGGACGACAGGGTCTCCTGGAGGGTGAGGATGCGCTGCGAGAGTGAGAGCGCCATGGCCACCAGGCACCCGGCCAGCGAACCCCACAGCAGGGTGGCATAGGGATCCGCCTGCCCCAGGACGTCCATCAGGGATGCTCCCGGACCCGTCGCCGCGCTCCCGGACACGTACAACCCGATCAGCACGGTGAGGACGACGGCGATCACCGGAAGGGCCGCGTTCCACCACCGTCGCGGAGCGCCATCCGCCGGTTGCAGCAGCGTGTCCGTCGTGTCGGTGACCGGGGTCGATCCCGGGCGCGTGAGGCCTCCGCCCCGCGCGGCGCGCCGCTCTGCCGCGGCCATCTCGCCCAGGTCCCGGTTGGTGTAGCTCACCAGCGCCACGAAGACCAGCGCCAACAGCGGATAGAAGAGGTACGGGATGGTGTTGAGGAACACGGCGAAGGCGCTCGAAGACGTGAGCGACGCGGCAAGCTCCGGATTCGTGGACGCGTGCTGCTCCGCCGCGAGCTGCAGCCCCTGGTCGATGAGCGAGATCTCGTAGCCGACCCATGTCGAGATCGGGACGATGGCCGCCACCGGCGCCGCGGTTGAGTCGACCAGATACGCCAGCTTCTCCCGGGAGATGCGGAGCCGGTCCGTGATGGGCCGCATGGTCGTGCCCACGATCAGGGTGTTGGCGTAGTCGTCGAAGAAGATGGTCAACCCCGCGAGCCAGGTGGCGAGCTTGCCCCGGCGCGGAGTGGTGGCGACCGGCGACACCGCCTCCACGATGCCGAGGGTGCCCCCGTTGCGGGCGATGATTCCCACCATCCCGCCAAGCAGGAGCGAGAACACCACGATCTGCGTCTGGCCCGAGTCGTCGGCCAGCGCGGGGACGATGAAGGTATCGACCGTGCGCCAGGTGGCGAGCAGGGGGTTGAAGCCCGCCACCGCCAGCGCACCCAGCCACACCCCCGCGAACAGCGCTGCCAGCACCTCGCGAAAGATCAGCGCGAGCAGGATGGCCACCAGCGGCGGCACGATGGAGTACCATGCGGGCGCGTAGTGGGGCTCGACGGTTTCGGTCGCCGCTCCCACGCGCACCTCCAGGGGCAGCTCCGCCCGCGACTCCACGACCAGGTCGGACACCGCCAGCGACTGGTCGGCGTCGACGGCTCCGGAGCGAAGCAGGGTGCCGTCGGCGGTCCGGACCTCGAACCAGCTCGATTCGTCGGGCGCGCCCCCCAGCGTGAGTGCGAACGGCAACCCTCCCATGACGACAGCCGGGTGCTCTTCGACCCCCTGGGCCACGAGATGGCCGGCGGCGGCGGACGTCAGGATGGACAGGACGAGCAGGAGAGCTAACGGTGTGCGCCGCATCGGGAGTCCTCGGAAGGGATTGGGAGATGAACGGGCGCGGACGCCCGGAGACCCGCGCGCAGCTGTCAGGGACAGCCGCTGGCAAGGTATCGCGGCCCGGGACGCACGGCGACCGGGACGCCACGCGCGCAGGGCTGCCGCAAGCCGGGTCCCGCGACGGGGCACCTGCGGTCACGGTGTGGGGATTCCCGGGGCGAGGAGCGTTGCAGGCGGCCCGCGGCTTCCGGTATGTTGGCCCCGCAACCCTCCGACGGAACAGGACGACCCACATTGCCAAACACGACCACCAGACGCACCGGCCCGCGGCCCTTACTGCACCTCGTTGCCGCCCTCCTGGCCGTCACGGCCTGCCGAGCCGATTCCGGCACCGCGCCCGAGGAAACCGACACGCTGATGCCGACGCTGTCGAGTATCCAGACCCACGTGTTCACTCCGTCCTGTGCGGGTCACCATGGCCCGTCCCTCGCGGAAGCCGACCTCGATCTCTCGGCGGGCCGCTCCTTCGCCAACCTGGTGAACGTGCCCAGCATCCAGGTCGAACTCAGCCTCGTCACACCGGGTGACGCGGAGAACAGCTACCTGATCCACAAGCTGGACGGGCGCCCGGGCATCGTCGGCGGACAAATGCCGATCGGCAGGCTGCCGCTGGACGCCGCAGAGATCGCCGTGATCAGGCAGTGGATCGACGCGGGCGCCCGCAACAACTGACCATGCCCGATCAGTTCCGCATCCCGATCATGCGAGAAGACGCGGTGGGACGAGCGATCGCCCGCATGGCGCGCGAGATCCTGGAGCGCAACGAGGGAACGGAGCGCCTCGCGCTGATGGGGATCCACCGCCGCGGTGTCCAGATCGCGGGCCTGCTGCAGGACGAGATCGAGCGCGCGGCCGGAGTCCGCGTGCCCCGGGGCTCCATCGACATCACGCTCTATCGCGACGACCTGATGGCGATCGGGCCCAGGCCGGTGATCGGTGAGTCGAAGCTGCCCCCGGGGGGCATCGACAACCGCGCCGTGGTCGTCGTGGACGACGTCATCTTCACCGGACGCACCGCTCGCGCGGCCATGAACGAGTTGATGGACTGGGGGCGCGCGTCCCGCATCTACTATTGCGCCCTCGTGGACCGCGCGGGCCGCGAACTGCCCATACAGCCCGACATCGTGGGCCGGGCGGTGACGGTGCTGCCGCATCAGCGGGTCGACGTCCTGGTGCCGGACATCGACGGGGTGCTCGGCGTGGATGTCGTGACGACATCGCCGGAGGCTGCGTGAGCCCTTCCGCCGCCGCCGCTCCGGCGCTGGGCAAGGACCTCGTCGGCATCGAACATCTCAGCGCCCGGCAGATCACCAGCATCCTCGACACCGCGGAGCCGTTCAAGGAGATCTCCGAGCGGCGCATAAAGAAGGTTCCCACGCTCCGCGGCATCACCATCGTCAACCTCTTCTTCGAAGCCTCCACGCGTACGCGCATCTCCTTCGAGTTCGCGGAGAAGCGCCTCGCGGCGGATACCGTCAACATCGGTGCGAGCCGCTCCTCGGTGGCGAAGGGGGAGACGCTGGTGGACACCGCGCGCAACCTGGAGGCCATGAAGATCGACATGGTGGTGATGCGGCACTGGGCGTCGGGCGCGGCGCGCTTCCTCGGGAAGCGCATTCCCTCCAGCGTGATCAACGCGGGGGACGGCGCGCACGAGCACCCCACCCAGGCGCTGCTGGACATGCTTACCCTGCGGGACCACCTGGGCGCCATCGCCGGCCGGCGGGTGTGCATCGTGGGGGATGTGCGTCATTCGCGGGTGGCGCGCTCCAACATCTTCGGGCTGCTCACGCTGGGCGCCGAGGTTGGCGTGTGCGGCCCGCCGACGCTCATTCCCCCGCACATGAGCGAACTCGGGGTGCGCATCTTCCATCGAATCGAGGAAGCGATCGAGTGGGCCCACGCCCTGAACGTGCTGCGCCTCCAGCTCGAGCGCATGGAAGCCGGCTTCGTGCCCAGCCTGCGCGAGTACAACCGCATCTGGGGGGTCTCGCGCGCACGGCTGGCGGCGGCGCCCGAGCCGCTCCTCATCCTGCACCCGGGTCCCATGAACCGGGGGGTGGAGATCGACAGCGACGTGGCCGACGGGCCCCACTCGGTGATCCTCGAGCAGGTCACCAACGGGGTGGCCGTGCGCATGGCCGTGCTCTACCTGCTGGCGGGTGGGCGGCCCGAGAAGGCCGAGGCGGCAAAGGCCGAGGAGGTCGTGTGAGCCCGCGCCCGCTGTGGATTCGCGGAGGCAGGATCATCGACCCGGCCGCCGCGGTGGACGCCACCGGCGACCTGCTGCTGGTCGACGGGCGGGTCGCCGAGCGCGGGGGCAAGGTGGAGGGCCCTGCCGACGCGGAGGTCGTGGAGGCGCGCGGGCTGGTGGTCGCGCCCGGCCTGATCGACGTGCACGTGCACCTGCGCGAGCCGGGCGGGGAGCACAAGGAGACCATCGCCACCGGCGCGCGCGCCGCGGCCGCGGGCGGCTTCACCTCCGTGTGCGCCATGCCCAACACCAGCCCGCCCATCGACGACCCCGCCTCGGTGGGCTTCGTGGTGGCGGAAGGAAGGCGGGCGGGAGGCGCGCGCGTTTACCCGCTGGGGGCCATCTCCGTCCGTCAGGAAGGAAAGAAGCTGGCGGAGATCGGGGAGATGGTGGCGGCGGGCGCGGTCGGCATCACCGACGACGGCCATCCGGTCATGGACTCCGGGCTGATGCGGCTCGCGCTCGAGTACGCCCTGCCGTTCGGCATCCCGGTCGCCGACCATCCCGAGGACCTGGGGCTCTCGCGTGACGGCAGCATGAACGAGGGACTGGTGTCCGCCCGCCTCGGCCTGGTGGGCAAGCCCAACGCGTCCGAGGACATTCACATCGTGCGCGACCTGCTGCTGGCCGAACTCACGGGCGGCCGCATCCACCTCCAGCACGTCTCCACCGCGTGGGGCGTGGAAGCGATCCGGCAGGCGAAGGCGCGCGGGGTGCGGGCGACCGCGGAGGCTTCCCCGCACCACCTCATCCTCACCGAGGCGGCGGTGGAGGGGTACCGCACCGACGCCAAGATGAACCCGCCGCTCCGCACCGACGCCGACGTGGCCGCCGTGCGCGCGGGTCTTGCCGACGGCACCCTGGACGTGATCGCGACCGACCATGCCCCGCACCACTACGACGAGAAGGAGTCCGCCTTCGACGACGCGCCCTTCGGCATCGTGGGGCTGGAGACCGCGGTCGGGCTCGTGCTTACGCATGTGGTCGGCGAGGGCGTCATCGACCTGCCCACCGCCATCGAGCGCATGAGCCCCTCACCCGCGCGCGCCTTCAATCTCCCGGGCGGAACCCTGGTCCCGGGGAGCCTGGCCGACGTGACCCTCGTCGACCCCGCCCGGACCTGGGCCGTGGAGCCGTCGCGCTTCCTCTCCAAGAGCCGCAACACGCCCTTCTCGGGGTTCGAACTGACCGGGAAGGCGGTGATGACGGTCGTCGGCGGGGAGATCGTCTGGAGGGAGGGAGGGTAGCGGGCAGCCTGACCGGGGCGTTACCTCGGAAACCTCACCTTGCGCGCCGCACCACGACTGTAGTATATATGCATTGTGGGTCGCGGCGCGTTGTTGCGGCGGCGCCGACGCCGGAAGTGCGGGAAGCCAGCAGAAATCGTATCAAGCCCTTTCGGAGTGTGTAGCCAAGCGCATTCCAGAAAAGGAACAGAATTGTCTCTGACAAATTGGCATTTATTTCTTGTGTTTCTACCTGAGAAGATGGTTTAGAAATACATCAGGGAAATATGGGAAATTAGGCAGTCGGATTTCAAATCAGCTCCGTTTTTCTGAGATCCTGAGTTGGATCTGTTTTCTGATCACATCCTTGCTGTCTTCATATTTATTTCTGAATCCTGAATCCGTGTGATTTTTTCAGTCTCAAATCGGACCTGTTTTCTGCTTCTTGGCAAAGGGAACGTTTCTTTGTGCCAGGAACGAGACGTCACCACAAGGAGGTTAGACAAATGAACTCCCAACCCATCAAGTCCTTCCAGGAGTTGGCTCGCGTTTCCGGAGTGACCCAACGCCCCGAGTCGCGTCAGAGGCCGATGACCTCGCATCTGCCTCGGGCCGGCGTGCACAGGCTTCAGGTGGGCGCCGAGCTGCCCGCCGACTCGAGGCGGCAGGTCGTCGCGGATTGTCGCAACATCGCGTTGGACTGGATCGAGGAAGTCGCGAAAGAACGACTGCCCCGCAAAGCTTGGCGACACCGTTCCTTCCTGCACGAAGGAACCGACATCTTCTGCCGGGCCGTGCGCGTTCGCAACCGTCGTGAGGACCTGTGGGCGGCGCGCGTCGAGCGCGACCTCGGTCCTGGACGCAGGATCGTCACGGAGGTCGTCGTGGCCGCAGTCGAAGGCGTGGCGCCGACCGTGCAAGTTCATGTGCACGACCGCTCGCGCGCTTCGGGCGAAGCCGTGGACTACTACCCGGATGAGTTGCTCGCGAACATGGCCGAGCGGGTGCCTTTGCTTCAGGAT
>JAJDVR010000183.1 GCA_022826025.1 Gemmatimonadota bacterium | reverse complement strand
GGTTCCCCTGGGCGTCGAAGGCCACGCTGTTGACGTGGGCAAACATCTCCCACGGCTCGCCTTCGAGAACGCCGACCCGGTAGACCTCCTCGAACTCGGGTTCGATGCGGGTGTCCCGGCTTGGAAGATCAATGACCTCTTGGGCTTGGAGCGCCGGTGAGCCGAGGCCGAAGACGATCCCGACGGCCAGTCGGGGAATGCATGGAGTCGTCACGCTGGGGTCTCCTCAGACAAGCAACATCGCAACAGTTTGGATGAATCCCAATCTACGGTTGCCTTCCTCGGAACGCACCCGCTGGCGCCCATACAGGCGTGAAGGGCCGCACTCTCCCGGTCGTCAGTCCGGGCCGACATCAGCGACTCGATCGGATGTCGGTGGATCTGACTCTGGTGATTGTCGCAGGCCAAATGCTACTGCCGGGCTCAGGATCGGCGGTCACCGTCCTCCGACCGGCAGCCTCCGCACCACCACCCTGGAAACGTCGAATTCGTCACGCTCGATGAACGCCGCCTGTCCGTCCGGACCGAAGGCGTCGGGCATTTCGGTCGAGCCAGCAGCGTAGGTCCCGATGTAGCCGCCATCCGGGGTCAGTAGGTCGATCGGACCGTCGCCGCCCGGCTCCTCGCCGCGCCGCTGAACCCAGATCGTGCCTTCCCAGCTGGTTCTCAGCCTGCGGACCACCGGGACTTCGTGGTGGAACTCCATGGACGCGATGCGCCGGCGCGCGAGTTCGGCAAACGCGCCGGCGAACTCATCCCCCCGACCGGACCTCTCCTCGGCTTCGTCCAGCTGGCGCTCGATCTCCTCGTCCCTCATGCGGTCGGTGACGGGTTCGGGCCGAAACGGCCGGGTGAGCACGCGCGTCAGGTCCCCGTCCCGGGTGGCCACCTTGATCGCGTAGGCGGACGAGTCGGTGTAGGCCAATCCGCCGTCCGGCAGGGCTACGGCCGACAGGACGGGCGCGAAGGCGTCGGGGTCTCCCGGGGGCTTCCACGCTCGGATCACCGTGTGCGCCACGGCCTCCTCGCCGGTCAGGTCCACACGGTGGACGGGCCGGAACAGTGGTTCGGGGGCGTCGGGGCCTCCGAAAGAACCCATGCTGGTCGTGATCACGTTCCGGCCATCCCTCGCGGCGGCCAGAGGCCGGATGATCAGGAACATCGAACTGCCCGGCATGCGCACCGAGCGCTCGAACTCGCCGTCCGATCCGAACACCTGGAACGCCCCGTGACCCGGGTCGAACACCACCGCGCGCCCGTCGCGGAGCACGGTGAACCCGACCGCCGTGTTGGTGTTCGGCGCGAACTCGCCCGGACCGTCCCCGAGCCCTCCGAACTCGCGCACGAACTCGCCGTCCGGGCTCACCACCACGATCCGTCCGCCTTGGTCGTCCATCACGTACAGGTCGCCGGACTGACTGAAGCCGACCGCGCTGACCCGGCTGAACACCTCCCACTCCGCACCATCGATGGACCCCACCCGGTAGACTTCCTCAAATTCGGGTTCGATGTGGGTGTCCCGGCTTGGAAGTTCAATGACCTCTTGGGCTTGGAGAGCCGGTGAGCCGAGGCCGAAGACGATCCCGACGGCCAGTCGGGGAATACGTGGAGTCGTCATGCAGGAGGTCTCCTGAACTGGACTGAAACAAGCGACATCGCCAGGAATTGGATGCACTATTTCAATCTACGGTTGCCTTCCTCGGTACGCTCCAGCCCGCGCGCTCAAGTCAAGGGCCGCCGCTCTACCGACCGTCAATCCCGACCGTTGTCAGCGGCTCGGCCCGGCATCGCGGTCTGGTCCGCGCGGCGGCGGTATCACCAGCCGCGGCCGCGCGGTCTCACGGCGGCGGATGTCCCGTAGTACTCGGTCAAGCGCGTCACCTGCTCGTCGAGCCGCTCGATTCGCCGCCTCAAGGTGGCGTTCTCCCCGGTCTGCCGCTCGACTTGCCGCCGCAAGGCTTCGACCTGTTCGGATTGCCGCCGCCGTTCCCTCTCGTACTGCCCGGACAACCTCTTCAAGGCCGCCGTCAACTGCCCCTCCAACTCGGTCATACAGCCTCCTCACTCTCTTGACTGCTTTGCGGCAGGCCGCCCGCGCCAGATCCAGCGCGGTTTGTCCAGCTTCCCCGCCGACAGCGCCACGGCCTGCTCTTCCTCGATCTTCGGCAGCGCGGTCCTCCAAGCGTCCGCCTCCGTCCGTGCGAGCGTTCGCCTGATCTCCCCGATGTCGAAGTCCAGCACCGCCACCGTCTCGGTCTGGCTCTGGATGCCCGTCCACGACCACTGCATCGTCGCCCAGCTTTCGGCGCAGGTGCCGAGCGAGAGGCTCGGGCCGACCGCCAGCGACCGGAGCCAAGCCCTCGGCAGCAGCGCGCGCATCCGCCCGGTCGCTGCCTCCGTATCGCGCTCGATGGTACGCAGTGCGTTCCTCGCGGCGCGCCGCGAGTTCCCGACGGGCCGCGCGGGCTCGCTCGCGGTCAACTCCTCGATCACCCGGCGCTTGCTCTCCCGGTGCCTCCACGTCTGCCCGGTCATGTCGTTCGGGCTGGATGTCAAAGGCGTACTGCCGTCCCTTCAG
>JAJDVR010000164.1 GCA_022826025.1 Gemmatimonadota bacterium | reverse complement strand
GGCCTGCAGGCGCAGGACGCCTACTTTCCCCCGGCGGGCGACTGGGAGCGCAGGTCCCCGGAGTCGATGGGCATGAACCCGGAACTCCTGCAGCAGGCGGTCGATTTCGCGATCGCGAGCGAGAGCACCGCGCCGCGCGACCTGGAGGTGGCGCACGCGCTCAGCTGGAACACCGAGCCCTTCGACGAGGCCATCGGTCCGCTCAAGGTGCGGGGCCCGCAGAGCGGCATCATCGTGAAGGACGGCTACATCGTCGCCGAGTGGGGTGAGACGAAGCGCGTCGATCCGACCTTCAGCGTGGCCAAGAGCTTCCTCTCCTCCACCGTGGGGCTGGCGTGGGACCGCAGCCTCATCCGCGATGTCAACGATCCGGTGCACGAGTACATGCCCCCGCTGATTCTGCCGGTGGGCGATGGCGAGCCCGGCAACGAGGCGGACGGGCGGGGCGTGCCGACGCCGGTGTCGCTCTTCGACTCCGAGCACAACCGCCGGATCACCTGGGATCACCTGCTGCGCCAGACCAGCGACTGGGAAGGCACCCTCTGGGGCAAGCCCGACTGGGGCGACCGGCCGGGGCGGGACGTGGCGGCCAACCGCAACCGCCCACGCAACGAGCCCGGCACGGCCTACAAGTACAACGACGTGCGCGTGAACCTGCTCGCCCTCGCGGCGCTCCAGGTCTGGCGCAGGCCCCTGCCGCAGGTCCTGCGCGAGCACATCATGGATCCCATAGGCGCGTCCAACACCTGGCGCTGGTACGGCTACGAGAACTCGTGGGTGAACGTCGACGGCGAGATGATGCAGTCGGTGAGCGGCGGAACCCACTGGGGCGGCGGGATGAACCTGAGCGCCGAGGACCAGGCCCGCTTCGGCTACTTCACCCTGCACAAGGGCAACTGGGACGGCGAGCAGCTTCTTTCCGAGGAATGGCTGGACATGGCGGAGACGCCGGGTACGGTCAACGAGATGTACGGGTTCATGAACTTCTTCCTCAACACCGGC
Organism: Gemmatimonadota bacterium; assembly: GCA_022826025.1. Classification (GTDB taxonomy): domain Bacteria; phylum Gemmatimonadota; class Gemmatimonadetes; order Longimicrobiales; family Gaopeijiaceae; genus BD2-11. The sequence goes on along the minus strand of JAJDVR010000164.1, from coordinate 9,213 downwards.
CAGCGCTCGTACGGGAGCACCCCGGAGTCGTCGTTCAGCCACCGGGGGGCGGGGACCAACCTGGTCTACGTCGATCGTGAGAACGACCTCGTGGTGGTCGCGCGCTGGATCCAGGGAGGCGCCATCGACGAGTTCCTGGGGATGGTGATCGCGTCGTCGGTCGTGGCCGAGGAGCGGCGCTGAGGAGAGAGGCGAGGGGCTTGCAACGGGCAGGGCGCAGGAAAACGGTGCGTCCCGCATGACTTCTGGCTAACTTGCGCGTGCTCCGGAGGCGAGAAGCCGCCCGGGGCGCGCAACTGAAACACGCAGAACGCACAAAGGATCGGGTACCCATGGATAACGACTCCCGGAGCAGGACGGTCGAAGGCGGCCGGCCGGGCGCAGAGGTCGCGGCGGCGGATCACGAGGGCGGCAACCTGACGGAAGCGGCCTCGACGCTGGAGAGAAGGGCGTTCCTGGGCAAGGCGGCGGTCGGAGCCGCGGCGGCCGGGGTGCTGGCTGCGTCGTGCGGCGGCGGCGAGCAGGAGAGCACCGGTGCGGGTGGTGCTCCCGCCGTGATCACCAACCCGAACGTGCGCTGGCGGCTGGCGTCCAGCTATCCGCGCACCGTCGACGCCATCTTCGACACCGCCACCCGCGCCGCCGAGTCAATGGCGGCGATGACCGACGGGCGCTTCCAGATGCGCGTCTACGAGGCGAACGAGCTGGTGCCGGCCTTCGAGGTGATGGACGCCGTGCAACAGGGCACCGTCCAGGTGGGCCACAGCCCGAGCTACTATTACACGGGCAAGGCGCCGGTGCTCGCCTTCGATACCTGCGTGCCCTTCGGCCTCACCTCCCGCCAGCAGCATGCCTGGCTGTACGACGCGGGCGGGCTCGAACTCATCAGCGGGATCTTCTCCGACTTCAACATCATCCCCCTGCCGGCCGGAAACACGGGCGCGCAGATGGGTGGATGGTTCCGCCGCGAGATCAACACCCCGGCGGACCTGAACGGGCTCAAGATGCGCATTCCGGGGCTCGGCGCGGAGGTCATGGACCGCCTGGGCGTGACCGTCCAGAACCTCGCCGCGCAGGAGATCTATCCGGCGCTCGAGCGGGGCGCCATCGACGCCACCGAGTGGGTGGGGCCCTACGACGACGAGAAGCTCGGCTTCCAGAACGCCGCCCGCTTCTACTACTACCCCGGCTGGTGGGAGCCCGGACCCTCGACCACCTTCCAGGTCAACCGGGACGCGTGGGACTCGCTTCCCTTCACGTACCAGGAGGCCTTCCGGGTGGCGGTGCGCTCGGCCGCGCACGGCGTCGAGACCACGTACGACTCCAGGAATCCGGCCGCCCTCCGGCGCCTCGTCGAAGGCGGGGTGCAACTGCGCGCCTTCTCTCCCGAGATCATGGAGGTGTCGCGCGTGGCTTCGCAGGAGATTCTGGCGGAGCGAGCCGCTGCCGACGCCACCTACCGCCGCGTGTACGACCACTGGTCGGCGTTCCGGACGGAGGCGTTCGAGTGGTTCGGCCGCGCGGAGTGGGCCTACGCCAGCGCGGCGTTCGGGCAGAACGCCTGACCTGGTATCAGTAGACGCCAGTAGTTATCGGTTCAGCAGCCCCGTGACCATCTCCGGGAAGGTCATGATCAGCACCAGCCCGATGAGCTGGATCACGATGAAGGGGATGACCGCCCGGTACATCTCCGATGTTCGCACGTCGGGTGGAGCCACGCCTCTCAGGTAGAAGAGCGCGAAGCCGAAGGGCGGGGTCAGGAACGAGGTCTGGATGTTCATCCCGATCATCACCCCGAACCAGACCAGGTCGATGCCCAGCAGGGCGGCCGCCGGGGCGAGCAGCGGGATGATGATGAAGGCGATCTCGAAGAAGTCGAGGAAGAATCCGAGCACGAAGATCGCCAGGTTGGCCACGATCAGCAGGCCGATGCGCCCTCCCGGCAGGGTGGTGAGCAGGTGTTCGATCCAGAGGTCGCCGTTGAGACCGCGGAAGACCAGCGCGAAGGCGGTCGAGCCCACCAGGATGAACATCACCATGGCGGTGAGCGAGGTGGTGTATTCGCTGGCCTCCCGGAGCACCTTCCACGACAGGCGCCTGTTGACGGCTGCAAGCCCGATCGCGCCCACCGCCCCCACGGCTCCCGCTTCGGTGGGCGTGGCGATGCCGGCGAAGATGCTGCCCAGCACGAGCAGGATCAGCACCAGGGGCGGCATCAGCACGGTGAGCACCTGGCGCGCCAGTTTCCACCCCGCGGCATCGCGCACCTCGGGAGGGAGCGCGGGCGCCGACGCGGGGCTCACCTTGGCGACCAGCCCCACGTAGATCGCGTACATGCCGGCCAGCGAGAGCCCCGGGATCAGCGCGCCCAGGAAGAGGTCGCCGACGGAGATGCCCAACTGGTCGGCCAGCACGATCAGAACGACGCTGGGCGGAATGATCTGTCCGAGGGTGCCGGACGCCAGGATCACCCCGGTCGAGAGCGTCTTCGAGTAGCCGTAGCGCAGCATGATGGGGAGCGAGATGAGTCCCATCGCGACCACCGAGGCTCCCACCACGCCCGTGGCCGCGGCCAGCATCGCGCCCACGAAAACCACCGCCAGCGCCAGCCCGCCGCGCAGGGTCCCGAAGAGCTTTCCGATGGTGGTGAGGAGGTCCTCCGCCAGGCGCGACTTCTCCAGCACCACCCCCATGAAGATGAAGAAGGGGATTGCAACCAGCACCAGGTTGGACATCACCCCGAAGATGCGCTGGGGCAGGGCGTACATCAGCCCCCAGTCGAAGAGCCCCATGGCGATGCCGATGAAGGCGAAGATGAGGGAGGTGCCGCCCAGCGCGAAGGCCACCGGGTATCCCAGGAAGATCATCGCGAAGACGCCGATGAACATCAGCGGCGCAAGCAGATTCTCCATCTACGCAATGCCTCCGGTCACCCGGGGTCCGGAGTCGGTCTCCTCGTCGGGCGCGCCGTTCCCGTGCATTCTGAGTCCGCGCAGGATACGGAGCTTCTTGATGATCTCCGAGATGCCCTGGACGATGAGAAGCAGGAAGCAGACGAGGATGAAGGTTCTGAGCGGATAGCGGGGCAGACCCCCGGGGTCGGAGGAGATCTCGCGCACCGCCCAGGAGTTGCGGATGGCGGGCCAGGAGAGCCAGAGGGTCACCGCCGAGAAGGGGATCATGAGCACGACGGTGCCGAGGAGATCGATCCAGGCGCGGGCCTTCGCCGACAGTCGGCTGTAAAGGATGTCCACCCGCACGTGCTCGCCCTTGCAGAGCGCCGACGCGGCGGCGAGCAGGAAGAGAAGGCTGAACAGGTACCACTGGAGCTCCAGGTAGAGGTTTGAGCTCAGCCTGAAGCCGAAATAGCCGCCGAGGTAGCGGACGGCCGTGTTGTAGGCCGTGACGAGCACCATCAGCAGGCACAGCCAGGAGGTCCATCGCCCGATGCGGTTGTTAACCCGGTCGATGGCGCGGGAGAGGCGGGTCCAGCGAGTCACTTCGGAGGGATTCCAGGGGCGAGTGGGATGTGGCGGCACGTTTGGCACGCGGTATCGCGCGCTTGAAATACGTCCTTCGCAGGGTGTTCGCAATAGCTGGGAGCGCCTCCGGGAATGGCTGGCCCGTTGTCCGTGCAGGCTCCATGTTGTTGGGTTCGCGACTCTCGTCCCGCCGGACTCGCCGACCCCGCCGGCTACGGTCCCGACGAATCACAACCCGCTGTTCCGAACCAACCCACGGGAGCGCTTATGGGCGCCAACAAGGCACACGATGGATACGAGTCCTTTTCCTACCTCGAGCCCGGCCTCGACTACGAGCCCTTCGAGCTTGCGGCTCAGGTCGGGCGCGTGGAGCCGTACCTGGTGCCGCTCTCGCAGGAAGAGGAGGCGCGGGCCGCGAAGCTGGCATCCCGACTGGTGATGATTTCGCTGCACGAGCACGCGGGCGTGTTTCCGCGGGATGTGCGCGAGACCCCGGCGTACGTGCGCGCGGGGCGGATGGCGACCGCCTTCGAGGGCCTCAGGCACTCGTGCTGGGATGCGGTCTTCGACAACCTGCTCGACGGCATCTGCACCATCCAGTCGCACGGCGGCTGGAAATGGGACGACGTGCTGCACGACTTCGGGATGCGGCTGTGCGATCTGGCGCACCAGGACTTCCTCATCCACTGCCTGGGGGTGGGCGACATCCTGCGGGCGCACCGGGAGGGAAGAGTGGCGTGGGTCGCCTCGATGGAAGGCGCGGCCATGATCGAGAACGAGCTCGACCGCATCGACCTTCTCTTCGGGTTCGGGGTGCGGGCGCTCGGGATCACCTACAGCGAGGCCAACGCATTGGGGTCGGGGCTGAAGGAGCCCGGCGACGGGGGTCTGACGATGTTCGGGCGGCGCGCGGTCGCTCGCATGAACAAGCTGGGGATGCTGATCGACTGCTCGCACTGCGGCGACCGGACCACGCTGGACACCATCGAGTGGAGCGAGCATCCCATCGTGCTCTCGCACATCGGCGCGCGGGCGCTGTGGGAGTCGAACCGGCTGGCGCCCGACGCCGTGCTCGAGGCGTGCGCGGCCGCGGGCGGCGTCATCGGGATCGAGGCGGCGCCGCACACCACCCTGACGCGCAACAACACGGTGCACGGGATCGAGGCCTTCATGGAGCACTTCGAGTACGTGAAGGCGCTGGTGGGCATCGACCATGTGAGTTTCGGCCCCGATTCCGTCTACGGGGACCACGTGGGGCTGCACCACGTCTACGCGGCCAACCTGTCGATCAAGGAGTCGCGCTCGGCGGCGGCCCGCGAGGGCCCCAGGAAGAATCCTCCCTACGACGAGGTGGAGTACGTGAAGGGGGTGGAAAACCCCACGGAGGCGTCGCACAACATCCTGCGCTGGCTGGTGCGGGAGGGGTACTCGGACGAGGACATCGGCAAGGTGATGGGGGGCAACACCCTGCGGGTGCTGAGGGAGGTATGGCCCTGAGGGGGTACGTGGTTGTGGCGGCCGCGGCGCTGGCCGCAGCCCCGTGCGCGGGGTCGGCGGCGGGTGATTCGCCGCTGGCGGCGGGCGGTTCGATGTCTGGATGGGACGACCTGCGAGGCGATCAGGAGGCCGGGGAGGCCCGCGCGGGCGGGCAGGTGATCCGGGTGGCGGTGTCGGCGGATGCCCGCGAGACCGGAGCGGCGCTGGTCTCGATGAACTACCGGCTGGAACCGGATCCCGAGACGAGCGCCGTCCCGTTCACGCTGCTGCTGTTTGCTCCTGCGAACGTGGAGGAGATCTCGGCGCAGGTGGACGGGGCATCCCTGCCGGTCCGTCTGACGGGCGCCGGGGCGCCCCGGCTTGAGGGCGAGATCGAGCTTCCGGCCGCGCTGGCGTCCTCGGGCCAGATGTCGCTGGAGGTGGCTTACCGGGTGACGGACGCGGTGCGCGAGGAGGGCGCGGGAGTGCGCGTCGGGCTGCCCATGCTTGCGGTCGACTGGGCGCCGGCGGAGGCGCGCCCGGGCGTGTTCCAGGCGGAAGTGACGCTCCCCGAGGGGATGGTGGCGCGCGAGATCTTCCCCGTGACCCCGTCCGGGGGAACGACGCCCGGGGTGGCGCGGGCGAGCCTTCAGGTGCTTCCGGCAGTCGTGCAGGTGCGCGCTCGTCCCGAAGGGAGTCTCGGGTTGTCGCTGCCGGGAGTTCTGGAGCTGCTGGTGCTGGTCACCGTGATCGCGTGCGGGATGGCCGGGCTGCGTTTCGTGAGGAAGGCACGGTGAGGGCGATCCTGGACGCGGGCTTCGTCTTCTGGGGGCTCTTCCTGGCCTCCGCGCTGATCGTGGTGGCCTATCTGGCGTGGATGTACCGCGAGGACCGGAAGGAGAGAAGGCGATGAACGTCCGGCGCGGCATTCGCTTCCGACGCGCGCGGCCGGCCCGCTCCCCAAGCCGGGAGCGCGCCCGGTGAACGTCCAGCTCTCCACCTTCCTGCTCTACTTCGTGGTGGTGTTCGCGATCGGGTGGTACGCGCTCAGGGCCACCCGCAGCGAGGCCGACTACTGGATCGCGGGGGGGAAGCTGGGCTGGCTGGTGGGTGGGGCGACCATGGCAGCGACCCACACCAGCGCCGGCACTTTCGTGGGCACCATCGGGGTGATGTACGTGGCGGGGTGGTCGTTCGGGTGGCTGGTCCTTGCCCTCCCGCTCGCGTACTGGTTCATGGCGGCGGTGCTCGCGCCGCGCTTCACGCGTGTCAAGCAGCTCACCCTGCCCGCCTTCATCGAGACGCGCTACTACTCGAAGGGCGTACGCGCGCTGGCGGCGGTCATCATCCTCATCGCCACCGTGGTGTACGTCCAGGCGCAGATCGTCGCGGGCGGGCTGATCGCCAACATCGTCTTCGGCGTGCCCGTGAGCTGGGGGATGCTGGGGTTCACGGCCATCCTGCTGGCCTACACGGTGATCGGCGGGATGATCGCGGTCGTGTACACGGATCTCCTGCAGCTCGTGATCATGGTGCTGGGCGCGATCTGCGCGGTGCCGCTGGCCATCCGCCAGGTGGGCGGGGTGGAGCCACTGTTCACCTACGTGGAGGCGGTGAACCCCCTGACATTCAGCTGGGAGGCGATGCCGGCCCTGCTGCTCTTCACGATGGGGCTCTCGTTCCTGCTGGGCGGGGTGGCCACCCCCGAGAAGCTGATCCGCCTCTACGCGATGCGCGACATGCGCACCATCCGCCGGGGCATCCTGCTCACCATCATCGCCGTGACCACCCTGAACCTGCTGGTGTTCGTGCTCTCGCTGGCGGCGGTGGTGCTCTTCCCCAACCTGCCGACCGGCGATCTGGCCATGCCGATGCTCGCCACGGCCGTGCTCCCGGCGACGCTGGGTGCGATCCTGCTGGCGGCCATCACGGCGGCCATGATGTCCACTGTAGACTCCCTCCTGCTGGTCGCGGGGTCCGCGCTTTCCTACGACATCTACCAGGGGCTCTTCCGACCCGACGCCCCGGCGGGTCGGCGGCTGTGGGTGGACCGGGTCGGCATCCTGGTGGTCGGAACCATCCCGGTGGTGCTGCTCCTCAGCGGGGTGGGGGAGGGCGAGCTGGTGCAGTTCATCGTGCTGCTCTTCACGGCCCTCATGGCGTCGAGCTTCTTCATTCCGGTCGTGGTCGGGGTTTACTGGCGGCGGGCGACCCGGGAGGGGGCGGCGGCGGCCATGGTGGGCGGCGTGACCACCGCACTCGCCTGGGAGGGGTGGGGGCCGGCCGACGCGATCGATCCGGTGCTTCCGGGCTTTCTGGTGTCGGCGTTCCTGATGGTGGTGGTGAGCCTGCTCACGCCGCCCCCGCCCGCGAGCGCGACCGATCCCTACATGTCACCGCCCCCGAAGCCGGGAGATGGTCACCGACGAGGCCAGGCAGAGGCGAGCCGCTGGTGAAGTATCTCTTGCCAACCCCCTCTGTCCCGTGTTGCAAAACCGTGAAAGCAACACAGTGTTGCTTTTGACAGTTTGCAACACCCTGCAGAGGGTGGCGCTCACTACAGGCAAAGGGCCCTCCGCTGCAACGGGTCGGCTGTCCCCCGTCACTGGAGTAAACTGATGCGCGTATCGAAGATGGTCACCGCAGTCGACGCCCACGCCGGAGGCGAGCCCGGCAGGGTCATCACAGGCGGCGTCATGGATGTTCCCGGCACGTCGATGTTCGAGAAGGCGCAGTGGCTGGCGCGCCGCGGGGACGGCCTGCGGAAACGCATGCTGCGCGAGCCCCGCGGATATCCGGCGCTCTGCTGCAACGTCATCCTGCCGCCCACGCATCCAGAGGCTGATGCCGGCTACGTCATCATGGAGCACACCGAGTACCCGGCCATGTCCGGGAGCAACACCATCTGCGTGGCCACCGTCCTCATCGAGACCGGGATGGTGCGCTCCGAGGAACCGGTGACGGAGCTGCTACTGGAGGCGCCGGCCGGGCTCATCCGGGTGCGGGCGGAGGTCAGCGGGGGCAAGGTCACCAGCGTCACCTTCCGCAACGTTCCCGCCTTCGCGGTGCACCTCGACGCCGTCGTGGACGTGCCCGGTCTCGGCAAGGTGACCGTGGACGTGGGTTACGGCGGGATGTTCTACGTCATCGCGGACGCCGAGCATCTCGGCATCGAACTGCTGCCCGAGAACGGGGGACAGATCACGCGGGTGGGCGAGATGCTGCGCGTGGCGGCGTCCGAGCAACTGTCCGTTGCCCATCCCCTTACCCCGGAGATCGGGGGCGTGTCGATTTCACAGCTCTCCGGGCCACCCCTGGGGGACGCCCATCGCCGCAACGCGGTCACCGTCTCCACGGGCCGCCCGAGCTGGGACAGGCCGGAGAGCTGGAAGGGGTGCCTGGACCGCTCTCCGTGCGGGACCGGCACATGCGCGAAAATGGCCGTGATGCATGCCAGGGGAGAGCTCGGTCTGGGCGAGCAGTTTCGCCACGAGAGCATCGTCGGCACGGTTTGGACCGGCGAACTGATCGAAGAGACGGAGGTGGGCGGCGTGCCCGCGGTTGTGCCGACGCTCAGCGGCACCGCGTGGATCACCGGCATTGCCCAGTACGTGGTCGACGACACCGATCCCTTCCCGGAAGGGTTTACCGTGGGGGATATCTGGGCCGGGTGAGACCTCGACAACTCCAATTCCGGCCGGAGGCGTTTTCATGAACGACCCGCTGCGAATCCCCGTGCTCGTGGGCTCCGTGCGCAGGGGCCGCCAATCGATCAAGGTGGCCCGATTCGCCAGCGACCGTCTGCGGCGCGCCGGGGCGGAGGTCCCGCTTCTCGACCTTGCCGACTTCGACCTGCCGATCATGGAGGAGCGGCTCTACCGTCGAGACGATCCGCCGCCCGGACTGGTCCCGTTCTCGGAAGCGATTCGCGAGGCCGACGCCGTCGTGATCGTCAGCCCCGAGTACAATGGCTCCATCCCCGGCGTGCTCAAGAACGCGCTCGACTACATCTATGGCGAGTGGGAACGGAAGCCGGTGGGGATCGTCACGCTCTCGGCCGGCGCCTTCGGCGGTGTCCAGGTGCACAACCACCTGCAGCTCCTCTTCCTGCGCCTCAAGGCCCTCCCGGTGGCGCACATGGCCGTCACGACCGTGGGCCGAAGCTTTGACGACGAGGGAGAGCCGCGCGAGGAGAGGTACGAGAAGGCATTCGCGCGCTTTATTGCTACCCTCGAATGGTATGCGAGGGCGATCG
>JAJDVR010000285.1 GCA_022826025.1 Gemmatimonadota bacterium | reverse complement strand
CGCCGCGACAGCAATTCGTCGCTGTCGAGCGCGGTCAACTCGGCCAGGTGCCGCTTGAGCGCCGTGGAGACGCTCCTCGATGCGGCTTCCCAGTCGGAGTGGGCGCCTCCGACCGGTTCCGCGATGATGTCGTCCGCCACGCCCAGCCCGAGCAGGTCGCCCGAGGTAAGGCGCAGCGCCTCGGCGGCCTTCTCGCGATGATCCCGCGATCGCCAGAGGATGGCGGCGCACCCTTCCGGGGAGATGACCGAGTACACGGCGTGTTCCAGCATGAGGATGCGGTCGGTCACCCCGATGCCGAGCGCGCCGCCGGACATGCCTTCGCCGATGACGATGGAGACGGTCGGAACTCGCAGCGCGGCCATCTCGCGCAGATTGCGGGCGATGGCCTCCCCGATGCCGCGCTCCTCGGAGCCGAGTCCGGGGTAGGCCCCGGGGGTGTCGATGACGGTCACGACCGGACGCCCGAACTTCTCTGCCATCTTCATCAGGCGCAGCGCCTTGCGGTACCCTTCCGGATGAGGCATGCCGAAGTTTCGGCGCAGATTCTCCTTCATGGCCCGGCCCTTCTGCTGGCCGATGACCATGAGGGACTGTCCGTCCAGGCACGCCCAGCCGGCCACGATGGCCTGGTCGTCCCGATAGCTCCGGTCGCCGTGGAGTTCGATCCAGTCGGTGAAGATGCGCTCCACATAGTCGAGCATGTACGGGCGGTTGGGATGACGCGCCACCTGCACGCGCTCCATGGGGGCGAGGTTGCGGTAGGTCTCCTCGGTCATGGCCGCAAGCCGGCTGCGAAGGACCTCGATCTCGCGCACCACGTCGATGCCCTTCTCGTCCGCCAGCGCACGAAGGCCGTCGATCTGCCGCTGCAGTTCGGCGATGTCGCGCTCAAACCTGAGATGTGTGGTCCCGGCCAAGAGCCGTCTCCATTCATTTCATGTTGGGCTTCTGGTGGGTAGGTGGAAACTGCCATGGTCGCGCATCCGGGCCGTGAATACAAGTGTTTACAGGTTCGGTCCCGGTCGCGGCCCGTCAGTTGCCTCCCGTCTGCATGAGCAGATAGTCGTCCGGGTCGAGGGTGGTCGTGGCAGGCGCGGCCTCGAGCGGGATGCGGAACGTCTGTTCCCTCCCGGTGACCTCGACGCGGCTGCGTTCAGCGTTGCCGGCCACCTCGAACTCGATGTCCAGCGGGAGCCGGAAGGCGGGCCAGTCGGCCTGTTGCGTCTGCCGGATGGTGACCACCGCCTCGCCGGCGCCCGCATCCCATGTGGTTTCGGAAGTGACCACCGGGTAACCGGGCTGGTAGAGCCACTGCTCGAAGAACCAGCCCAGGTCGGAGCCGGACGCCTCCTCCATGACGGCGCGGAAGTCGGAGGTGCTCGCCACGCTGTCGCGGAAGCGCGCGTAGTAGCTGCGGATGCCGGCGAAGAAGACCTCGTCGCCCAGCATGCCGCGCAGCATGTGCAGCACCCATCCGCCCTTCGGATAGTTGTTGGCGTTGAGCAGGTTGAAGAGGTTGGTCTCCTCGCGGTCGACCACGGGCCGGTTGACGTCGGTCGAGGCCAGTACGCGCTGGCGGCTTCCTTCCATCATATTGCGGAAGTCCGCGGGTCCGTCGGCCTCCTCGAAGAAAAGCGCCCCGAAGTAGGTGGCGAAGCCCTCGGAGAGCCACAGGTCGTACCACTCCGACTCCGTGACGCTGTCGCCGAACCACTGGTGCGCGATCTCGTGGGAGACGGTGCCCTCCATGTTCCGGCCTTCGGCGATGCCCTGCTCGGTGTAGAAGATGGCCGAGGAGTTCTCCATGCCGCCGAAGCGGGTGGCGCTCTGCACGTTGGCCAGCTTCTCGTAGGGGTACGGGCCGATCAGGTCGGTGAAGAAGTCGACCATCTCCGCCGCGCGCCGGAAGATGCGGGCGCCGTTCTCGGTATCCTGGGGATAGACCCAGTAGGTCACTCGGGTACAGCCGTCGCTGCGCGGGGAGACGGGGGAGTTGTCGCACGCGGCCAGCCCCACCTGGCGGACCGCGAGGTCGGCGCCACCGACCACCATGGTGTAGCTGGGGATGGGCACCGAGGTGGTCCAGCGCCAGGTGCGCCGGCCTTCCGCGCCTCCGAGTGCGTCGTCGTCGGTGGGGGCGGGGGGTGCGGCGATGGTGCCGTTGGCGATCACCTGCCAGGCGGCGGGCGCGTGGATGGTGTACTCCACGGTCGCCTTGTCGCTCGGGTGGTCGACCGACGGGAACCAGAAGCGCGCCCGGTTCGGCCAGTTGTCGGCGAAGGCGGCCGGGTCGCCGTGCACGTTGTCGCGCAGGATCAGACCGTCGTCGGGGGTGCCGCCATAGGCCACGGCCACCTCTACCGGGCCGGTCGCGTTCGGGGGCGCGAAGACGCGCAGCTTGCCGTCGGCGTACTCGAACGGGGTGCGGACGCCGTCGACCTCGATGGCATGGATGGCCAGGCCCACCAGGTCGAACTCCATCGGCGTCCCGGGGTCGGCGGGGGGCGCGACGAGGATGCGCGCGCGGCCGTCGAAGTCGCTCCGGTCCTCGTGGAGCGACAACTCCAGGTCGTAGTGGAGGACGTCGAAGGCGCCCGTGTACTCGCCGGGGAGGGGGGCCCGCCCGGCCTCCACCGGATCCGGCTCGGAGATGGCCATCACGGCGCCGGGCTCGAGGGGAACGTCCGGGGCGAGCTCGGGGGCGGGGGTGTCGGCCGCAGGCGGGATGGCGGGAGCGCAGGCGGCCGCGAGCATGCCGGCCAGGACCAGCAGGGGAGACGGCATGCCAGGGGGCGGTGGGATGAAGCCGAGGGTCCTTCGCGGGTACACGTCGATATCCTCCGAGGCGCCCGCAGAACTGACGGGCACCATGCGGTTTGCATGCATGATCGTAAGCGGTCCAATATCACGGATGCCTCATGTTGCCGCCAACCGGGGCCGCGAGAACCGGGCCCGATGCGCCGTGCGCCTTGCGCGGCAACGGGTCACGGGGCGATCAACGACCAGCCCTCATTCCATGAATCGCATCATGCATCGACATCCATCATGTTACGGACTCCGCGCCATCGCCCTCGCGTCGCTCCTCGCCCTCACGGCACTGGCCGGATCGGCTCCAGGCCAGGCGCGCGCGCAGGAGCTTCCCCGCGTCGCGCCCGCCGAAGCCGGGTTCGCGCCCGGCCGCCTGGAGCGCGTCGGCGCGATGCTGGACGAATACGTCGTAGATGGGCGGTTGCCGGGCGCGGTCGTTACCGTGCTTCGCGACGGGGCCGTGGCCTACGAGCACGCAACCGGATTCGCCGACCTGGAGGCGCGCACGCCGCTCGGGGCGGATGCGATCTTCCGCATCGCCTCGCAGACCAAGGCCATCGTGAGCGTGGCCGTGATGATGTTGCAGGAGGACGGCGCATTGCTGATCTCCGATCCGGTCGGGAAGTACCTGCCGGCGTTCACGGAGACCACCGTGGCCGAACCGCTGCCGGACGGCGGGTACGACGTGGTGGCGGCGCAACGGCCGATCACCGTTCGCGACCTCCTCACCCATACGGCGGGGATCGCCTACGGCATGGGCGGGCCGGGGGCGGACCGCTGGCGGGAGGCGGAGATCACCGGGTGGTATTTCGCCCACCGCGATGAACCCGTGCGCGCGACCGTCGACCGCATGGGGTCGCTGCCCTTCCAGGCCCAGCCCGGGGAGCGTTTCGTCTACGGCTACAACACCGACATCCTCGGCGCGCTGGTCGAGGCCGTCTCGGGGCGGACCCTCGAGGCCTTCCTGCGCTCGCGCATCTTCGAGCCGCTGGAGATGCGCGACACGCATTTCTACCTGCCGCCGGAGAAGCGGGACCGGCTTGCGACGGTCTACAGCCGCAGAACCCCGGGCGCACTGGCGCGCGCCCCCGACGGTCCGGGCATGACGACCCAGGGACAGTATGTGGACGGTCCCCGGATCAGCTTCTCCGGAGGAGCGGGGCTGCTCTCCACGGCCCGCGATTACGCCCGTTTTCTGCAGATGATGCTGAACGGCGGCACCCTCGGCGGTGCGCGCATCCTGTCTCCCGCGAGCGTGGCGCTGATGACCAGCAACCATGTGGGCGACCTCTTCGCGCCGGGGATGGGGTTCGGACTGGGCTTCAGCGTGCGTCTCGACCTGGGGGAGGCGGGTGAGCCGGGCTCGCTCGGCGACTACGGCTGGGGCGGCGCCTATCACACCACCTACTGGGTGGACCCTGTCGAGCGGCTGGTGGCGGTCTACTTCACCCAGGTCATTCCCGCCGCCGGCCTGGACGACCACCAGAAGCTGCGGGCGCTGGTGTACGGGGCTCTCGGGGGCGCGTAGGGGGCGCGAGCCGTCCGCGGCTCTCTATCCGCGGGCTTGCCGCCGGTAGTGCAGCATGCGCGCCGCGTGCGCGAACCCGTAGAAGTACTTTCGCAACCCCTCCGCGGATTCAGCCGGCACTTCGGGGTCGAAGAAGAGGCGGCAGAACTCCTCCCGCGCCCTGAGAATCTCCTGGCAGCGGTGACCGTGCCAGCGCGGATCGGCGGCGGTCAGATCGAAGAGTTCCAGCGCCCGTTCCAGGGCACCCTCGAAGCGGCTCGCGCGGCCGGTCCGGTGGGCTCGGATTGCGCGCTCCACTTCGCTGCCGACGTTCCCGAGTTGTTCCACGAGTTCAAGGTGGTTCCAGCCGCCCGCGGCGGCTCGCTTGTGGAGGGCGCGCTTCGTCGGATGAGGGCCTTGATCCAGTCGCCGAACTGCTTCGTCGGTCCACCGGCGGAGCTCTTCGCGGGCGATAGGGTTCGTGACCACGCGTCCGGTCGTCAATCCATGGATCTCCGGATCGAGGGACGGTCCCGCGTTACCTGGCGTCGTGGGGTTCGGCGGGCGACGGAGACACAAGGTACTCGTGAATCACGCTTCACACATCCGCTCGTCGAGGATCCCGCCGCGCTCCCTCACTCCCGCTCCGGCTCGGGCAGCCGGGCCCACACCATCCATCCCATGCACAGCACCGCGACCGCGCCGATGACCGTGTTGCCGGCGAATCCCAGGTTCGCGTAGGAATACCCCGCCACCATCGCGCCCAGCGCGAACCCGACCTGTCCGAGCGCGACCGTCAGGCTCATGAGAGAACCGCGCCGGCTGGCGGGCACGAGCGCCGTCAGGAGCGCCGAGTACGGGCTGGTGCGCATCGCGATCAGCATCATCATCACGGCGTAGAGCGGATAGGCGACCCAGAAGCTGGTGATGAGCGGCACCGTCGCGAGCATGACCACCGAGAGGCCGAGGCAGGAGGAGATCACCATCACCTTTCGGCCCACCCGGTCCGACAGCCTGCCCGCCTGGGGACCAGCGATGACGTTGGCAACGCCCGCCACCAGGAACAGCGACGCGATCTGTTCGGAGGTGGCGTCGTGGAAGGCCTCCAGCCAGGTGGGGAAGTAGACCACGAAGAGGGCGACCCCGAGCGAAACCGTGAAGAAGGCGAGCGCGGCAAAGGCGATCTCCGAACGGCGCAGCATGACGGCGTAGCCCGCGATCGCCCGGTTGACCGTCAGCCGCGAGCGCCGCCGCTTCACGGCGGGCTGGGGCACCCGCGTGTACACCAGCAGGAAGGTCAGCGCCATCATGACGCCGAAGAAGTAGAAGGGGCTGCGGAAGCCGAATTCACCCGCCAGCAGGACGCCCACCGGAATGCCGATGATGAGGCCGACGGCCGACCCGCTCATGACCCAGCCCGTCGCCCATCCGCGCCGCTTGTAGGGAAAGTAGTCGCCGACGTAGGACACCGCCGCGCCGGAGAGCACGCCGCCCGCGGCGCCCGCGAGCACGCGCACCACCAGAAACTCCGGGTAGGAATCCACGAACGTGTGGAGGGCGAGGGCACCGGTCATCGCCCCCGAGCCGAGCAGCAGGATGCGGCGGCGCCCGACGCGGTCGGAGATCGGCCCGGAGATCACCGCCATGATCCCCACCATCAGGCTGTAGACCGTGACCAGGGTGCCCAGAAAGGCGTCGGCGATGCCCAGCTCTTCCCGGATCAGGGGCAGGATCGGGGCGATCACCATGGTCTGGCAGCTCGCCGAGAACACGAGCAGCCACAGGGCGAAGACGATCAGGTACGGGTGGGCCGGTTCGGTCCGCTCCTTCACGAGCCGGGTACGGGTTGTCCCGCGCAACGCATCCCCGATCTCTTCGTCCGCTCCTGGTGCAGGAGTGCCGCCGTCAGCCGCCCGACGGTGCCGCCGCGCCCCCGTCCGGGCTGCGCGGGTCGGGGGCGCCGACGAACTCGCCGGTCTCCGAATCGACCCCGATCGAGCTGGCCCGTCCCTGGCTTCCCCTCACCTGGACCTCGTGGCCCATCGCCTCCAGCGCCGCGAGGTCCTCTGCCGAAACACCGCCTTCCTCGATGCGCACGCTGCTCGGAAGCCACTGG
>JAJDVR010000049.1 GCA_022826025.1 Gemmatimonadota bacterium | reverse complement strand
CGTGGCGAGTCTCCCGAAGAGGCAACCCTCCGGTCGCCGCCTGCGTCCACCGAGTGGGGGTTTTCCGACACCGAGGGCACGGCCTGGATCGCGCGCGTGGCAGGCACCGCGCGAAGCGGCGTCATCGGCGATTCCGGCGCTTCGCTCATGGTGGTGCGGTTCTTTCGCGCCGGAGACGAGTCGGAGAAGCCGCGTGGCGAGCTTCTGACGGTCGCGCGGGATCTTGCGGCACTCTTCCCCGACGAATGGCAGGCGCTGCTGGCGGAGGCCACCCGCAAGCGGCCCGGCTCCGTCAAGGGCAGACGGAGACGCCGAAGCCGACGACGACGTCGGCGCTAGCAGTCCGCGGGCTGCCAGCCATTCAACAACGTTCGATGTCCACGTGTCATTCTCGTTGAGGCGACGATCACTTGGATGACGCCACGCTGGTTGCACTGGCCCGGTCGGGGGACGGGGATGCCTTCGGGCAACTCGTCACCCGCTATCGCAGGGCGGCGTATCTGGTGGCTCTCTCCGTGATCGGCCGGCCGGAGGACGCGGAGGACGCGGCCCAGGAGGCTTTCCTGGTCGCCCTCGAGCGTCTCGACGATTGTCGCAGCCCGGGCAGGTTCGGGGGCTGGCTGATGACGATCGTGAGAAACCGGTCGAACAACCTCGTGCGCCGGGAGGCGTTGCGGGCGACGGACCCGATTCCGTTCAGCGCCCGTTCCAGCACCCCGACGCCGGAGAAGGAGGCGCAGTTGTCGGAGTTGCGCGAGGAGCTCGCCCGCGCGCTCGGAGAGCTGCCGGAGGTACAAAGGAAGATCGTGCTGCTGCACGACCTGGAGGGATGGAAACACAGAGAGATCGCACAGCGTCTCGGGCTCCCCGCGGGGACGGTACGCTCGCATCTGCACTACGCACGCAAGTCGCTGCGGGCACTCCTGAGGCCGGACGCATAGCCGGAAGCGATCTCGCGTGATCCAGGCAAGAGACACGAGAAGGTAACTGGACGGACGAAGCACTCGGATGAACAGACGAGCAACATCAGGCCGGGATGGCGACATGGTCGACAACCGCAGAATCCCCTTGGAACTACTCGATCCCGGACACTCCGACCCTGGCCACTGGGCCCGATTCCAGGCCCGCGTGATGGCCCTTGCGGGTCCGGAGCTGGCCAGGCGGCGCGCAGCGCGCCCGCTGACGGTAGGCGACGTGCTGGCGTCGTGGTGGAGGTTGCTGGTTCCGGCGTCGGTGGTGGCGGCGGCGGGGATGGCCTCCCTGCTGATACCGGCCGATGCCACGCCCGGAGCCGGCATCGCCCTCGAGGAGGCTCTGGTGTCGGGGTTCGATGATGAACCGCTGCCAGCGGTGCTGGTCGCGGATCAAGTGGACGAAGTGGCGTTCCTGGTCGCGATCGAGGGAGGCCGATGATGACCGCACGCAGCACCCGCGCAGCAGCCGGCGGCGTGATCTTTGTCACCCTCATGGCCGGGTTCCTTCTCGGTCTGGTGTGGTCGAGGACATCGTCGGCTCAGGCTGAGCCCGTTGCGCCCACGGCCGTGGCGGCGGAGGAGGCGGAGGAGGACCGGGGAGGGGAGACCCGCCGTCGCGGCCTGATCGTGGAGCGCGTCGGACTGAGCGCCGAGCAGCAGGTTCAGGTGGACTCGATCCTGGGCCAGTCGCGCACGATGATGCGGCAGTTGCGGACGGAGTACCGGACGGGGTACGGCGAGTTGATCGAGTCGACGCGCTCCTCCATCAAGGCCGTGCTCACCCCGGAGCAGGCTGCCGAGTACGATGCCCTTCTGAACGATTTCGACCGCCGCCGGGAGCTGGAGGAGGAAAGGGAAAGGGAGAGATCGCGGTCCGAAGCTCGCGACCGGGAGGGTGACCGCCGGCAGGGCGAACAGGAGCGCCCTCGGCGGGACAACGGGGACGGGGAGGGGAGAGAGAGGGACAGGGGAGAATGGTCACGCAACGTATGAAATACTGGCGGCGCTTCTCCGCGCAGGCCATCGCCGCGCTTGTCCTTGCGGGCGCCCTGTCGGCGCAGCAGCCGCTTACGCTGGACGAGGCGATCGCAAGGTCGCTGCAGGTACACCCGGCGATGGCGCAGGCGCGCGCCGGTCTGGACAACGCCGGCGTCTCGCACCGGGCGGCCTGGGGGGGCTTTCTCCCGACTCTGAGCCTCAGCTCCGGCGCCTCGACCAACAGCAGCCAGCGGTTCGACCAGGCCACCCAGCGCACCGTTGTCGGCGCGAGCCAGAGCTACAACGCGGGCCTCTCGCTCTCGTACAACATCTTCAACGGCGGCCAGCGCTTCGCCGAAATGGATCGAGCGAGGGCGGACATCGCCTCAGCCGAGGCGGACATGGAGAACCAGCGCTTCGGTGTGATTCTGCAGACCAAGGATCTGTACTTCGCCGCCCTGCGCCAGGCCGATCTCCTCGAAGTGGCGCAGGCGAGCGTGGAACGAGCCGAAGAGAGCCTGGCCAACACCCGCCGCCGCGCCGAACTGGGCTCGGGAACGCGCTCCGACACCTTGCGGGCCCGGCTGGAGGTGGCGAACGCCATGCAGGCCGTGCTCCAGGGGCAGGCGGCCACCCGTGCGGCGCGCTTCGCTCTGGGGCGGCAGGTGGGCCTGTCGGAGCCGGTCATGGCCGAAGTTCCGGACGATCTCGACCCGAGTCCTCTCCCTCTGAGCGAGCAGGAGATGTTCCTCCTCGCCGAAGAGCGCTCGCCGGCCGTACGCAGCGCCCGCGCCGCCGCGCGCGCCGCCTCCGCAGCCGCCGGCTCCTCCCGGGCGTCCCGGTTCCCGTCGCTCCGGGTCTCGTCCGGCTACAGCTGGGCAAACAGGGAAGCCGCCTTCAATGGCGGGACGACCTCGTGGAATATTCGCCTCTCCGGCAGCTACAACGTGTTCGACGGCTTCAACCGCGACCAGAACATCGCGCGCGCCGAGAATCAGGAACGCGTCGCCTTCGTACAGGAGGAGGATGCCAGACGTCTGGTCCGCGCACAGGTGGATGGAGCGGTGTTCGCGCTGAGGACCTCCGAGCAGGCCATCGCCATCGCGATCGAGGCGAGGGATGTCGCAGAGGAGGACCTTCGAGTCGTGCAGCAGCGCTTCGATCTGTCGGTTGCGACCATCCTCGACCTGATCACGAGTCAGATCGCCCTCGTGCAGGCGGAGTCAGGTCTGGTTACGGCGCGATACGACTACGCGGTCGCGCGTGCGCAACTGGAGGCGATTCTGGGGAGCGAACTGTGAGCCGACCTGTTATCCAAACGTCAGGATTGACCAAGCACTATGTCCTGGGAGCGGAAACCATCCGCGCCCTTCGCCGCGTCGACCTCGAGATCAGCCGGGGCGAGTTCGTCGCCATCATGGGACCCTCGGGCAGCGGCAAATCCACCTTCATGAACCTGATCGGCTGCCTGGACACGCCCACCCGGGGGCAGTACTGGCTGAACGAACAGCTTGTGAGCGACCTGAGCGACGATCAGCTCGCCCACGTCCGCAACCGCGAGATCGGGTTCGTGTTCCAGACCTTCAACCTGCTGCCGCGCGCCACGGCGTTGCACAATGTGGAACTCCCGCTCATCTACGCCGGCGTGTCCGCCCGTGAGCGGCGCCAGCGGGCCCGCGAGGCTCTGGAGACGGTGGGCCTCGGGTTGCGCATGGACCACCGCCCGCCGGAGCTCTCGGGAGGCCAGCGGCAGCGCGTGGCGGTCGCGCGCGCTCTCGTCAACGGGCCCGCCATCCTGCTGGCCGACGAGCCCACGGGCAACCTGGACTCCACCACCAGCGAGGAGATCATGTCGGTCTTCGTGGAGCTCCACCGGCAGGGGCAGACCATCCTCGTCGTCACGCACGAGCACGACATCGCCCAATACGCGCAGCGCCAGATTCATTTGCACGACGGCCTGGTCGCGCGCGACTTCCTGAACGAGCCGATGGTGGCGGCGACCGTTTGAGCGACAACACCTCAGCCTGCGACGCAGGATTCTCTGGAGAGGAAATGAACGTGAGCACGAAGGCACCGAGGAACGGAGGCTTGAGGCTTCTCGCGCTGCTGGCAGTGGCGGCCTGCAACGGCGCCGACGCGGTGGAAGAGGCGCCCGGCCTCACGACGATGCCGGCTTTGCGCGACGACCTGCGCCTGGTGGCCGAAGCAACCGGCCTGATGGAGCCCGTGCGCACCGTGGAGGTCAAGTCCAAGGCTTCGGGTGAGATTCTGCGCCTGCACGTGGACACCGGGGACGAGCTCGAGCCGGGCGCGCTGCTCGCGGAGATCGATCCGCGCGACGTGCGCAACGACTTCAACCAGACGGAAGCCGACCTGAACGTGGCTCGGGCCCGGGTGGAGATCTCGACCGCCCAGCTGGAGCGCTCCCGCCTGCTCCTGGAGGCCGGAGTGATCACCGAGCAGGAGCACGAGTCGGCCAACCTGGACTTCGCGAACGCGCAGGCAAACCTGGTCAAGGCCACCACGAGCATGGAACTGGCCGAACTCCGGCTGAGCGACGTGACCATTCGCGCGCCCATGGCCGGCACCATCATCCAGAAGAACGTCGAGGAGGGACAGGTCATCCAGTCGGCGTCGCAGAACGTGTCCGGCGGCACGACTCTCTTCATGATGGCCAACCTGGCCGAGATGCAAGTGCGCACGCTGGTGGACGAGACCGATGTCGGGCAGATCTCGGCCGACTTGACCGCCACGGTGACGGTGGAGGCATTCCCGGGGCGCACCTTCGCGGGCATCGTCGACAAGATCGAACCGCAGGCCGAAGTCCAGCAGAACGTGACCATGTTCGCCGTGATCGTGATGATCGATAACCGGGGCGGCCTGCTCAAGCCCGGAATGAACGCAGAGGTGGAGATTCTGGTCGCCGAGCGCCCGAACGCCCTGCTCATCCCCAACAACGCGCTCGTGCAGTTCCAGGAGATGGCGCCGGCGGCGATGGTGCTGGGGATGGATCCCGACGCGATCGAGATGGACCGGTCCGTGTTTGCGGACCTTCGTGCCTCATTGCCGGGGAGCTCCGGCGCGCCGGGCGGGTTCATGGCGTCACAGGGTGGAGCCCCCGGGGGAATGATGGCAGGCCGGGGAATGATGGGCGGGATGGACGGAAACGCGCGCCTGCAGGAACTTCGCGAGCAACTGGCGAGCGGGGAGATTTCGCGGGAGCAGATGCGCGAGCAGATGATGCAGGCCCGCGCGGAGAACGGCGGGAATGCGGGTGCGGGACTGAACGGAGCACCCGGAGCGGACGCCGGCCGTCCTGGTGCGGGCGTTGACGCAGGCGCCGGAATGGGCGCCGGTGGGCGCATGGGCATGCGGGCCGGCGGAGGTGCCGGAATGGCGGGAATGGGCCCCGGCGCGGGCCAGGGAATGATGGGTGGCATGGGCGCCGGCGTCGGGGGGGTTGGGGGCCGTGGCGAGCAGGAAGGTGCACCCCGTCCGGCGATCACGTTCGTCGTCTACGCGGATGGCGCCATCGAGCCGCGCCCCATCCTGATCGGCGTGAACGACTGGGACAACACCGAAGTGCTGGCCGGGCTCGAGGAAGGAGAGGAGGTGGCGCTCATCGGCGCGGCCCAGCTGCAGGCGCAGCAGCAGGAGTTCATCGACCGGATGCGCGAGCGGATGGGCGGAAGTCCGTTCGGGGGCGGTACCCCGCGCGGCGGACGGCGCTGACGTAGTCTGGAGAGCCGAGATGCTGATCAAGGAGATCGTCGTCGTCGCCCTGCAGGCCATCCGGGTGAACGCGTTGCGTTCATTCCTGACCACGCTGGGCATCATCATCGGCGTGGCCGCGGTGATCGCCATGGTGTCGCTGGGCGAGGGCGCGCAGCGCCGGGTGGAAGAGCAGATCCAGAACATGGGCACCAACGTGCTCACCATCCGGCCCGGGCAGAGCATGTTCCGGGGCATCCGCGACGGGGGCGCGCGCGCGCGCCTCTACGACGAGGACGCAGAGGCGCTGCGCATTCAGACCGGGGGCACGCTCCTGATCGCTCCCGAGATCGAGCAGCGCCAGCAGCTCTCCTACCTGCGCTGGAACTCGAGCAACGAGGTGCTGGGCACGTGGCCCGAGTATTTCGACGTCCAGAACATCGATCTGGCTCTCGGAAGGATATTCGACGAAGGCGAAGTACAGGGCCGCCGCCGCGTGGCCGTCGTGGGGTCGGAGATCCCCAACCAGCTGGAGACGCCGGCGGCGCTGCTGGTGGGGCGCACCGTCCAGATCCGCGGGATTCCCTTCGAGGTCATCGGCGTCCTCGAAGAGCAGGGCGAGTCCAGCCCGTGGTCGCAGCCGGACGAGCGCGTCTACATCCCGCTGAGCACGGCCCAGTACCGGGTCTTCGGGGGCCGCGACCGGCTCAACTCCATCAGCGTGAAGGTCCTGGACGAAGGCTCCATGGACGCGGCCTACGCCGACATCGACCGCATCCTGCGGCGCGAACACAGGATTCCGCCCGGTGAGGAGGCCGATTTCTCCATCCGCAATTCGGCGCAGCTGCTGGAGTCGTTCAACGAGACCCAGCAGACCTTCACCTACCTGCTCGGGGGCATCGCGGCGATCAGCCTGCTGGTGGGCGGCATCGGCATCATGAACATCATGCTGGTGAGCGTCACCGAGCGCACCCGCGAGATCGGCATTCGCAAGGCCATGGGAGCCACGCGCCTGAACATCCTGCTTCAGTTCATCATCGAGTCGCTGGTGCTGTGCACGATGGGCGGGATTCTGGGGGTGGCGGCGGGAGTCGGCAGCGCCGAGCTGCTATCGAGCACGGCGGGTTGGGAAACGGCGGTCGCGCCAGCGGCCGTGGCCGTCGCGCTGCTCTTCTCAGCGGGGATCGGGCTCTTCTTCGGCATCTGGCCCGCGCGCCGGGCGGCGCTCCTCGATCCGATCGACTCGCTGAGATACGAGTAAGGGCGGAGGCGCCAGGACTCCCTACTCTCGCGGCAGAATGACCACCAGGATCGAGTCGCCGCGCACCACCTGCATCTCCGGGCGACCCCGGCGAACCAGCCGCCCAAGTCTGATGCGGAATTCCATCAGGCTGCCCGCCGGCTCTCCGCCGATGCTCACGATCACGTCCTCGGGAGCCAGGCCGGCGCGGTAGGCGGGACTGCCCTCCACGACCTGCACGACCTGCAACCTTCTTCCCTCGGTGCCGGGATTGGCCGGAGCATCCCGTTCCACCACCCGGAGTTCGGCTCCCGCTACGAAACGGTCGCCGAGGAGGTAGGGAGACCGGAAGCGAACGCCCGGGGGTGGACCTCCGGGGCCTCTGCGCCCGCCGGAGCCGCTTCCGTCGACGCTGATTCGCCCACGCGGGGGCGGCCTCCTGCGGCTTCCACGCTCGTCCGGGCCGGTCTCATCGACGGTAATCCGTACACGTGCCGGTCGCGGACCGACCGGAGGCCGCGGACCGAAGCGCTGGGACCGCATCGCCTCACGGGCCCGCACCATCATTTCGCGCACCCGGTCCATCACCTCGGCGGCCGCTTCCGGTTCGCCGGTGGCATCGGCCTGCTCGAGCATGGCCCTGCGGGCGCTCTCCATGTCGGTCCGGAATCTCGCCCAGGTCGTATCGGCCATGAGCGAGTCCACCATGCGCAGGATCTGCAGGCGCGCCGAGTCGACGCGCGCGGTGAACTCCTCCATCGTGGCCGGATCCATGGGATCGGGCCGCGTTCCGGCGATCACGCGCAGGGTCCGTTCCCGGTTTGCGCGCAGCACGGTGAGCTCGACGGGAAGTCCCGGGCTGAGGCGCTCGCCCAGTTCGACCAGGGCTTCCGACGAAACATCCGCCCCGTCCAGGCGGAGCAGGAGATCGAACGGACGCACCCCTGCCCGGTCGGCGGGACTTCCGCTGTCCACCCGCACGATCATCACGCGGGTGGAGCCGTCGGGCAGCGCACGGCCTTCGACCTGAATGCCGATCCAGCCATCCCCGGCCGGAGAGACATCGGTCTGAGCCGCTGCCTCCGCGGGGGAGAGCGAGAGAATCAGGAGCGCCGCTCCGAAGCCGCCGAAACGGAACATGCTAGTACCGATCGGCGGAAGCGAAGAGTGCGTTCAACGCCGCTTCGCGCTCCGCGACCGCGCTGACCAGGAACCCGTTCAGGAACGGGTCGTCGGGAGCCTCCTGAACCGCCGCCTGACCCATGGCCAACATCGCGTCGAGGACCGCAAGACGGCGCGGATCCATTGCCGTGCCCGCCTCCGGGCCGCGCGTCAGCGCCCGATAGCGCAGCATGGCGTCCCGGTACTGCTGTTCGGCGAGGCGCAGGATCTCCGCCGCCTCCTCGGGGGTTGCCGCCTCCTCGGCCGTCAGTCCGGCCGGCGAAACCTCGCCCGCCGTCATTTCGCCCGCCGCAACTTGTCCGTCAACAGGTGTCTCCAGATCAATCGGCGCCAGCACCGCCCCCGAGAGACCTCCCGCAAGGAAGAGGACCACGGCGGCGGCGGCCTGCATCCAGCCGCGCCTGCGGTCGATCAGACGGATGACCGTGTCCGCCGGAGTGCCGGTGCGCAGGAGCCCCTCGCGTTTCAGCCGCTCCTCCAGCGCCGGCCAGTCTCCGGGCGCCGGGCGCAGGTCCGGCAGCGACCCCAGCGCTTCCGTCTGCTCACGCAGCAGCTCAAGCTCCCGGGAGCAATCGGGGCAGCGGGCCAGGTGCTGCCTCTCGCTCCTGAAGGGTGCCTCGTCAACCAGGCGAGCCAGAGCTTCCAGACTCAGATGCTCCATGCTTCCCGCTCCTGTTCGTGTCGGGGTTCGTGAACCGACCCCAGCAATTGTCTCATTTTCGCCCGCGCCTTGAAGAGCTGTGACTTGGATGTGCCCGCAGTCACGCCCATCATCTCACCGATGTCCTTATGCGTGTAGCCCTCCACGTCGTGGAGGATCAGCACGCGCCGCATGCCTTCCGGCAGGCGGTCCAGCGCCGCCTCCAGCCGCTGCGCCAGCAGGGGATCCCCTGGCGAGGACTTGACCGGGACGGTATCGGGGATCGGCACCTCCCGGTCCTGCCGGGTGCTCTCCCTGCGCCTCGCCTGAAGCGCCGCGTTGACCGCGATGCGGTGCAGCCAGGTCGAGAACTTCGAGTCGCCGCGGAACGTCGGAAGCGCCCGGATGACGCGCACCCAGGTTTCCTGGGCGTAGTCCTGGGCAGTGTGGTCGTCCCCGGCTATTCTGCGCACCACGGCATACACGCGAGGGCTGTAACGGTCGTACAGCGACCGCACCGCCCGAGCGTCACCTTCGCTCGCCCTGCGGATCATCCGGGATTCGTTCATCCCTTCATCCGTCGGTAACCGCTCGTCGCGAAGCGCGAATATCCTCTGTGCTCGACTCATTCGGGTTGTATCCAGACCGGTTCCGGCGTCCCGAACTACGTCTGTTGGACGTGTTGCGGCGTCAGTTGGTTGCCTGTAACCTTGCGCCGCATCCTCGACAAGCCCAAGGCACCCTTCGACGTTTCGGAACATCCCGGGGCCGGGGGCCTGTGCCGACAACTCTACACGGCCCTGCCCGGCCACGCGAAACAAGGTCGGAGCATCACCGCAAGCCCTGGAAGAGCAACGCACATGAACGCGATTCCCTGGAAGGCGCGGGGCGCCACCCATCTGGAGTGCACCTGGACGGGCGAGACCTTCGACAGCGAACAGTTGATGGGGCTCTCACCCGCCGGAAGACCGCTGTTCGCGCGCTACGACCTGGACACCATCCGGCGCCACTTTCGCCCGCGCGACCTGGAACGACGGCGGCCGGATCTCTGGCGTTACGAGGAGGTGCTGCCGGTGCGGGTTCCCGAATGCCAGCTGTCCCTCGGAGAAGGCTGGACGCCGCTCACCGAAGCACCGCGGCTCGCGAAGCGCTATGGCATGCGGCGCCTCTGGGTGAAGAACGAAGGCATGAACCCCACGGGCAGCTTCAAGGACCGCGGGTTGTGCCTGGCCGTATCGCGCGCGAAGGAGCTGGGGGCGAAGGAGCTAGCGATTCCCACGGCGGGCAACGCGGGCAGCGCTGCGGCCGCGTACGGAGCCGCGGGCGGGCTGCCGGTTCACATCGTCGCGCCCAACGACACCCCGGCCACCATCGTGGAGGAGATTCAGGGGCTCGGCGCCGACCTGGTGCTGATGGACGGCCTCATCACCGACTGCGGCCGGGTCGTGCGCGAGGGGGCGGACTACATGGGCTGGTGGGACCTGTCCACGCTGAAGGAGCCGTACCGTGTGGAGGGCAAGAAGACGATGGGGTACGAGCTCTTCGAGCAGCTGGGACTTCGGCTCCCCGATGCCGTGATCTACCCGACCGGCGGGGGCACCGGTCTCATCGGCATGTGGAAGGCGTTCGACGAGATGGAGCAGATGGGCTGGATCGGGAGCGAGCGCCCGAAAATGTTCTCGGTTCAGCCGACCGGGTGCGCGCCGGTGGTGCGCGCCTGGCAGGACGGCACCGAGGCGGCCCAGTACTGGGACGAGGCCGAGACCTATGCGGCGGGGCTGCGGGTCCCGGCGGCGGTCGGCGACTTCCTCATGCTGCGCGCGATCAGAGAGTCGGGGGGCGGCGCGGTCGCGATCGAGGACGCGGCGATGGCCGAGGCGGTGCGGGCGATGGGGGAGTGCACCGGCATCTTCGCGTGCCCGGAGGGAGGCGCGGTACTGGCGTCGGTGACGGAGTTGCTCGCCATGGGGCTGCTCTCCGAGGACGACGAGACGGTGCTGTTCAACACCGGAAGCGGGCTCAAGTATGTGGGCATGACGCCGGTGGAGTCAGGGTGATTCGCCGGGACAACCGGCTTGCACACTGACATTGTCTCTTCCGCTATCATGCGGAACGCCCCGACAGCCCATGCTGGATCAACCCCATCGCATCCCGCCGGACCGTCGACAGGACAGGTCTGATGATGGCAATCCCTGCCGTCAGCAAGACGGTGCCGCAGACGACTACCGCCGCCTCCATCCCCGGACCCTCCGCCCCGGGGAGCGCCGTCCGGGCGACCCGGACGGCGGCCATCCCGCCCACCAACCCGAAGGGAAGTCCGGCGACCAGGCATATCGCTCCCCGTCGCGACAGGAACCAGATCAACCTGAGCGGACCGGCCCCCAACGCCGAGCGCACACCCGCCTCGCTTGCCTGCGCGACCAGAAATCCGGAGGTCGCCGCGTAGACACCCGACAGGGCGAGCCCAAGCGCCAGAAGACCGATCAGAGCGGTCACCCAGGTGGCTGCCGCCCAGGGTCGCCCGAGTCGGCGGATCCGGGACTCCATCGGAGACAGGTCCGAGGGTGCGATCCCGGGATCAAGGCCCATGATGGCGTCGGTGAGATCCGCGGCGATGCTGTCCGGTGGGGAATCGCCTCTAGCCATCACATAGACGCGAGGGAGCGGACTACTCTCGACCTGACCATACGGGAGGTACACGGCGGACGCCAGCGGTCCCGTAAAGCCACCCTGAGCCACCCCTTCGGCGACGCCGACGATACGTCGTGGCTGATCGGGCCAGGGTCCCAGCACCAGATCCCGCCCGATGACTTCCTCATCGCGGAACAGCATGGTTCTCAGCTCGCGGCTGATCACCGCCACAGGGGGCGCCCCGGTGTAATCCAGATCTTCGAATCCCCGGCCTTCCAGGAGATCGATCGAGAGCGTCTGGAAGTAGGCTCCGGCGACCGCGTTGAACGTGACCCCGATCGACTCCAGCTCGCTGTCGGGCTCCACGCCGGGTGGGCGTACATAGATGCCGCCGGCCATGTCGATGATCGGCAGTCGAATGGCAGCCGCGACGGAGGACACGCGCCGCGACGCTCGAGCTCGATCCAGTACCGACTGGAGGAAGGCACTCTGGTCGGTGTTGCGCGGATATCGATCGCGGGGCAGCGTCACCTCCGCCACGGCAACACCCTCGGGCTCAAACCCGCGGTCGGCCGATCGGAACTGCATGTACGTGGCCGTCAGGACCCAGGCTGCTGTTCCGATCACGATGGCCAGCGCCACCTGCGCCGCCACGAAGACCGCGTGCGCCTTTCCTTGTCCCCCGGAGTCCCTGGCCGCTCCGAGGCCGATCAGTCGGGCCGTGAGATCGAGCCGCGTGGCGCGCCTGACGGGCCACAACCCCGTAAGCGCACCTGCGCCGGTCGCGACGAGGAGACAGAAGCCGAGCGACCACAGGTCCAGGCGAAAGGACCACAGGAAGCTGACCCTGTCGGGCATGATCCAGTTGAGAACGGAAAGACCCGACGCGCCCGTCGCCAGAGCGAGGACGCTCGCGAGAGCCAGGATGACGGCCATCTCTCCCGTCAGTTGCGCGAGAAGATCGCCCGGCGCGGCTCCGTTCGCGACGCGGATCGCGAACTCCCGCTCCCGAACGACCCCGGTGATGAGAAAGAGTGAAGCCAGATTGGTGCAGATGACCAGGAGGACAAGCCCGGCCAGGACGAACAGCAGGACCAGGTTCGGGCGTAGGTCCTGGACCAGGCGCTCCTTCACCGTCGTGAGCGGAAACGTCATCCCCTCGTACGGGGGAGGCACCGCGTTCCGGTAGGATTCGGCAACGCCGTTTGCGTCCACCTGTGCGTCCGCGAGGGAGCGTCCCGGCTGCACGCGCCCGACGACACCGAGGTAGAAACTGCCCCAATCGACAGACGCCCGGTCTCCGAACAGCAGCGGTAGCCAGACGTCGGTTGCCAGCGGGAAATCGAATCCCTCCGGCGCGATCCCCACCACCGTGACTCTTCGCCCGTCCAGATGGATCGAACCGCCGACCAGGTTTTCGCGCGCGCCGAACGCCTCCCGCCAGAGGCGCTCGCTGACGAGGACCGTGTTGCCGTCATCCAGGCTCGTATACTCGCGCGCGGGCCCGAGGTCTTCGTCGGTGAGAGTTCTTCCTCGCGTCGGTCGGGGAGTTACGATCCGGAAGAAGCTGGGAGTCACGCGAGCAGCTCGCACGAGACGAGGTTGCCGTTCATCGTCGATCGTCGTGAGTTCGATCGGCTGAAATGCAGCTACCGGATCGATGGTTCTCAGCCCCTGCTCCAGAGCCAGGTAGCCAGCCGGCGATACGGAGCTCAATCCGGTCCCGAGTCGAGGATTTCGCTGCGAGAGCATGACGATGCCCTCGGAGCCGGGGATCGGAAGAGGAGCGATGAGCACCTGATGGACGACGGAAAACAGGGCCGTGTTGAGTCCGATGCCCAGACCCAGCGTCGCGACCGCAAAGAAGCTGAATCCGGGGTTTCGTTTCAGGCGCCGCAACGCATTCCGAATCGTGGGACTCATGAAGCCGCTTGCTCCAATTCCGCGGCGGTCCCCAGGCTCAGGGACCGACCTTCTCAAGCACTTGCCGCTGAGCTTCGTCTTCGCTCACGATCTGCCCGTCGAAGAGGTGAACGGTCCGGTCGGCCAGGTGGGAATAGCGCGGATCGTGCGTCACCATGCAGATCGTGGCGCCATCGTCATGCAGCTCCTCGAGCAGCCTCATCACCGCGCTTCCGTTCCTGGAGTCGAGGTTCCCGGTGGGCTCGTCCGCGAGCAGGATGAGCGGCTTGCCGACGATCGCGCGCGCGACCGCGACGCGCTGCTGCTGGCCGCCGGACAATTGGTTGGGATAGTGCCGAGTACGATGAGCGAGCCCCACGCGCTCGAGCGATTCCTGCACGCGCTCCTTGCGTTCCGCGGCCCCCATGCCTCGATACGTCAGCGGCAACTCGACATTCTCGTAGACGGTGAGATCACCGATCAGGTTGAACGCCTGGAAGATGAAGCCGATCGCCCGGTTGCGAACCCGTGCGCGCTGGCTTGCATCCAGGTTCTCGGCCGGCGTGCCGTCGAGCAGGTATCGCCCGGTCGTGGGGCCGTCCAGCAATCCCAGAATCGACAACAACGTTGTCTTGCCACAGCCCGACGGCCCCGCAATCGATACGTATTCGCCGCTGCGTATCGACAGATTGATGTTCGACAGCGCGTGGGTCTCCACCTCTTCGGCCAGGAAGACCTTGCCCACGCCGTCCAGTCGGATCAGCGCATCACTGGTCATCATCGTGCTCCTCCGCGTCCCCTCAGCCTCACCCGGTTGAACCCGTCCCATTGGGACATGTCCGACAGAATCACGACATCGCCCGGCTGCAGTCCTTCGCGTACCTCGATGTCATTGAGCGAACTGGCGCCGAGGCGGACGGTGACGCGCTCCGCGAACCGCCCGTCGTCGACCACCCTGAAGAGGCTCACCTGCCGATTGGCCTGCCCGAACGTCGGACGGCCCATGTGGACGACGTCGTCGAGGTGCTCGACGATGACGCTTCCGTCAACGCTGAGATCGGGCCGCGCTGACGGCGGAAGGCTCGGCGGTAGCGCGACGTCGATCGTCACCGTGCCGCTCCGAACCGCGGGATCGATGCGCACCACCCGCCCCTGAATCGTGTCCCTCCGGGTGTCGATCGTCGCGACCTGTCCGACGGCGATCTCCTGCGCCTGCGTCTGCGGTATCCGGACCTCCGCCTTCAGGCGGCCCGGAGCGACGACTCGCGACAGGGCCTGCCCCGACTGCACCCACTGTCCCTCCTGGAGCGGAATGTCGAGCGGCGCCAGGACGCCGCTCACCGACGCGGTCACATGCATGGACTGGATTCGATCGCGGCTGAACCGAACCAGGTCGGCGAGGCGCGTGATCTGTTCCTCCTGGGCGCTGATTTGCTCCCCCGACGTGGCTTGTATCACGGCCAGGCGCTCCGTCTCGGTTTCGAGGCGAAGCGACAGCGCGTCCACGGACTCGCGTGACCGGGCGAGGTCGGCCCGAGCGACGAGTTCCGGATTCTCGTCAAAGAGCTGCTGATTGATGCGATGGATTCGCT
The DNA here is from genome assembly GCA_022826025.1 of Gemmatimonadota bacterium. Classification (GTDB taxonomy): domain Bacteria; phylum Gemmatimonadota; class Gemmatimonadetes; order Longimicrobiales; family Gaopeijiaceae; genus BD2-11. The sequence continues at coordinate 6,006 of JAJDVR010000049.1, read as the reverse complement.
CCGCCTCCAGGTAGTCCGCACGCACGGTTGCCGTGGTGGCGCGCTGCTGAAGCTCCTGCATCCGCAGGCTGGTGCGCAGTTGAACGAGGCTCGCGTGAGCCGCGGACAACTGCTGCTGGGCCTGCAGCAATTGCATGTCCACATCGGGATTGCTCAAGCGCATGATGAGATCACCGGCCGAGACGTCGGTGCCGGGCAGGGAGAGAATCTGCTCGATGCGTCCGGCGGTCACTGCGGTGATCCAGCGCATCTGCTCCGGTACGAGAGTGCCCGGCCCCCGTACCTGCCGAGTCAACGTTCCGCGCGCCACCGTGTCGCTCCATACGACGGCGGCATCGACGGTCGGGAGGCCCGACGGAAGCAGCTGCCATCCGAAGACGGCGATCGCGAACGCGCCGATGGCCGTTGCGCTCCACGCCAGCTTCTTCTTCCGTTTTCGGGGGCCGGTATCGCGAATGATGTCCAATTGTGGCTCCTTGGGGTTTTCACGAGGCCAGGACTGTGACGGGATCGACGCCGGTCGCTTCCCGTGCGGGAATCCAGCACGCGAAGATGGCCACCGCGAAGATTCCGGCTGCGGCTGCGCCGAGCGTCGTGGCGTCCGTACCCGTGACGCCCCATAGGTAGGTTTCCAGCAGACCCGAGACGGCCATCGCACCCGCCAGTCCAACGCCGATGCCGACGACGACCGGGAGCAGTCCTCGCACGACGACCAGCCGCAGCACCCGGTCGCCACTCGCGCCTACGGCCATGCGGATTCCGATCTCGCGGCGACGACTTCGCACGGTTTGGGCCAGCACGGCGTACACGCCGACCGCGGTCAGGATGAGCGAGAGAGCGCCGAAGAGCGTCACGAGCAGGGTGCCGAATCGTTCGCGGGCCATTGACTCCGCGACCGTCTCGCTCAGCGCGAAGACGTCGGGGCCGGGCAGCGCGGGATCCACCGTGCGTATCGCCTGCCCGAACGCCCGTTCGAGTCGCTCTGCGGGCAGGGTGCTCCGCACGACGAAAACCGGCATCGTGGCCCGGATGTTGGCGATGTAGTCGCCGACTTGAGCGTGGGGAAGGTACATCGTACGCCGAACGTCGGTCCGGAACGAGACATCCTGCACGTCTGCGGCCACACCGACGATCAGGACCCCGGGCCCTGCCATCGAAGGGAATCGGTACTCGTTGTTGATTCGCCCGAGATCGATGCGCTGTCCGACGGCGTCGCCGCCGGGAAAGTAGTTGCGTGCGAAGGTCTCGTTGACGATGGCGACGGCGACTGCGCCCCGAACATCTGCTGGCGTGAACGATCGTCCGCGGACCACCGGGACCGCCAGCGTCTCGAAGTAGCCCCCGGTGACGGTTCGCAGTTCGACCGAACCACCGAACTCGTCGCGTCCGGCGATCGAAATCGGGAAGTTCAGGCCCCGCTCGAAGGGGAGGCTGCTCGCTCCGGCGACGAGGTCGATTCCCTCCGACGTTCGCACACCCTCGATCACGCCCTGCGCGAACTGGTCGAGCTGCTCGGCAGTGTCATAGCTCGGCGGCCTGATCGGCAGTTTCACGGCGACGAGCGCTTCGGGATCGAATCCGGGGTCGACCTGCCTGAGGTTCGACCAGGTGGTGAAGAGCAGACCGGCTGCCACCAGCAGGATGGTCGAGAGCGCCGTCTGCCCCGACACCAGCGCCTCCTGCAATCGACGCTGCCCGGTCGTGGTCCGGGAACCCTGTCTGAGCGCCCGCCACATTCCCCCACGCACCGCAGGCCACGCGGCCACCAGGCTCACCACGACGGCAGCCGCCAGCGAGATCGCGGTCGTAAACGCCACAATCCTCCAGTCCACCGCGATCGAGCCTGCCAGCGGCAGCCGGACGGGGGCCCACGCGACGAGCACATTGGCGCCCGAGACCGCGAGCGCGACTCCGACGGCGCCGGCCGCGGAAGCCACCACGATGGCCTCTGCCATGCCAAGGCGCATGATCCGCCTCTCCGTCGCGCCGAGAGCAGCGCACAGCGCCATCTCTCCTCGCCTTCGCAGTGCTCTGACCAGGAACAGGTTGCCGACGTTGGCGCAGGTGATCAGCAGGACGGCCATGACGGCGCCCATGAGGATCCAGATCGCATTCGCCGTCTGTCCGACGTACAACTCCGAGAAGGAGTCGAGCGTCATTCCGGGTTCAGCTTCGGCGGCCTGCTGCGGGTACGTCATCCCGAACCCGGCATTGAGCGACGCCACCTCGGTCCGGGCGTCACTCGTCGTGTAGTCCTCGCCAAGCCTCGCGATGGCCGGCCAGTTCTCACCGTGGTCATCGGGGTCGACGGGTGGTACCTCGGTGGGCAGGACCATCTCCACGGGTTCCGCGACGTAAGGGAAGGCGAAGTCCTCGGGAAGCAGGCCGATGATCGAGTAGGGCTCTTCCTCCAGCCTGATCGAGACCCGGCCGGACACGTCCACCTGTTCGCCGAAGTGCTCGCGCCAGAACGCGGGAGACACCACTGCGACCCTGGGCCCTCCGGGCCGGTATTCATCCTCGGCGAAGGCGCGGCCCACCGCCGGCGACATGCCCAGGACGCCAAAGAAGCCCGAGGTTACGCGCAGGACTTGAGCGCCCGTGACCTCACCGACTTCGCCGACCCGTCCGAAAGACGACTGCCAGCTCGCGAAGGCGCCAAGGGAGCGTGTGCGCTCCTGCCAGTACGTAAACTGGGCTCCCGTCAGGTAGGGGGAGACGTAGGAACCGTAGTTCCACGCCAGATTCACGACCCGGTGGCCGTCCGGAAACGGGAGGGGCCGCAACACCACGGCGCTCAGTACGCTGAAGATCGCGGTCGTCGCGCCGACGCCGAGAGCCAGCACCAATGCGGCCACGACAGTGAAACCTAGACCTCAGGGAGTAGTGGATATCATCGAGGATTGCGTACACCGTCGTCCTCTAAGAGCTCGGCGTCGGGCCGCAGACGCCGCCCAACCGCGGCTTCAAGCGACCAGATGGCGGCATGAAAGTCGTACACGGCAGCCAGGTGGTCGCGCTCCGACTGCGCCATCGAATCCTCCGCATCCAGAAGCTCCAGGAACGGAGCCGCCCCGAGCGTGTAGCGCCGGCGAGCGAGTTCGAGCTGCTCCGACGCGACCTCGAGATTGCGTTCCTGGATCCGCAGGGCCCGGTATGCCGTCGCCAGATCGTCGTAGGACTGCGTAACGGTCGCGCGGAGCCTGAGTTCCTCCGCCCGGCGAGCGTACGTGGCGTCTCGCCGGTCCGCCTGGGCCCGGGCGATGTTGCGCTGCTTCGTGAAGCCTTCGAAGATGGGGAAACTCACGTTCAGGCGAAGGCTCAGCGGCTGCCTCGTGAAGTCGAACGGGAAGGTCGCGTTCGTCGCCAGGACCTGTTGGCGCATCGGCTCCGTGAGCACGTACCTCGAGCAGTCGTCCACCGCAAGCCCGGGCAGGTCCTGCAGGTGGGCGAGGAGGGCGTTGTCGAACTGGCAGCTTAGCCGCTGGCGGTCAACGCTGCTCTGGGCCTGCTGAACGACGTAGTCCGGGTTGCCTACCTGGCGGGTGAATCCCGACCAGACCGCTGACGCCGAAACAGTCGGAAAGTAGCTGGCGCGGGCCCGGTTGACCTGCGCCGAAGCCGAAGCCTCCGACGCCAGAGCCGCCCGCAAGCCGGGATGTCCCGACATGGCCGTCTCGATCAGCTCTCTCCGATCCCAGCCTGGTTCGAACACGGCGAAGTCCGAAGCTAGCTCGAGCCGGGCTCCCAGATCCGTGCCGAGTTGCTCCATGAGGCGGGCGATCTCGGTGCGGTAGAGGTTCTCCGCCCGGAGAAGAGCCACCCGCGCTCGCCCCAGGTCGACCTCGGATTGCTTCCCTTCGGTCGAAAGGGCGGCTCCCGCGTCAACCCGCGCGCCGATCAGCGCAAAGTTCTGCTCCCAGCGGGCCACCTGGCGCTCCGCAACCTCCACCGCGTCCCTTGCCCTCAGCGCCGCGAGGTACTGCAGCGTCACGGTGGCCTCCAGGGCAAACTCGTCCGCCGCGTTCCTGGCCTCGGCAGCGCCTTGGTTCGCACGCGCGGACTTGGCCTGGAAAAACGTGTTGCCGTCGATGGACCAGTTGACGGAAAGGAAATAGCTGGAGAGCAGGTAGTCGGTGGTTCCCGCCGCTATGTCGGCCGAGGAGAAGATTCCGAAGCGCTGCACGCCCGCGTACTCGTACTGGGCTCCTCCCCCGGCGGTGACCGAAGGCAGGAACTGGCCGTACGACTCGCGGACCTGCCACTTGGCTCGATCCAGGTCGTTGGTCGCCGACAGAAAGGCCGGGTTGCCATCCTTCGCGATCCGGATTGCTTCTTCGAGCGAGAGGCTCGTGCGTTCCTGGCCCGATGCGCCCGCGGGCGCCGAGGCGGTACCGACCCCGGCCATCAGCACGAGAGCCGCGCCAACTGCGGTGCCTCGAACCATTGATTCACGCTCCACGTCCGGGGTGATCGTTGCTTTCCGCGGGCGAAGGTGTTGGCCGGATCAACCGCCTCCATGCCCCGCCGCGATCTTCTGGCGCGTCCGGATGGAACCGCCCGCGCTTCCGTGGGGAGGACAGTGTAAGAAGCGTGCCAAGGCGGTGTCGTCGGATCTATCTTGTTTTTAGACAACAGGTTATGGATTATTGTCGGCCCGTGTGGGAAAGTGCGATCCGCCCGGTTGTGGGACTCGGGCGTGCGATTCTGAACGGTTGACGATGGTGCCCAGGTACCGGTCCTGTGGGTCTTGTGACCCTTCGCAGGGGCCGCGGACTCACCCTCGTTCTTCAATCGTCCGAATCCATGGGAATCGCGATGCGCGCCCGCGCTCCCCGGCCGTCTCCGCGATTCTCGAGTACCAGAGTGCCGCCATGGCTCTCGGCAATCTGCCGTGACAGTACGAGGCCGATCCCCGAGCCGCCGGATTTCGTCGTAAAGAAAGGCACGAACAGGTTGCCGGTGTCTCCAATCCCGGGGCCTTCGTCTTCGACGATGATCTCAACTCTGGCGTCATGGACCTCCCAGCCGAGCCGGACTCGTCGGCCCTCGGCCTCGAGGGTGGCATCGGCCGCGTTCCTCACAAGGTTGATCAGGGCCTGTTGCAGCTGATCGGCGTCCGCGGAACAGGTAGCCTCTGGGCCCGGCGCCACCTCCACCGGAACCCGCGTCTCCAGGTCGACAACCATCTGCACCAGACTGGCGACCGGGACTGGAGCAAGCTTCGGCGCCGGCAGGCGTGCGAGCCGGGCGTAGGAAGCCATGAAGCGCCCCAGCGTCTCGGCCCGTGACGAGATCACGCCCAGGCCTCGCTCCGCATCCTCCTCGATTTCGGCGGGAAGCCGGCTGCGCCTCAGAAGGGTCCGGAGGCTGCCCGAGATCGACTTGATCGGGGCGAGGGAATTGTTGATCTCATGGGACAGCACCCGGATGATGCGCTGCCAGGCCTTGCGCTCCTCTTCGTGCAACGCACGGCTCAGGTCCGAGAGCGCGATCAACCTGAGGGGATACCCCTCCTGGCGGACGACACTGCGGCGGAGTTCCCACCGGCCCGACCCGCCGGGAAATGACAGCTCCACAGTGCGCGGTGTCGTGCCGGTCAGCTGGCTGGAGAGACGCAACTCCTCCGCCGTCCTGCCCCTGAGGCGGTGCGCCGGTTGCCCCAGCAGTCTCTCGCCGGCGCGATTGACGATGCGCAGCACGCCGTGCGGGTCGAAGGCCAGCACCACGATGTCGATCTCCTCCAGGACCTAGCGGAGCGTCTCCGTGGCCTCGACGGCTCCGAGCCTCTGCTCCCTCAGGATCTCCTCGAGCGAGTTGATCTCCAGGTACGCCAGCGAGAGGGGGTCGCGGGCATCACCCACCCTGGCCCTGATCGAGAAGTCCCCCTCACGGAGGGCCGCGAGCATGTTCGCGATGGTCTCGAACGGACGGAGAGCATGGTTCTTCGCCGCGGTGCTGAGCCCGAGCCACCCGGCGATCAACGCCAGCGACAGCGGCCACCGC
>JAJDVR010000198.1 GCA_022826025.1 Gemmatimonadota bacterium | reverse complement strand
CATCGTCGGCGAAGCCGGGATACGCGTCATCGGGTTCGACATCGACGAGTCCGTCGTGGACGGGGTCAACGCGGGCACGAGCCATATCGGGGACGTTCCCTCGCGTCGGCTGGCTGCACTTGCCGGAGCAGGCGTGCTGTGCGCGACCGCCGACATGTCGCGCCTTGGAGAGTGCGATGTCATCGCCATCAGCGTCCCGACTCCGCTGTCGAAGACCCGCGACCCCGACATTTCCTTCATCCTGGCGGCCGCCTCCGCAGTTGGCGCGAGCCTGCGCCGCGGCCAGCTGGTGGTGCTGGAATCGACCACCTATCCCGGCACGACCCGCGAAGTGGTTCTCGGAGAGCTGGCGAAGAGCGGATTGGTGGTGGGGGAGGACTTCTTCCTGTGTTTTTCGCCGGAGCGAACGGATCCGGGAAACCAGGTCTGGACGACACGCAACACGCCCAAGGTGATCGGGGGGGTGACGACCCGGTGCACGGAGGCTGGTGCGGCGTGCTACAGCCGCTTCATCGACCGCATGGTGCCGGTGTCCAGCGCGGAAGTGGCCGAACTCAGCAAGATCCTGGAGAACACCTTCCGGGCAGTGAACATCGGGCTGGTGAACGAGACCGCCCTCATCGCCGACCGGCTGGGTGTGGACATCTGGGAAGTGGTCGAGGCGGCCGCCACCAAGCCCTTCGGGTTCATGCGCTTCGTCCCGGGTCCCGGCCTCGGGGGGCACTGCATTCCCGTCGATCCCCACTATCTGTCCTGGAAGATGCGCACGCTCGATTTCCGCACCCGCTTCATCGAGCTGGCGTCGGAGATCAACGCAAGCATGCCCCGATTTGTCGTTGACCAGGTTCGCGACGCCCTGAACGACGAGGGCAAGGCGGTCAGGGGCTCCACCGTGGCCATTCTGGGGGTCGCGTACAAGAAGGACATCGACGACGTACGGGAATCACCGGCGCTCTACATCATGGAGCTGCTGGAGGCCGCGGGCGCCGGCGTCCTCTACCACGATCCCCACGTGCCGTTCCTCAACGACGAGCGGACGGGGCTGCGGGAATCGGTTGCGCTGACTCCTTCCCTGCTGGGTCAGGCGGATGTGGTGTTGATTCTGACCGACCACTCCTGCTTCGACATGCGCGAAATCGTGGCGAAGTCGAGGGTGCTGGTGGACGCCCGCAACGCCACGGCGGGCACGAACGCGCGGGCGGCGTCGCGCCGCGGGGTGGGGTGGATCGTGAAAGGTGGCCTCGCCTAGTCACCTCGGCCGATGCGACGCGGCCGCCGTCCCGGAACCTGTGGGGCGCGATCCCGGTAGGGGACGCATGTTTGAGCACGGAAGGAACAAGGTCGCGGGGTGGTTGTGGCGGGGCTGCCTGATCGCGGTAGTGGCAGCCGCCTGCGCGACGCGCGCCGCGGAGGACGGCGCGACCCTGCGCGGTGACCAGGCCTGGGCGCATGGCGACTACGAGGAAGCGCTCGCCGAATACCGGCTGGCCGTGGGCCGTGGAGCCAACTCCGGGGACGCGCATCTGCGGGTGGCGCATGCCTACGCCCGCCTCGGACGAGTGGACGAAGCCAGGCAGGCCTACCGGCGCGCCATCGAGATCGAGCCCGACCTGGTCGACCAGGCGGTCTCCGACCTGGTTCGTCTGGCGCGCACCGCCCAGCAGCAGGCGGATCGGTTTGCCCTGGCGTCCGCGCTCGAAGCCGCCGCGGAACTCAATCCGGATGTCAACTTTGCCCGTCTGGCTTTTCCCCTGGCATCGCACTATGCGGCCAACGGAGAACACGCGCGCGCGCTCGTCTTCTTCCAGCGCGCCCTCTCGGGTGACTCGGTGCCGGAGGTGCTGTACGAGACCGCTCTCGCTTATGAGGAAGTGGGGGCCTGCGAGTCCGCCCTCGCCTTCTACCGGCAGTTCGTGGAGACCGTGCCGACACGGCAGCAGCGGGATGCCGGATGGCACATCGGCAAATGCTCTTACGATCTCGCGCAGGAATTCCGGGATGACGGCGACCACGAGGGGGCCCTGACCCTGATTCAGGAAACCGTGGCTCGGGGTGAACCCCGGACCCACCTCGCCCGGGCCTATTTTGAGCTGGGCGAACTGCTGGTGTCCTTCGCCCGCTGCGACGAGGCCGTGGATGCCTTCCGGGGGGCGGCGCGGGAGGATCCGTCGGCGTCACGCGCGCTCGCCCGGCGAGCCGAGCACTGGATCGACGAACTGCGCTTCGGCGTGTCCGTCGGTGACGACCGCGGTGGTGGGGCGATGGAGGGAGAGGAGGGTCGGCGCAGCGGGCCTCCGGGATGGCCGGAAGATCTTGAGTGGGCGTGCTGACAAACACTCCATTGGTCGACCTGCCGGCGCAGTACGACACCATGCGGGCGGAGATCGATCGCGCGCTGGCCGAGGTGGTCGAAAGCCAGAGATTCGTGCTGGGACCTGCGGTCGAGGCGTTCGAGGAAGCCGTGGCGGAGCGGGTCGGCGTGCGTCACGCAGTGGGATGCGCCAACGGCACCGACGCCATCTGGCTCGTGTTGCGCGCCCTCGGGCTCGGTCGTTCCGACGAGGTGATCGTGCCCGCCTTTACCTTCTTCGGGACCGCCGGAGCGGTATGGAACGCCGGCCTCCGCCCGGTCTTCTGCGACGTGGACGCGGAGACCTTCAACCTGGATGCGGACACCGTGCGCGCGTGCTGGAGCGATCGCACCCGGGTCGTCCTTCCCGTGCATCTGTTCGGACAGATGGCCCCCATGGCCGAATTGCTCGAGCTCGCGCATGAACGGGGTGCCCGGGTGGTCGAAGACGCGGCCCAGGCACTCGGCGCCTGGCAGCGGACGCCCGGAGGTGAGACCGCGTTCGCAGGGGCCTCCGGAACGGCGGGGACCGTCAGCTTCTTTCCTACCAAGAACCTGGGAGGATTCGGCGATGGCGGTCTGATCGTCACCGACGACGACGCGCTCGCGCGGCGGCTTCGCAGGTTGCGCACGCACGGAGGGGTGAGCGGTGGGCGCTACGACGCGGTCGGCGTGAACAGCCGCCTGGATGCCCTGCAGGCCGCGGTGCTGCACGCCAAGCTGCCCCGGCTGACCGGCTGGACGGAAGCCCGCCGGACCAACGCCGCGATATACGACGAGATGCTGGCCGGAATCTCCGGCGTCCTCCGCCCCGCGGTTCGGTCCGGGAACTTCCACACCTACCATCAATACACCATTCGGGCGCGCGCGAGGGACCGGCTTCGGAGCCACCTGCGCCAGAGAGGACTGGAGACCGGGCTTTACTACCCGCGACCGCTTCACCTGCAGCCCTGCTTCGCGGAACTCGGCTATCGTCCCGGCGATCTTCCGGTGGCCGAGGCTGCGTGCGGCGAGGTGGTCAGCCTTCCCGTGTTCCCGGAGCTCGGGGCGGAACGTGCAAAACGGGTTGCGCGGGCGATTCGCGACTTTTACCGGGCAGGATGAGTCATCCGTTCATGGACGCGCCCGCCTTCTTTCGCGATCCTTCACCAAGGGAACCAGCGTTGGTGTTTTTCAGGAGAGTTCGGTGCCGATGACGAGCGGAAGTCGCGCGTACAGCAGCGGGCGCACCTCGGTGCTGTCCGCACTGATCGTATGCCTGGGGGCCGCCTGCTCATCCACCCCGCCCTATTTTGGATTGACCGCCTCTCAACTCCTCGAGTATTCGCAGGAGGCATTCGATCGCGAGGACTGGGATGAAGCCGTGACGGCGCTTGAGAGGCTGGTGCAGGGAGCGCCGGGCTTCGATCAGATGGCCGAGGCCCGCATGCTGCTGGCGCAGGCCTATCTCAACAAGGGTGACTACATCACCGCCAACTCCGAGTTTGTTCGCTTTTCGAGCACGTATCCGACCCATGAACTCATGACCGACGCCGCGCTGGGGCTGTGCCGTTCGCACTCGCGCCTGTCTCCGATCCTCGACCGGGACCAGCAGTATACCGTGCAGGCGCTGTCGTCCTGCCAGGCGGTGACGCTCGACTTTCCGGGAACGGCGGAGGCTTCGGAAGCCGATTCCATCCGCAGCGTCATGGTGGAGAAGCTGGCGTGGAAGGACGTCAACCGGGGCGAGTTCTACTTCCGGCGCAGCTTGCTGGATTCCGGACTCATCTACTTCGAGCAGGCGCTCGAGGACTTTCCCGATACCACCGCGGCCCCGGCCGCCCTGCTCTTCATCTATCGCACCTACCAGCGCCTGGAGTACGAAGAAGAGGCGACCGAGGCGCGCCAGAGGCTGCTCGACCGGTATCCGGATTCACCGGAAGCGGAGGAGGTCCGTGATGTCGGATGAGCGCGCCTCCGGGGGCATTGCGCTCTTCGGGGGAACCTTCGACCCGCCGCACATCGGGCACCTGACGGTTGCGCAGGACGCCTTCGACGCTCTTCCCGTGCACCGCGTCGTGTGGATTCCGTGCGGGCATCCTCCCCACAAGCGCCCGTGGCGACTGTCGGCGCCCGAGGTTCGCCTGGAGATGACCAGGGCGGCCGTGGCCGGCGACGAACGCTTTCGGGTCAGCGACCGGGAGGTTCGCCGGAAGGGCAGATCCTATACGGTCGACACGCTGCGGGAGCTTGTGAGCGCCGATCCCGCGACCCGCCTCTTCCTGCTGATCGGCCCCGATCAGGCGGCGGCCTTCCGCAGCTGGCGGGAACCCGACGAGATCGCGCGCCTGGCGCGGGTCGTTGTCATGGTGCCCGGTGGCAGCTCCTTCGGACGGGTTACGTCCCCCGGGGTGGAACATGAGCAGTTGCCGGTCACCCGGATCGACGTCTCGTCGAGCGAGATTCGGACCCGACTCGGCGAGGGACGCCGGCTTCGGTACCTGGTGACCGATCCGGTCCGCGCCATCCTGGAGCGGGAGGGGCTGTACCCGTACGCGGACCGCACGTACATCGCGGCCGGGGGGGTGGCCTCCGGCGCTGCCGGAGCCGGTCGGCGCCATGTCATGACGCGCGCGACGCGCTGGACTGAACGATGATCAAGGCATTCGCCAGGAAGGTATTCGGAGATCGGCACGCCCGGGAAGCGCGGAAGCTCCAGCCCCTGGTCGACGAGATCAACGAGATATACGAGGGTCTGTCCGGGATCTCGCGGGACGAGCTGCGCGGCAAGACGGACGAGTTCCGTGCACGTATCCAGGAACGGACAGGTCCCGTTCTGGGCGAGGCGCAGGACCTTCGTGAACGCAAGAGTCGGTCCCAGGACCCGTCCGAGCGGGAGAGCCTCGGCCTCAGGATCGCCGAACTCGACAAGGATTACCTCGCCGAACTCGAAGAGGCTCTCGACGACATCCTTCCCGAGGCCTTTGCCGTCGTCAAGGAGGCGTGCCGGAGGCTCGTCGGATCTACGGTGCGGGTGACCGGGCACGACCTGGTCTGGGACATGATCCCCTACGATGTCCAGTTGATCGGAGCGATCGCGCTCCACCAGGGGAAGGCCGCCGAAATGGCCACCGGTGAAGGCAAGACCCTGGTGGCGACGATGCCGCTCTACCTGAACTCCCTCGCGGGGCGGGGAGCGCACCTCGTCACCGTCAACTCCTACCTGGCCCGCCGCGACGCCCAGTGGATGGGCTACATCTACGAGTCGCTGGGCCTCACCACGGATGTGATCGACGAGCACCAGCCCGG
>JAJDVR010000094.1 GCA_022826025.1 Gemmatimonadota bacterium | reverse complement strand
AGATGCTGCGCTGGCTGGTGGATGGCGTGCCCGACCAGGTGACCGGCCAGGTGCCGCGGGACCGGGTGGAGCCCGGGGAGAGCGTGGCCCTCACGGCGATCGTGAACGACTCCAGCTATCTCGGGATGAGCAACAGCGTCGTGGAGGCCACCGTGACCACTCCCCTGGGCGAGGAGGTGGAGCTGGGGATGGACTGGGCGGTGGACAGCGACGCCGGTGAGTACGAGACCGACTTCACGCCTGCGGACGAAGGACTGCACACGCTGACCGTGCGCGCATACGACGGAGACGACCTGATTGGCGTGGACGAGGCGTACTTCCAGGTGGCGCCCCAGCGGAGCGAGTACTTCGACGCGGGCGCCCGCACGCCGCTGCTCGAGCGCATCGCCGACGAGACCGGTGGGATTTCCTACACGCCGGAGACGGTCGCGACGCTCCCCGAGGACATTCGCGTGACTGGCGCGGGAGTCACTCTGGTGGAGGAGATGGACCTGTGGGACATGCCGATCCTGCTGCTTCTTCTGCTCGTGCTGATCCTGGGCGAGTGGGGCTATCGGCGGGTGAGGGGGCTGGTGTGAGGGGTTTTCTCCGTGGCGCGGGATGGAGGCGGGTCGCCGCCGCCACGGGGATGGTCCTGGCGGTTTCGGCTCTCGACGTGAGCGCCCAGCAGACGCACCTCGTGGTGATCAGCGGGGCGAGCGGCGCCGCGGAGTTCCGCGAGCGGTTCCACCAGTGGGGGCTGACGGTGGTGCGGGCGGCGGTGGACAAACACGGGCTCGATCCGGCGGATGTGATCTGGCTGGCCGAGCGGCCCGAGATGGATCAGCTCATCGACGGACCATCCCGGCGCGAGGACATCGAGGCCGCCCTCGGGGAGTTGAGCGAGCGGACGGGCCCGGACGATGCCGTGATGATCGTGCTGATCGGGCACGGCACCTCCAGCGGGGGCGACTCCCGCTTCAACGTGCCCGGGAGGGATCTCAGCGCCACCGACTTCGCCTTTCTGGTGGAGCGGTTCGGGACCCGAAACGTCGTATTCGTCAACACGGCCAGCGCGTCGGGCGCCTTCATATCGGAGATGTCCGGTCCGAACCGGACGGTGATCACGGCGACCCGCTCTCCCCGGGAGGGCAACGCCACCCGCTTCGCCGGGTTCTTCGCCGACGCCTTCGCGGGCGAGGTGGCCGATACCGACAAGGACGAGCGGGTGTCGGTGCTGGAGGCCTTCGCCTACGCCCGCAGGGAGGTCGAGCGCAGCTTCGAGGAAGATGGCCTGCTCGCCACGGAGCACGCCCTGCTCGACGATAACGGGGACGGAGTGGGGAGCGGCTTCGAGGAAGAAGGCGATCTGGACGGCGCGCTGGCGCGCACCGTCTTCCTCTCCCGGGGAGGGGGGCGGGTGACGGACGCCGAGATTGCGGCGGACCCCGAGCTGGCGGCCCTCTACCGGCAGCGGCAGGAGCTCGAGGAACAGATCGCCGCGCTCACGGCGCTCAGGGACACCATGCAGGCAGAGCAGTACGAGGCGGAGCTGGAGGGGCTACTGGTGGAACTGACGCTGACCACGCGGGCCATCCGGGAGAGGGAAGGGGGAGGAGGACGGTGAAGGCCGGCTTCCGGCCGCGGTCGCCGGTGCGCGCGGCGTTGTTGCTGGCGCTCGCGACCGCACTTTCCGTGGCGCCGCCGCTGGCCGCGCAGGCCGAAGCGAACGCGCTCGCGGCGCTGGAGAGCGGGGAGTACGACGACGCGATCCGTCAACTGCGGCGCCTCGCACGTGACCGTGCCGCCACCGTGGCTGTCCATCGCGCGCTCGCGCGCGCCCTCGCCGAGGTGGGACGGTACGAGGAGGCGGAGGAAGCAGCCCGTGACGGCCGCGACCGCCACGGGGCCGCGCTCGAGAACGTGCTCGGCGAAATGCTGGTCGAACGGGGGCGCTATCGGGAGGCGGCGGCCAGCTTCCGCTCGGCGATGGCGGGCGGAGCCGACGACGAGGTCACCGCGCGCGTGAACCTTGCGGAGCTGCAGCTGCGAACCGGGCAGCGCGACGAAGCCATGCGCGCCTTCGACGGCTTCATCGACCTCTACAACCGGACCACCTCGCTGTCGTCAGCCGAGCTCACCGCGGTGGGCATCGCCGTGCGCCATCTCGGGGTAGAGGAATCTCAACTGCTGCAGGACGCGCTGCGGGCGTTCGACGAGGCCGTGGCGGCGGACCCGACCAACCCGGAACCGCACTTGCGTACGGGACAACTCTTCCTCGATACCTACCGGAGTCCCGACGCGCGCGAATCATACCAACAGGTGCTCGCCCGCAATCCCCGCCATCCGCAGGCGATCCTGGGGATGGCGCTGGCGCACGAATTCGACGGCTCGCCCGAGGCCATGGGCACGGCGCGGAGCGCCCTCGAAATCAATCCCGACCTGGTCCCGGCCCGGACATTGCTGGCTCGTCTGCATCTGCGTCTGGAGGAGTACCCGGCTGCCGAGGAGGAGGCGCGTGCCGCGCTGGAGGTGAACCCGTCGTCGCTGGAGGCACTCTCGGTGCTCGCGGCGACCTGGTTCCTGCGCGACCGCCACGAGGACTTCGAGGCCGTCCGCGAGCAGGTGCGTGCGCTGAACCCGCAGTACCCGGGCCTCCTCACCACCGTGGCCGACATGGCGGTGCAGACGCGCCGCTACGCGGACGCGGTCACGCTCGCCGCCGAGGCTGTGGAAATCGATCCCTATTCCTGGAAGGCACGCGGCATCCTGGGCATCAACCAGCTGCGGGTGGGCGCGATCGAAGAGGGTCAGGCCGAACTCGAGCGGGCCTTCGAGGGCGATCCCTTCAACCCGTGGTACAAGAACACCCTCGATCTCCTCGACACCTTCGAGCGCTATCGCATCACCGAGACCGAGCACTTCATCATCGCCATCGACGGTCGGGAAGCGGAGCTGTTGGCCCCGTTCGTGGCCGAGCTGGCCGAGCGGACCTACCAGGCCCTGGCCGAGCGCTACCAGTACGACCCGCCCACCCCGATCCGGCTCGAACTCTTCCCCAGTCACGCGGATTTCTCCGTGCGCACGGTCGGGCTCGCCGGCCTCGGGGCGCTGGGGGTGAGCTTCGGCTCGGTGGTGGCCATGGATTCCCCGTCCGCGCGCGACCGGGGCGAGTTCAACTGGGCGTCGACCCTCTGGCACGAGATCGCCCACGTCTTTCATCTCGCGCTCTCCAACCACCGCGTACCGCGCTGGCTCGCGGAGGGATTCGCGGTCTACGAGCAGCGCCGCGGCGCGCCCTCCTGGGGGCACAATCTGAACCCGGGCTTTCTGATCGCCTACCATCAGGGCCGGGTCCTGCCGGTCAGCCAGCTCAACAACGGCTTCGTGCGCCCGAGCTATGGAGACCAGGTGGTGCACTCCTACTACCAGGCGTCACTGGTCTGCGAGCTGATCGCGCGCGATCACGGGCCCGAGGCGCTGGTGGCCATGCTCCGCGAGTACGCGGCGGGCTCCACCACCGAGGAGGTGTTCGAACGGGTGCTCGGCACGGAGATCGAGCGCTTCGACCGGATCTTCACGGACTACTTCGAGGAACGCTTCGCCGGGGCGCTGGCGGCCACCGAACCCCTGCCCGCGCTGGCCGAACGGGGCTCCCGCGCCCCGGACGAGGTGCGGCGGCTGGCGGCGGCCCATCCCGACAACTTCATGGCCCAGATGGCAATGGGTGTGCAGCTCTTCGATGAGGACAGGCTCGACGAGGCCGAGGAGTACCTGGCGCGGGCCCGCGACCTGTTCCCGGAATACGCGGGACCCGGCAGCCCGGGCTGGCTGCTCGCGCGCATCCACATGCAGCGGGGCGACAGCGCCGGCGCCCTGCGCCAGCTCGAGACCCTGACCGGGATCAACGAGTCCTTCCTGGAGGCGAATCTGGAGGAGTCGCAGCTCAGGGAAGCGGCCGGGGACGGAGCGGGCGCCATCGAAGCCCTGCAGCGGGCCGTGCACATCTATCCCTTCGACGAGGAGACCCACGGCCGGCTGGCCGAGCTGGCGGCCGGTCGGGCCCTTCACCCCGTCGCGGTGCGCGCGCGCGAAGCTCTGGTGGCGCTCGATCCCGTGGACATGGCAGGGGCGCTCTACCAGCTGGCATTGGCGCAGTACCAGGCCGGCGACATGGTCCGCGCCCGCCGCACGGTGCTGCGCGCGCTGGAGCGGGCGCCCAATTTCGAAGCCGCCCAGGACCTCCTCATGACCCTGCGCGGCAGCCCGGAGCCACAACCATGGTGACGCGGGCGTTGGCCGTGGCGGCGGGGGTTGCGGGGACCGTCGCCGCGTGCTTGCTTGCGGCCGCCGCAACCGGTTCGGACATCGCGGCCAACGAGCCGACCCCGGAAGCCCGCCGGTCCGTCGCGGCCCCGGCACAGCCCGGTTCGCCGGCGGCTCCCCTCCAGGAAGCGAACATTCCCTACGACGGCCGCTTCACCTTCGTGCGCATCCGCACCGATGTCTCCGGCGGGCGGGGCGCCCCCCGCAGTTTCCTGCCGGGCGGCCGCCGGGGCTGGGGCCAGCCGCCCTGGGCGCACGACTATCCGAGGGCCGAGCGCAACCTGGCCAGGATCCTGACCGCCACGACCCTGCTGAACACCTACGAGGGCGGCAGCAACATCCTCACCTTCGACGACCCGGAGCTCCACAGCTAC
>JAJDVR010000189.1 GCA_022826025.1 Gemmatimonadota bacterium | reverse complement strand
GGAATCCAGCGACAGCGCGAGGCTGGCAATCAGATAGCCGCTCGAGAACAGGACACTTCCGGCCAGGGCGAGGGCCCTGGGCCCTACCTTCGGCAGCGCCTGGCCGGCCAGCGCCGCCGACACCCCCAGGCAGAAGATCGTGATGCTGAATGCGGCGGCGGTCTCGCTGAAGGTCCAGCCGGAGTCCCGCACCAGCATGGTCTGGAAGAAGCTCCACGCGTATACGGTGCCCAGGCACAACTGGAGGATCGTGCAGAAGAGGACGACGACGCTTCTGGGAACGCGCACGGTGTGTTTCGCCTAGCTCGGGCGCTTGACCCGAGCCCGCCACTTCGGGGGCGGGGAGCCCTGGCCGGCGGCGTGACGCATGAGCCGCGCCATGTCCCCGATTTCATCTCTCCGGGCCAGGACGCCGTTGTCCGACGCCTCGCCACCGTTGCGGGCCAGCTCGACCACGTACGTGAGTAGCTCTTCCAGCGGCTTCGCGGTCGCCTTGACGATCCAGATCAGGGCCAGCACGCCCACGACCATGATGATGCAAAGCAGGTAGATCTGCTGCCCGACCGCGCGCTGGATCTTGAGCGCGAGCGCCTCCGTGTCCATGCCGACGTGCACCGTGCCCGCCACCCCCGAGAGGATCGGGCTTCCCACTTCGACGAACTCGCCCAGCCCCGGGAGGCTGCGCTCGACGGGATCGGTGAGCGAGGGGTCGCTTGCCAGGATTTCCTCCGGTATTCCCGGAACGAACGTATGCGCCAGGAACTCCCCGGTATCGCTGACGATGTAGATGTAGCGGATGCTCTCGATCTGCACGAACTGATCGATGAGCGACTGCAGGGTGGCCAGGTTTCTGTTCAGCAGGATGTCGACGCTGGCGTCGGCGATGTTCCTGGCGATGTTCGCGCTATTGCTGACGTACTCGGTCTCGAGTTCGCTGGAGACCGTGCGGATGGAGAGCAGGAAGATCGAGAGAACGACGAGCGCGAAGAGGGCGAAGACACCGAAACGCAGTCTGCGAAAGAGCTTGTGAACCCTCATGACATCGCGAACCTGGACTCCCAGTCGTCGAGCGGCACGAAGCGATCCCCCTCCGGAACCGTGTAGTAGACCCGGTCGAGTCCCTGCCGGCGCTCGGGCCCGAACGACACCCGCTCGCCGACCCCGATGTCGTAGTTGCGCACCGCGAAGACGGCCTGTTCGATCCGCGACCGGTCCGGCTCGCTCCCCATGCGCGCGATGATCTCCGTGATCAGCTTGGCGTTCAGGAAGCCCTCGAGGCTGACGAAGCTCTGCGGGAAGGGCTCATAGGGTTCGCCTTCGGCGATCCTGTCGACATCCTCCGGCGGATCCGGATTGTAGCGCTCCATGAGCTCATGATACTCGCGCACCGCGGCCAGCGAGGTGTCCTCGTAGCTCGGAACGACCTGCGAATTCACCAGGAAGCGGGTATGCGACCCGGGATCGTCGCGGCCTTCGCGCAAGAGCGCGAGCAGGTTCTCGCTTCCCACGAAGGAGACGTTGGCGACGGGAATGTGGAGCCCCAGATCGACGGCGTCCCGGGCGAAGGCGGCGCACGCCTGGTAGGCGCCGATGCAGATCACGGCGTCCGGGGACTGGCCCTGCAGGATTTCGACCTGCGCTCTCATGCTGGCGTCGAACTGGGTGCCGCGCATATAGGTGGCCTCGCCGGCCATGGTCTCTCCGTGCGCCGCGAGTGCCTCGCGCACGCCGGCCCATCCGCTCCGGCCGTAGGCGTCGTTCTGGTAGAACACCGCCACCCGCCGGCGCCCGATGCGCACGAAGTTGTCGACCAGCCCCGCCGTCTCCTGGCGATAGGAGGCGCGCAGATTGAAGGCGAATTCGCCGTAGGGAGGCTCTCGCTGCGGCTCCGCCCCGGTGAAGGGAAAGAAGAGATAGACCTGCTCGTCCCGGAACCTCTTGAGCAGCGGCAGCACGCGGGTGACGGTGGGGGTGCCGACGTATCCGAAGAGCAGGAACACGCTCTCGTCCTGCATGAGCTGGATCGTGTTCGCCACGCAGGGATCGGGCTGGTAGCCGTCGTCGGTGAGCTTGAGGACGATCCTGCGGCCGTTGACCCCGCCGTTGTCGTTGACGTGGTTGAACCAGGCCATCGAGCCGCGGTAGAGTTCGGTGCCCAGGCCGCGCGAGGGACCCGAGAACGCGGCCGACACGCCCAATACGATGTCGCCCTCCTGGGCGGGGCGGGCACGTGGGCCGGAATGACGCGCGGAACCCGGGGCGGCCGCCAGCGGCCCGGCCCAGGGAGCCGCCACCAGCGCCGCCAGTCCGGAGCGGATGAGGGAGCGTCGTGTCACGAGCCCTGATTCCAGGCCACCCTCCCCCTTCCTGTCCCGGCGAGCCGTCATCCGAGAATCCTTTCCGCGTGTTGCCGGCGATGGTGCAAGGGTCGCGACCGCTGCCTTCTGAGAGTGATCGTTGCGCGACAATCCGAATATTAGTGCCCACTCGGGGTCAACTCAATGCGTCGGTACGCCGGCCGGCGCTCGCTCTGTCCCGGAAGAGCGGTTGGGCCTCACAGTCCCGGCAAGGCCGGTGTAGTAACCCGGGCGCGCACGCGTTATTAGTTATCGGAGCAGCTCCAGGTGCAGGCGGTGTGAGCCGGCATGACTTCAGACCCAACCTCCAGGCACATGCGTTCCGTCGCAAACTACAGGCAAGACAACGCTGTCGTGCGCGCCGCATCGCGGGCAAGGCACCCCGGAGGGCTCCTGTTCAGCCTGTCGGTCACCCTTCTGCTCACCACCTGCCGCGATCCTGTCGAACCTCCCGTCGAGCGGGCGGCGGCGATCGAGTTCTCGACCGCCACCCTCGAACTGGTGGCATCCCGGGACGGCAGCGCGCTCTCCTACCAGGGCGCGGTCGACCTGGTCAACACGGGCAACGTGGCGGTCGGGCCGGTGAGCCTGTCGGCTCGCGCCGCGCACACGGACGGTGTCGCCGTTCCCGGCATGGTTCCGACCACCACGCCTTCCGAGATACCGACCCTGAATCCGGGCGCGAGCGAGACCATTTCCGTAGTAGTCCCCGTGCCGGACGCCGCCCAGGCCGGCACCTACGAGGCCACTCTGGAAGCGCAGGCCGGCCGTGACGCGCGCGCATCGCTGGGACTGCGCTTTCAGGTCGAGCAGCGCGTGGGACCGGTCGACGGCACGCATATCCGCATCGCGGCGGGAAACCGGCGCATCCGCCAGGGCGCCGTGGTGCGTTTCTCGGCCGAAGTCCGGGACAGCAACGGGGCCGCGGTGCAGGGGGCGCAGGTCACGTGGCGTACCACCCCTCCGGATGCCGGGCTGTTCGACGCTGGCGGCCGGTTCGTTGCCTACGCCCCGGGGCACATCACCGTCGTCGCACGCACGCTGGTCAACGTCGACGGTGCAACCCGGCCGGATTCCGCCACCACGCCGGTCACTGTCCAGGCGCGCGGGCTTTCGCGGTCGCTCCGCCTGGTGGGAAAAGGCGCCGTCGCCGACCGCTATACTTCGGACCTCTGGGTGCACGGCGACTACGCGTACACGGGCACCTGGGGCATGCGCGACGAGCTTCCGGGCAACCTGCTGTATGCGTGGACGCTGGACGCCGAGGGGATGCCCACCCTTTCCGATTCGATCGTCGTGAACGCGCGCACCGTGAACGACGTCAAGATCCGGGCGGACGGCCGGCTCGGGGTGCTGACCCACGAGGGCGACCCCGAAAACCTGAACGGGGTCACGTTCTTCGACCTCTCCGATCCGGCGCATCCGCAGGTCATCAGCCGCTTTACGGAAGGCCTGGCCGCCGGCGTCCACAACGCGTGGCTGGAGGGCAACTACGCCTACCTGGCTCTGGACCCCTACAACAGCGGCCTGCGCATCCTCGACATCTCCGACCCGGCTTCACCACGCCTCGCCGCCAGCTTCTACGGCGGCTCGAGCCTGCTCCACGACGTCTACGTCCGGGACGGGCTGGCCTTCCTTTCGCACTGGGACGCGGGGCTCGTCATCCTCGACGTGGGCAACGGGATGGCCGGGGGGTCGCCCACCAACCCGGTGGAGGTGAGCCGGCTGCAGGATCTGGGCGGCCAGACCCACAACGTCTGGTACTGGCCCGAGGCCGGCTACGCCTTCGTGGGGGAAGAGCAGTTCGGCTATTCCACGAGTCCGTCCGGGATCATGCATGTTGTGGATCTCGGCGACATCACCCGGCCGCGCGAGGTCGCGACCTATGAAGTCCAGGGGGCCACGTCGCACAACTACTGGATGGACGAGGATTCCGCGACCCTGTACCTGGCGTGGTACGAACGCGGCATGCGCATTCTGGACGTCAGCGGCGAACTGATGGGCCAACTGGAGCTGCAGGGGCGCGAGGCCGGTTTCATCGACTACGGGAGCGAGACCAACTACTGCTTCCTGGACCCCGAGGACACCTGCACGTGGGCACCCCAGCTGCACGACAATGGCAAGCTGTACGCCGCGGACATGAACCACGGGCTCGTCGTGCTGGAGCCGGTCCCCTAGCAGGTCCCCCCGGAATGCTTCGACGCCGCTGGCAAACGACGGACGCCGGCAGCGTCCATGCCCGAAGCCCTCGGAGGCGCCCCGGGCCCCGGCGCTGGATCGGCGCCACGCTGCTGCTGGTTGCCTGCGGAGGTGCGGATGGCCCGGAGGACCCGCCCCGCCTGTACGTCACCTCCGGGTTCACGGACCGGATCCATGTGTTGGACGCGCGCGACGGGACCACCCTGCGCACCCTCTCGCTGGACCGCCGCCGCACCGAAACCGACGAGCCGCACGGCGTGACCGTTTCCGCCGACGGCCGCCACTGGTACGCCACCCTCGCGCACGGGCACCCGACGCTGTGGAAGTTCGAGACCGACGGCGACCGGCTGGTCGGCCGTCTCCAGCTGGACATGCCGGGTGCGGCGCGAGTGGAGCTCACCCCCGACGGCCGCCGCGCCTTCATCCCCGACTACTGGAGGGGCGGCCTGGGGGAGGAGAGCCGGGTGGCGGTGGTGGACGTCCACGACCTGACGGTGGCGGCCATGCCGGTGGTGTGCCCCGCCCCCCACCACGCCGCCGTGGACCCGGCGGGGACGCGGGTCGCGGTCACCTGCTCGCTCTCCGACGAGATCGTGCTGATGGACGCGGCCTCGGCGGAAACTCTCGCCCGCGTCCCGGCCGGACCCGACCCCACCGCGGGAGCGCCGCGCTACACCCCCATGAACGTCGCCTGGAGCCCCGACGGCGCCCGCTTCTTCGCAACCATGGCGGGAAGCGGGGAGGTGCGGGCCTACTCGCGCGCGGGCCAACCCGAGGGCGCCGTCGCGGTCGGGCCCATGCCGGCCCAGATCGCGGGCTCGCCGGACGGGCGGGTGCTGGTGGTGGCCAACCGGCGCGGCGGCTCGGTGTCGGTGCTCGACCCGGCCACCCTCACGGAGGTGCGCCGCATCGAGCTGGCCGGCGCCGCGTTCCCGCACGGGGTGGCGCTCGACCCGGCGGGCGAGGTCGCCTACCTGACCTGGGAGGGCGGGCTCGACGAGGCCGGGGGGGTGGCCGCCCTCCGCATCGGCACGGGCGAGGTGCTGTGGAGACGCGAGGTCGGCGTCCTCACTCTGGGGATTGCGTACCTTCCCGGCCGCGGGCGGGGTCGAACGTGAGCGCCGCGGAGTTGATGCAGTAGCGCTGGCCGGTGGGGGCGGGACCGTCCCCGAACACATGGCCGAGATGGGCGTCGCACGCCGCGCACAGCACCTCGGTGCGGCGCATGAAGAAGCTGCGGTCGTCCTCGAGGCGGATGTCGGCGCCCTCGGCGGTGTCGCTGAAGCTCGGCCATCCCGTCCCCGAATCGTACTTGTCTTCCGAGTCGAACAGCGGGACCTCACAGCACACGCAGCGATAGAGGCCGTCGTCCTTCGCGTTCCAGTAGGCTCCGGTGAAGGCCCGCTCCGTCCCCTTGCGGCGGGTAACGCGAAACTGCTCGCGGGTCAGACGCTGCTTCCATTCACGGTCGCTCACGCGCCCTCCGGCCTTCCCTTTCCTGCCCATGGTCTCTACTCCCGAATCAGAGACGACGCGGCGACGAAGTCCCCGTAGTCGAGTTCGTCGTCGTCATCGTCGTCTTCTTCATCCAGCTCCATGAGAGACAGGGAAGTCGCGGAGCCGCGCGGGAGCGTGAAGCGAATCGTGGTTCCCTCCTCGATCACGCTCTCAGCCCGGACCTCGCCTCCCATGGCGATCACCAGGTGGCGTACGATTGCAAGTCCCAGGCCAGTCCCCCCTTCCGCTCTCGAACGGGCCGGATCCACCCGGTAGAATCGTTCGAAGATGCGCGGCAGGTGGGTCGGCAGTATGCCGCTGCCCGTGTCCCTCACCGATACGAGGAGGAGGTCGTCACCCTCCCCGGACTCGATCTGCACTCGGATCGACCCTCCGGCAGGGGTGTGCCGGAGGGCGTTGTCGAAGAGGTTCTGGAAGATCTGCGAGAGCCCGCGGGCGTCGGCGGTCGCGATGCCGCTCCCGTCGATATGCAGCCGCACGCTGGATTCAGAGACGCGCGGCCCGGCCTGAACCCAGGCCTTGCCGGCGACCTCTTCCACCCGGACCGGTTCGGACTGGGGCACCCATCCCCCGGACTCCAGGCGTGACAGGTCGAGCAGATCCTCGACCAGCTGCTGCAGGCGCACGGTATTGCGCCAGATGAGATCGAGGAAGCTCTGGCGGAGGTCCTCGGGCGGATCGTCCTCAAGGAGGGTCTCCGAGAACCCGCGCACCGCGGTGAGGGGCGTCTTGAGTTCGTGGGACGCGTTGGCGACAAAGTCGCTGCGCACCTCTTCGAGGCGCCTGATCTCACTCACGTCGACGAAGGTGATGACGGCCCCGCCTGCCCCCAGCGGCCGGCCCGACACCAGGTACCGTTTCTCGCCCAGGTGGACTTCGCGCGCGCCCACGGCGTGAGACGGAGCCGCTTCCATGAGCAGCCGGAGTTCGGCGGAACGCACGAACAGGCTCACATGTGTCAGCGCGGGAACCGGCTCCACGTCGAGGATGCGCATCGCGGCTTCGTTGATGCGCACCAGACGGGCATCGGCGTTCAGGGCGACGACGCCCTCGTTGATGGCGTTGAGCACGTCACGCACCCCGTCGCGCTCGCCTGCAAGCTCGCGGATGCGCGCGTCCAGGTCCGAGGTGAGGCGGTTGAAGGCCTCCACCAGTTCGGCGAGTTCGGTCATGCGCGACGAAGCCAGCGGCTGCATGCCGTCCGCGCCCGCGGCGATCAGGCGCGCGCGGGCCGCCACCCGCTCGAGGGGATGGGCCAGGGCGCGCGCCAGCACGTACGAGAGACCGAGTGCCAGGACGATCGCCACCGCCCCCGCGCCGGCGATGGCGCCCTGCGTCTGAATCACGGTGGCGTCGATGGCCGCAAGCGACGCCGCCAGACGCAGGACAACCGGCTCGCCCTCGAACGAGAGTTCGGTCGCCCCGTACAACAAGGCGGAACCGACCGTGGCGCTCCGCCGCTCGGCAAAGGTGGTCGTACCGGCGAAGGCGCCCCGCACCTCCGGGCGGTCGCCGTGGTTCTCCATCGTGCGGTAGTCCGAATCCGAGTCGGCCAGCACCGTACCGTCCGGCGCGACCACCGTAACCCGATAGTCGATCCGCTCCCGCATGCGCTCCGCCAACTCATGCAGATTGGAGAAACCGCCGTCGCTTCCCTCCAGCAGCAGCTGTGCCAGCGCCAGGTCTCCGGCCAGATCGCTCTGATAGGATTCCACCAGTTGCCGCCGAAGGCCGGTTCCGACGATGACCACCATGGCGGCGACGAGGATGCCGACCACCGCCACGAAGCCCAGGAACAGACCGTGGTGCGCGCGCAGCCTCATGGCGTATTCGGGGCTATCCCTCCGCGTCGGGCAGCCTGAACTGATAGCCGAAGCCGCGCACGGTCTCGACCCAGTCGCCTACCTCCCCGAGCTTGGTGCGCAGCCTGCGGATGTGCATGTCCACCGTGCGCGTGTGGATGTACCCGGACACTCCCGGACCCACCTCCCAGGCGGACTCGAGCAACTGCTGACGGCTCTGGGTCCGCCCGCGGCGCTCGACCAGCACCCGAAGCAGCCGGAACTCCGTGGGCGTGAGGTTCAGCTCGCGGCCATCGAGGGTCACCTGGTGGCCGGTCAGGTCGATGGCGAGGGGACCCGCGCGCAGAATCTGTCCCGCGCCGCCGGTGTGGGTGGACCGGGCGCGCCGCAGGATGGAGCGCACCCGCAGGATCAGCTCCCGCGGGCTGAAGGGCTTGGTGAGGTAGTCGTCCGCGCCCATCTCCAGTCCCTCGATGCGGTCCTCCTGCTCGCGCTTGGCCGTGAGCATGAGCACGGGCAGGTGGCGGGTCGCGGCCCTGCGGCGAATGGTGCGCAGGACCTCGTCGCCCGACTCCCCCGGGAGCAGGCGGTCGAGCACGACGATGTCCGGCATCTCGCGGTCGATGGAAGAGAGCGCCGAAGTCCCCCTCGACACCGTCTCCACCCGCAACCCGTCGCGGGTCAGCTGATACGCGACCAGCGCCGCGATATCGGCCTCATCCTCCACCACGAGGACCCGGGGCGGGGGCTCGGAAACGTCCGGGGACTTCCGTCCCTCCAGATCCTTCACCGCGTCAAATCGTTTCACACTTCATCGTACTACAGTCGGGTGCGCCTCGGAAGCTCGTCGTAGTAGCGAAAGATCTTGAAGCCGCCGTCGCGCTCCAGCACGTCCTTGAAGAGCTGAGCTTCGAGAAGCTCTCCCCGGATTGTGAGAAAGAGGACCCAGCAATCGGTGTGGACCCGGAAGGTCGCGAACGCCTGTGTTTCGCCCCTGCACTCGGCCACCTGGTAGCGGACCGGGTTCGATCGATACCAGCCAGTCACGCGTTCCAGCGCCGACTCGTTGCGCAACTGGATGTTGCTCCAGGCGAAATCGACGGGAAAGCCGATCTCCGGTGCCGACGCGGGTAGCTCGGGCCATACGACCTCGTTGTGTTCGGTTTTCGTCAGGCGAAGCCGATCGAGCAGCATGGCGTCCGAGGCGGCCAAGCCGCGCAGCGCATCGCGGGCAAGCGCCTCCACGGACGGCAATGATCCCGGAAACGCATGTTCACCGAGCGGCTGGGGCCTGTCGCAGCCGGTTCCGAGCAGACAGGCGAGCAGGCACGCGGGGATCAGGTTGGAGTGAAAAGCCATTCGCGAATGTGATTCCTTCCGAAGTGTCGGATACGCGTACCGCCAACTCCAGCCGAACCGGTTTCCCGGCCCGGCTGGAGTAGACGGATGGCTCAGTGCTCGTGGGCGCCAAAGCGGGTCCAGTGCTCCTGGGTCCAGTCGTGGTCGGGACCGACCGCGCCGACATAGACCGCGGTGAGATCGAAGAAGGTCGCCGCAGTTGCGAACTGCTGTTGCAGCTCGGGGGGCAGCGTCGTGAGGAGAGGGGCGAGTTCCACAAGGCTGGCTGCGCCTTCCAGGGCGGGAGAGCCCGCCTGCGGCTGGAAGTCGGGATGCTCCCGGTCGAAGGGATCGCCAAGCATCGGATCCACGCCGACCCGGTTCCCCCAGCCCTCGGTGTTGAAGATCGCCTCTTCCTCGGCGTCCTCGAAGGCATCCGCGTTCAGGGCGATGATCGAGTTCCTGATGCTGAACAGTCCATCGCGCATCCGGGCAACGGTTTCGTCGTTGTCGATGTCGAGCCCGTCGTCACCGAAGCCGATGACGAGCGCGTTGACGATGTGGCCACCGGTGCCGCGACGGAGCCTGAAGCCGTCGACGGACTCGCCTTCGGTGCCACCCTCGCCGTTCGGACCCTTGCCGATCAGGGTGACGTTGACAAGCAGCGGGACGGTGAACGGCTCGGCGTTGTAGTCGTCCTCGTTTCCATCCACCTCGAAGCCGTTGTCGCCGTCATCGGGATCCTGCTGGGCCAGCCAGAACTGTCCCATGCCCTGGAAGCCGGTCGAGTAGTCGAACGAGTCGTCCGAGATGTCGGTCGCCAGGAGGTGGTGGGTGTTGACGGTCCCGCCGAACCACTCGAAGCCGTCGTCCGATCCCGCGTGCGTCTGCACGTGGTGGATGGTGGTGCCGTCGCCGACGCCGTTCATGGTGAGCGCGTTGAGCTCGTTGCCGAAGCTGACCTCGAACCCGGCGTACTCGATGCGAGTGTACACGATGGTGCCGGAGTTGTCGTTGCGGTCGGTCCCGCCGTACTGCCCCGAGCTGCCCTCACCCACGCAATCGCCCGCGGGGAAGTTGCAGAGCGACCGGCCGTTCAGGACGATGCCGCCCCAGTCACCCTTGCTCCTCTCCTCCGGCGGATTCGAGCTGGTGAAGACGACCGGCTCATCCTCGGTGCCCTCCGAGAAGAGCTTGCCGCCGGCCCGGACGATCAGCGCGCTGGGCTGCACCTCGGCGGAACCGTAGATGTGGGTGCCGGCCGGGATGTGGAGTTCTCCACCGTCCTCCACCGTAACAACACCCTGGAGCGTATAGACCGTGTCCGCGGACAGGGTGCGGATCTCCCCGGGGCCGACCCGGGTCGAGAGCGTCCCCATGGGCGCCATCATCTGCTCGTTGACCACCTCGGCCGGGTCACTCGCCCCGGAGGAGCCTCCCGCGCCTACCGCGATGACCCGATACTGCAGGGTGCCGATGGGCGCATTCTCGTCAACGTACGAGGTTCCGCTGATTCCGGACTGAAGCTGCCCGAACCCCTCGCCGCTTCCGACCAGGTTTCTCTCCACGGTATACGTGGTCGCGTTCGCGGCGGCGGTCCAGGTCACGGTGACGTGATGCGTGGCCATGTCGAGCGCGGCCTGGACGTTGGTCGGGGTGGAGGGCGCGGCCGGGGCCGGTGGAGGCTCGGGCTCGGGCGGCGGCGGTGCGACGGGGGTCGGCTCGTCGCCGCCACATCCGACGAGCAGAACGGGGCTGGCGAGTAGTGCCATCAGCAGGAACAGTCTCTTTTTCTCAAACATCCGTGGGTTTCTCCTGTGGAATTGGATGGGGCGGATGCACAGTCCTCCCCCTCTGTGCCCGCGCGCGCGGGCGCGTACATGACGGGCTTTAACTCTCCGGGATGGCCGCGCTCAGCTTCCCCAACGCAGTGAGAGCGATACCCTGCGGCCGCCGTCGTACTGACGGACGGTGCCGTCGCCCTGCGTGTACCGAACCACGTTCCCGAGCAGGCGCGTGAGAGAGAGCTTTATCGAGAAATCGCCCGGCAGCCTCCGTTCGAGGACGGCATCCATGGTGCCCCGCGCTTCCTCGTAGATGTCGGGGGTCGCCTGCCCGCCAATGGCGTCGATGCGCCGGCCGAACCGGTTGTAGAAGACCGAGGCGCGGGTGTCTTCCGACCTCGACGCATAGGCGAGGCTGAAGTTGACCATGTAGGGCGATTGTCCCTGCAGGCCGCGCTCGCGATCGACGACCGCGAGATCGGTCGCCCCGGCGCCCTGGAGGTAGATCCGCGCGGTTCCGCCCGTCGCCACCGTCGAGTTCACCAGCGTCAGGTTGCTGTTGAGCGAGAAGTTCTCCAGCCATTCGGACAGGAAGGCCAGGCCGGTGCGCAGCTCGATCTCCGTGCCGTAGTTGTTGGCGTCGGGCGCGTTCACCCAGCTGCGGATGAGCTCGGTGGAAGGGAAGGTGAGCGCCTCGATGGGGTTGTGGAACTGCTTGTAGAACCCGCTCACGGCGATCAGCGCGCCGGGTTCGAAGAACCACTCCCAGCGCAGATCGAAGTTGCGGATGCGCGAGACGGTGAGCTCGGGATTGCCGACCACCAGGTATCCGCCGGCATAGTCTGCGAAGGAAAACGGCGCCAGCTCGCGCAACTGCGGCCGCGCCAGGGTCTGCGAAACGCTCGCGCGGATGTTGGTCGCGGCGCTCACCTCGTAGGTGAGGTTCAGCGCGGGCAGCCACTGGGTCTCGTTGACGTCCGCGCCCACCAGCGGCTCCAGCCCGGGGACCGGGAAGAGATCGACCGGCGCCACGACCTGCTGGGTCCGCTCGACGCGCGCCCCGCCCACGAGCCTCAGCCGGGGGAGAATCTCCGCGTCCATCATCAGATAGCCGGCGTCGACGGTCTCCTCCGCGTCGTAATTGTCCGCGCGGAAGGTGGCCTCCTGGATCTCGAACCCGGTCGGGGAGATGTACTGCGGGGCAAGCAACTCGTTCGGCGGAAGAGCCAGCACGCTGCTGTTGATGTCACCGCCCCGCCGTGGACGGAAGCGGAAGCGGCGGGAGAAGTTGTCGCGCTGGCGGCGGTCGCTGCTCACACCGAAGCGGATGGAGGCGGGCAGGGCACGCATCTGGAAGGGCACCTCCATGTCCGCCCCTCCACTCAGCCCGTCGTCCAGCATGTCCTGGTGGAAGACGCTGCCGCTCTGGATGAAGTCGTCGTAGATGAAGGTGCCGCCCGAGGCGCGATAGAGCACCTCGCGGGTGTTGGGCTCGTAGCGCTCCGCGCGCGTGTAGGTGCTGCGCCACTTGAACGACGACCCGCCAAGTCCCTGAAGTACGTGCGTGCCCTCCAGCTGGGCGTTGGTGAGCGTCTGCGAGACGTAGCGGATGCGCGTGTTGAGCTGGTCCGTGCCGGAGTCGAGGTTGTAGCCTTCCAGCGACCTCGACTCGTCGTCCGCGAGACGGTTGTATACGAGGTTGGCGCGGATCGTGTGAGCCGGAGCCAGTTCGTAGGACAGGTTCATCAGCCCGCCGATGGAGGCGGATGCGGTGGTGAAGTCGCCGGCGTAGTCCACCTCGGGTTCGTCGGCCCCTCCGCCGGTCGCGAAGACGCGTTCGACCAGGTCGGCCTGCTGCGAGTAGCTGCGCGACTGGGAAACCGAGGCGAGGAAGCCGAACGAACGGCCGAACAGATCGAGTTCGTCCCCCAGGGAAACGCTGAAGCTCTGGTCGGGCGACAGTGTAACGGGCGTTGGTCCCCAGTCGCCGCCGAAGCTCTGGCCGATGGTCGCGAGGTCGTTGCGGCTGAGGCCGTTTCGGGAATACCGGACCGCGGCATCCGTGGGGATGGCGGAGGGCAGATCACGGCTGCCGTCGTCCAGCCCCAGGAAGTCGAGCGACCCACCGGCGTAGCCCAGTCCGTTCCTGAAGGTGGTGACCGAATTCCAGCCGCTGCTCGCGCTGATGGAGAAGATGCGCGATGTCGGAAAGTCCCTGGTGCGCATCTGCACCAGGCCGCCCGAATAATCGCCGGGCTGGTCCGGGGAATAGGTCTTGGCCGTGACGATGCTTTCAAGCATCCCGGAGGGAATCACGTCGAGCGGGATGACCTTCTTGTCGGGAACCGGCGACGCGAGCCGGGTGCCGTTCAGGGTGGTGGCGCTGTAGCGCTCGCCCAGACCGCGTACGAAGGCGTACTTGCCATCCACCAGAGAGACGCCGGGCACGCGCTTCAGGACCGCCCCCGCGTCCCCGTCCGGGGAGCGCGAGATCTGGTCCTGACCGATGGCGTCGACCACGACCGCGGCCCGGCGGCGTGCGCCGAGCAGGGCCGCGGTGTTCCCGCGTTCCGCCTCCACCGAGACCGTGAGGCCATCGAGCTCGATCGCCTCCGGGTCGAGGGTGATGTCGACCACGATGGGTTCGCCGTTATCCACCAGCACATCCGAAATGATCTTGGACCCGTATCCGATCATCTCGGTCTGCAGGCTGTGCGTTCCGGTGGGCACGTTTCTGAGGACGAAACGACCGTCCGGCGAAGTAAGCGTTCCGATCCCGGTTCCGACGATGAAGACCTGGACGCTGGGCAGCGCGTCGCCGGTCCGGGTGCTGAAGACGTGGCCGACGATGCGGCCGTATTCTCCGTTGGCGGGCCCCTGGGCGGCCAGCCCGGCCGGTCCCGCCAGGCACGCGAGGATGGTGATTACCCTTCGAAACATCGCATCTCCGAGAGAGGGTCCCGCGAGGCGGCTCGCGGGCGAGAGGTTGTGCAGGGCAGGCCTGCGGGTGCGGATGAGCACCGGGCGCGACGACCCGGCGCCATCGGTGCCGCACGGAACCTAAGGAGAGCGTGTAACGCGGCAGGATAGGGTCTGTAACGCCCCAGGATAAGGCACGTAACGCGCTAGTAAAGGGGGATTCCGGCGCGGCGGGAGAGCGGCTTCCGAAAGGATGATGCGCCGCCCGGAAGGGCGCTGGAGCCGGTCAGTCCTCCACCATGTAGGCCAGGCACCAGGCGCCCAGCCCCACGTGCGTGGCGAAGATCGGGGCCGCCGGGCCGCTGAGGATGTCGACGTCGCCGTAACGCGCCCGCAGCGCGGCCGACACCTTCTCGATGATCTCGGGATACCCGACGTGCACCACGCCGAAGCGCAGCTTCTTCGCGGCGGCCGGGATGCGGTCTTCCAGGAGCCCCAGCACCGCCGGAAGAACCTTTTTCCGGCCGATCACCTTGCCGACCGGACCGACCTTTCCTTCATCGGTCAGCGACAGGATGGGCTTCACGCCCAGCATGCCTCCGACCCACGCCTGCCCCTTTCCCACGCGGCCGGAATGCAGCAGGCGGTCGAAGGTGTCCACGGTGGCGAAGATGCCCGACCGGTCGCGCACCCGGGCGAGCTCGGCCAGAATCTCCCCGGCGGACATCCCGCTCTCGGCCAGCTCGGCCGCCTTGAGCACCATCAGCCCTTCGAGCACCGACACGCCGCGCGAATCGAAGAGGTGCACCGGCACACCGTCGAAGGTGCGCGCCGCGGCTTCCGCGGACCCGAAGGTGCCGGACACCCCGCTGCCCAGCAGCACGCCCAGGATGCGGTCCCCGTCCTCGGCGGCGCGGGTGAACCCGTCCACGAAGGCCTGCGGCGGAGGCTGGGAGGTGGTGGGGAGCTCACCGTCGGCGTCGCGCATCTTCTCGTGGAAGTCCTCGGCCGTAATGTCGATGCCGTCGCGCAGAGGCCGGCCCCCGTCCACCAGGATCGCCGGGACCACGTGGATGCCATGCGCCCGGATGATCTCCTCCGGGAGGTCGTTGCCGCTGTCGGTCACGATCGCGAACGGCCGCCGCACCAGGCTTCGGTGGTGTCCGCCGCCGTGACGGGCCGCCGCGTGCTGCGCGCGCATGTCCTCGGCCTTCTTCGTCGCCAGGCGACCCAGGGTACGGAGATAGGAAAAGACGCCTTCGGGACCGTCGGTGTGGATGTGCACCTTGAGAAGGGTGTCGGAGCTGACCACGATGATCGAGTCCCCGTGGCGGCGCAGCTCCTCGCGCACGGCCGTCGACGCGGGCAGCGCCTCGCCCCGCACCAGCGCCTCCGTGCAGTAGCGGTACTGCTCCTCCTCCTCCGGGTACTCGATCTCCGCGACCGCGGCCGGGACATCCGAGTAGTCGGTCTCGTCCGCGGCCACGACGGGATCGCCGTTGATGAGCAGAAGCACGCCCTCCAGCATGTGCACGAAGCCGCGTCCGCCCGCATCCACCACCCCGGCTTCCTTCAGCACCGGAAGCAGCGAAGGCGTGCGCTCCAGCGACTCCCTGGCCGCGTCCACCAATCCCTCGACGCAGGGAACGAAGTCGGTGGCGGCCGCCTCGCGGGCGGCGTTCGCGGTGTCGCGGATGACGGTCAGAATGGTGCCCTCGACCGGATTGTCGAGAGCATCGTACAGGTTGTCGATGCCTCCGCCGAGCGCACCCGCAAACCCGCGCGGACCCACGCGCCGGCGCCCCTTCAGCTGCGCCGCGAAGCCCAGCAGGAAGTGCGACAGCATCATCCCGCTGTTGCCGCGGGCGCCGAGCAGCGCGGCCTCGGCCGCCTCGTCGGCGACGGTCGAGACGTTCCGGTCCCGGTTGCGCCGCAGGCGGTCCGCGATGGCTTCCACGGTGAGCGCCAGGTTGGTGCCGGTATCTCCGTCGGGCACCGGGAAGACGTTGATGCGGTTGAGTTCCTGGCGCTGCTGGCGGGTGTACTCGCAGGCGGCTACCAGCGAACGGCGCAGGCGCGGACCATCCAGATAGGCGATGTGCGTGCTCAACGGCGTCTCTCGGCTGGGGTACCGGAAGGAAAACCCGCCGGCCGGGAGTCAGTAGCGCCCGCGCGCGCGTTCCTTGCCCGGCAGGATCTCCAGGCAGGTGGTCCACCACCCGGTGCGAATGGTCGTGATGAACTCCTCACAGATGCCCTCTGCCGCCATCTCGCGGGCCAGCGCCTCGTGATCGTAGCGGACCGGAACGAAGTCGACGCTCAGCCGGCCGCCGTC
This sequence comes from Gemmatimonadota bacterium, assembly GCA_022826025.1. Classification (GTDB taxonomy): domain Bacteria; phylum Gemmatimonadota; class Gemmatimonadetes; order Longimicrobiales; family Gaopeijiaceae; genus BD2-11. Next base: position 14,346 of record JAJDVR010000189.1, on the reverse strand, counting down.
CGCCGTTACCATAGCATACCAGACGCAGGTTCGCCCGTCGTTCGCCGGCCGCCCCAGCGCCCCCGCGTTGACGTACCAGCCCCGGGGCGCGAACCGCCGGGCCCAGTGGATGCCCGTATGTCCCCCGAGAATCACGTCGCAGCCGGCGTCCGCGGCAAGCTTCGCCAGAAAATGCGAGGGTGTGGTGGTTTCCCACAGGAACTCGTTGACCTGACGGGGGCTGCCGTGACAGGCGAGCACCCGCAGCGTACCCAGCCGAAAGCGGATGGCCGGGGGGAGCGCGGCCAGCCACTGGCGATGCGCGCCGGACGTGTTGGAGAGGGCGTAGTCGTAAGCCAGCCTGGCATAGTGGTTGTCGCGCGGGTCGGTGTAGCCGCACCGGCAGTCGTCCAGCCCGCGCCCGATGGAGTCGTCGTAGTTGCCCTGGACCACCCGCACCCCCTCGCGCCGGAGGACCGGGAAGACCTTGTCCGGATTGGGCCCGAACCCCCCCAGATCGCCCAGGCAGAAGAGCGCCTCCGCGCCGCGTGCCCGCGCATCCTCGACCGCGGCCCCCAGCGCCAGGTGGTTGGAGTACACGCCGCCGAACACCGCCACGCGATCGAACCGGTCCGGCTGCGCCCCGTGCCGCGGGACCGGCCCGGCATCCTCCGTTCCCGGTGCTCGCGCCGATTCAACCACCCGCTAGAACTCGCTGCTCGCCGCGGTGTTGGAGCAGATGGACCCGTGCAGGTAGCAGGTGTAGCAGGGCTGCTCGGACAGCGAGGCGTGCCGCGCCACCGCTTCGCCCAGGGTGTCGCCAAGGCGCGCGTCCGGATAGTCGAGCAGGATGGGGCAGACGTGGACGCCGGCGGCCGTGACCAGACGCGCGCGCGTGCAAAGAAGCTGATCGAGATCGAATCCGTGCAGCATCTCGTGGGTGACGCGCATCGACGGAGCATACCCCTGCGTGCGGCGGGCTTCCTCGCCGATGAGCAGCGGCGGGATGATCTTCAGCCGGGCGCGGTCGTAGCCGATGTCCGCCAGAAGTCGGCGGAAGTCCCCCAGTATGCGTCCGGTCTCCGCGTCGGGCCAACTCTGCATCGCGGTGATGATGGGCAGGAACCCGGCGTCGGCCAGGCGTCGCACCCCCTCGATGCAGCGCGCGAACGTCCCCTCGCCGCGGATGGCGTCGTTCATCTCCGCGGTGACCCCGTCCAGGCTCACTCGCAGCTCCAGGGAATACGCCGATCCGGCCGCCAGCCGGGCCAGCTCGCGCACCGTTCGCTCCGGCAGGAGGGTCGCGTTGGTCAGCACCGTGGCGGGCCCCAGCTCCAGCGTATCCTCGAGGATGCCGCACATCTCGTGATTCATGAAGGGCTCGCCACCGGTGAAGTAGTACTCCTTCACTCCCAGCGGGACGGACTCGGCGAGAGCTGCGGCGACCTGGCCGCGGGTCATGAACCAGAACGAATGGTTGTCCGGGCTGCACGAGATGAAGCAGTGGCGGCAGCGCAGGTTGCACACCGTGCCGCTCACCTGGAACCAGAGCTGGTCCAGGGACCGCAGCGGCACCTGCGGAGGCGACTCGGCGACGCGCGGCAGAGCCGCAACCCGGCCTCTGCCAGCACCGTTGGCGGCGGTGGCCACGCCGGGAAGGATGTTGAGGTCTTTCATCGATAATCGGCAGCTCCTCGGACCGCCATGTCCGTGCCCTGAACCTAGCGCATGCGGCGGAGACACGCACCAGTCGGCGTCTTCCAAGGCAATAAACGGGCCTGCGGTTGTTCCTGGAGGAGAATTGGCCCACGGTTTATCCTTGCGTCGCGTGGATCGGCACGCCTCCGCTACGAGCTACGACAAAGAGCACCACGAATGCCGGCACACCTGACCACCGGCGCGCCCCGCGCGGAAGGGCTTCCGGGCCGACGCCCCCGAACCCGCCCGTTCGGGCAGGCGGCGCGCGGTTTCGCGAGCTCGCGCTGGGGCATCCTGGTCATGGCGATCATCGTCCCCTGCCTGGCCGGCTGTGGGGCGGACGAGGCGCCGGTTGCGCCGCCGTCGACCGGGCCCGCGAGCATCGTTCTCTCCCCTGCCGCGGTGACGCTGCCGGCGATCGGGGACACTGCGCGGCTGGGAGCGGCCGCTGCCGACGCGAACGGTCGCAGGGTTGCGGATATCTCCTTCACATGGGAGTCGAGCGACCCGTCGGTGGCGACGGCCGATCAGGCGGGTCTCGTGGAGGCAGCCGGCAAGGGACACGCGACGATAACGGCGGCGACGGGTTCCATATCGGGGACTGCCCGGGTGACCATCCCCGGACCGGCACCCTTCGACGCCACGCCTCCACCCGCGGATCCCACGCCCGTGGCGCCGGAAGTCATGGCCTGCCGGGGCTGGGAAGAGTGGTTCGTGGGAGACTTCTCCTACTTCAACAACGTCTGGAACCGGCAGGACACGAGAGATTACGAGCAGTGCATCATGCGGCGGACCCTCCCCGGGCTGGTCGAGAGGGTGGAATACGGCTGGCGATGGCGCTGGCCGACGAGGAGAGGGCAGGTCAAGGCCTATCCGGAGCTGATCTACGGACACAAGCCGTGGCATCCACGGTCGACCACGCCGGAGCTTCCTCGACGAATCGACGCCATCGAGGCCCTGGAGGTCGACTACGAGGCCTACCTCACCGTCGAGGGCACGTACAACCTCGCGTTCGACTTCTGGATCACGCGCGACGATCCGCCCAGCGTCTCCGGCATCTCACACGAAGTGATGATCTGGCTGGATCACGACTTCCGGCCGGCCGGACAGGAGTTCTATGTCGGCCCGGTCAGGATCGACGGCGTCCTGTGGGATCTGTACCACTGGCCGGACAGGGTGTGGCCGAACGCCGATGGTGACCGCGAGCTGGTCGCCGACTACATGGCTCTGGTACGGCACAGGGACCTGCTGGTCGGTTCCGTCGACCTGCTGGCCCTCTTCCGCGACCTCATCGACAGGGGTTACCTGCCGGCCCACCACTACCTGACCGCGATCGAGTTCGGCAACGAGGCGGTCAGCGGCGCCGGTGAACTCTGGCTCAAGGACTTCCGGGTCCACCTCCGCTGACGGTCAGCCCCGGAAGGAACCTTGACGCGCCCCGCGAAGTGAAAGAATGGTACAGTCTTCGACATGCGCCGCACCGGCCGGGACCGGCGGGCGGCGTTTCGTGTCCCTGGTGCCGGAGCCGATCCGCGTGACCCAGGCAGCAGCAGCCGAGACCCTGACGCCCGAAACCCCCGAGCGCTTCATCAACCGGGAGCTCTCGTGGCTGGCGTTCAACGAGCGCGTGCTGGCGGAGTCCTCAAGTTCCCGCCATCCGCTGCTGGAGCGGCTGCGCTTCCTCTCCATCTCCGCCACAAACCTCGACGAGTTCTATATGGTGCGCGTGGCCGGGCTGAGGGCCCAGGTGGACGCCGGCATCACGACCACGACCCCCGAGGGCATGACGCCGGCGCAGCAGCTCAAGGCCATCGACCGCCGAGCCAGGGCGCTGATGGTGCGCCAGCAGAAGAGATGGCGCGAAATGCGTGACGAACTGCGCGGCGTGGGCATCGTCATCGCCCATCCGAGCGAGCTGAGCGGAGCCGCGCGTTCGGCCCTGGATGCCTATTTCGACGAGCAGATCTTCCAGGTCCTCACCCCGCTGGCCGTGGATCCCGCACATCCCTTCCCTTTCATCCCCAATACCGGATACGCGATGGTGCTGTCGCTGGCGCGCCCGCGGGACGGCACCGAGATGCACGCCCTGCTTCCGCTGCCTTCCCAGATCGACCGCTTCATCGCCATCCCCGGAGAGAACCAGCGCTTCATTCGCCTCGAGGAACTGCTCGGGATGCACCTGGACAGCCTCTTCCCGGGCTTTGCGGTCAGGGAGACGGGGTATTTCCGCGTGATCCGCGACAGCGACGTGGAGATCGAGGACGAGGCCGAGGATCTGCTGCTGGAGTTCGAATCCGCGCTCAAGCGCAGGCGCAGGGGGCGGGTCATCCACCTGAGGGTGTCACGCGGCATGTCCGGGGCCATGCAGCGCTTCCTGATGCGCGAACTGGACGTCGGCCCCGGCGACATCTTCCGCGAGGGCGACCTGCTGGGGCTGGGCGACACCGCGGAGCTCATCGGGGATGATCGGCCGGATCTGGTGTTTCCGCCCTACAATGCGCGCTTCCCGGAGCGGATTCGCGATTTCGGCGGGGACTGCTTCGCCGCCATCCGCATGAAGGACATCCTCGTGCACCATCCGTACGAGAGTTTCGACGTGGTGGTGCAGCTGCTGCGCCAGGCCGCCGAGGATCCGGCCGTGGTGGCCATCAAGCAGACGCTCTACCGGACCAGCCAGGATTCCCCGATCGTCACGGCGCTGATCGAGGCTGCCGAGGCGGGCAAGAACGTGACCGCGCTGGTCGAACTCAAGGCGCGCTTCGACGAGGCGGCCAACATCGCCTTCGCGCGGGGGATGGAGCGCGCCGGAGTGCACGTCGTCTTCGGTGTCGCGGAGCTGAAGACGCACGCCAAGATCTCGCTGGTCGTCCGGCGGGAAGGCGGGTCCCTGCGCTCCTACGTCCACTTCGGGACGGGGAACTACCACCCGGTGACCGCGAAGATCTACACCGACCTGTCGTATTTCACGTGTGATCCCGCGCTGGCGCGGGACGCCGCGCGAGCCTTCAACTTCATGACCGGCTACGCGCGTCCGGAGGGCCTGGACCAACTCGCGATCGCGCCTTTCACCATGCGCAGCACACTGCTCGAACTTATCGCCGGCGAGGCCGGGCGCGCGCGCCGGGGAGAGCCTGCGGGCATCTGGGCCAAGATGAACTCCCTGCTGGACAGCGAGGTCATCGACGCCTTATACGACGCGTCGCGCGCGGGCGTGAAGGTACATCTCGTGGTGCGCGGCATCTGCTGCCTGCGCCCCGGGGTCCCCGGACTCTCGGAGAACATCACGGTGACCAGCATCGTGGGCCGGTTCCTGGAGCACTCGCGCATCGTGTGCGTGGGCGGCGGGGCGAGCCTGCCCTCGGATCGCGCCAAGGTCTTCATCTCCTCGGCGGACTGGATGCCGCGAAACCTGGACCGGCGCGTGGAGCTGCTGGTTCCGGTCACCAACCCGACGGTGCACCGCCAGATCCTCGACGAGATCATGGTCGCGAACCTGAAGGACACCGAGAGCAGCTGGCGCCTGGCGGCCGACGGGTCCTACAGCCGGATACCCGACGGCAAGCGGGGATTCAGCGCCCACGACTACTTCATGAACAACCCCAGCCTGTCCGGGCGGGGCAGCGCGCTGGAGAGGGACCAGGGTCCGGTTCTGCAGCTGCACTCGGAGCGCAGAGCGAAGGACCGGGCGCCCTCCCTCCCTAGCGCAACCTGATCCGTCCCCGGATGCCCACCGAGTTCCGGGCTCCCCCGGGTCCGCTCTCGCGCCGGGTGCCCTCGAAGCGTAACCCGACGCCCGCGCCGAGATCGTAGCGCACGCCGCTCGAAAAGGCGCGCATGCCGCTCCCGGCCAGTTGGAAGCCGCTGTAGGGCGTACCGTGGAAGCCGGCGATGCCGTAGGCGACCTCGCTGTCCACGTTGGCGCCCATGCCCGGTTCGCGGCCGCCCGCCGCTTCGTACACCCCGCGCTCCCACAACTGGTTCACCCCGCTTCGGTGGTCACCGTATGACGGCGCCACCCGGATCGACAGCCCCTGGCCACGGGTTTCCGGGTCGAACATCAGCATGCCGCCGAGGCCCCACTCCTCGTAGCCGTCGCGTGCCGAGACGACGAACCGGCCGCGGCCCTCCGCAGTCAGCCCGAGATTCGAGTTCGTGTAGCGCAGCCCACCTCCGACCTCCGCGCTGGCGCCGTTCACGCCGTCGCCGTTGTCGTAGCGCATCCCGCCCTCGAGCACGATCGCCATCTCCTGGCCCGCCTCGGGACGGAAGGCCCGGGTCAGCTCCAGTGCGAGCTTGCCGCGCTGCATGTTCAGCGTGACTTCCTCGATCTGCTCGCCGTCGTCGACCATGACCCGGCCGGCCCATCCTTCGGCCTTGACGCGGACGGCGCCCGCGCCGCGCGAGAGGAGCCGGTAGCTGGCGCCCCCCGCCCCCGTCAACAGGCTGGCCGGGCTGGTGCGGAGCCCCTCGCGTGCGTCATCGACCTCGATTTCGCCCCGGCCTAACCCCGCCGAGCCCCACAGCGAGGTGCCGGGCGCGCCGGAGAACCACGCCACGTAGGGATGCACGCTGGCCATGGTGGCGCCGTAGGTGCCGGTCACCGGGGTGGCGCCGGTCCGGTCGGTGAAGTCGAAGCCGCCCGATGAATACGAGCCCGCGACACCCGCCAGGATGTCCGGCCCCACGCGCAGGTCCACGCCGACGTGGGCGCTCACCATGGTGCCCTTCCAGTCGAGGGCGCTCGCGCCGGGTTCGCCGAGGTGGTGGTACTCGCCCGCGCCCCAACTCGCCAGCTGCGTGCCCGTGGCGGACCGCTGCGGCGCGTCGGAGGCGCCGAACGGCATCGTAAACGAGGTGGCGCCGAAGAGGGCGGCCAGCCCGGCCTGGTCGCCCCGGGCGAGGCCGAGGTCGCCGGCGCCCGGCGCGGACAGCCTCGCGGCCATCGACGAGAGCCCGTTCGTCTCCACGCGCCGATCCATGCCCATCCCGCTGGCCACCGCGTCGACGCGGCGGGCGATCGCCGAGACCGTGCTCGAGGTCATCGCGGCCGCCACGTGCGGCAGGACGCGCGTGTTCAGCCGACCCGCGCGCTGGACCGGGTCGTCGGTCGCGGCCGAAGCGCTCGCCGACGGCGCGCCGGTACCCGCCCGGTTGATCGCCGAAACCCGGTAGTGGCGCGTGCTCCCTGGCAGCAGACCGGTGTGGGAGAAGGTGGTGGCCGTGGATTCTGTGTTGGTTGCCAGGTCGGCCCACACCGCGGCGTTCTCCGAGACCTCGATGCGGTAGCCGGTGACGGGGGCGCCGCCAGTGTAGTCGGGCGCGATCCAGAACAGGTCGATCCGAGTGGGTGTGACCGCGGTGGCGGCCAGCCCGGTGGGCGCGTCGGGAACGGTCGCGTCGGTGGTGGAGCCCGCGACCCGCGACGCATCGCCCACGCCGATCCGGTTGACCGCCGAGACGCGGTTGTGGCGCGTCGAGGCCGGCGCGAGCCCGCTGTGCGTGTAGACGGTGGCCGTGGTGCGCGTGTTCCCCACCAGGTCCTCCCAGCTCCTGCCCCCGTCGGCCGAGACTTCGATGCGGTATCCGGTGATGCGCGCGCCCCCGTCGTCCGCCGGCGCCTGCCAGGAGAGGGTGATCTGCGAGGTACCGGCCGCCTAGGCGTTGAGACGTCGCGGCACCCCTGGCAGGGTCGCGTCGGTGGTCGCACGTGCGGTGTTCGACCACGACCCGACCCCCGCGAGGTTGATCGCGGCCACCCGGTAGTGCCGCGTGGTGGCGGGCCGGAGGTTCACATCGGAAAACGTCGTCGTCGTCGAGTTGGTGTTGCGGCGGATGATGTTCCAGGTCGCGCCCCCGTCGTCGGAGGCCTCGATGCGATAGCCGAAGATCGATACGCCGCCGGTGTAGCGGGGCGCGTTCCACGCCAGGTCGATGCGCGCCGTGCCGACCTCCCTGGCCGTCAGCCCGGTCGGGGCCCCGGCCAGGTCGGCGTGCGTAATGACCGACGCCGGGGGCGACGGGGGCGACGGCGCGAACTCCCCTCGCCCCACGCGGTTGATGGCCGCCACCCGGTACTGATACCGGGTCACCGGCTCCAGTCCGGTGTCCGTGAATGCGGTCGCCGTCGTCCTCGTGTCGGAACGGTGGGTGATCCACTGATTGTCGTTGGGCCCGATCCTCTGGATGGCATAGCCGGTGATGCGCTCCCCTCCGTCGGTCTCCGGCCGGTCCCAGGCGAGGAGGACGCTTTTCGGCCCGGTGCTGCGCGCGCGCACGTTCTGCGGTGGCCCGGGAGGCGCTGCGTTGGTGGCGCCTTCGGCCACGTTGGAGGGAGGCCCCGTCCCTTTGGTGTTGATCGCCGACACGCGATAGAACCGGGTGGTGGCGGGAGCGAGGCCGGTGTGCAGGTAAGTCGTGGCCGTACCGGTCGGGCCGGGCACGAGGATGATCCAGTCCGAGGTGCCGGTGGAACGCCACTCGATGCGGTAGCCGGTGATCGCGCTCCCGCCGTCGTCTGCAGGGGCGCTCCAGGCAAGGACGATCTGATCTGTTCCCAGCACCCCGCCCGGCACGGCCCTGAGACCGGTGGGTGCGCCCGGAACTGTCGCTTCGGTGGTTGCGTGAGCGACATCCGACCACGGGCCCATGTTGCCCGCACGGTTGATCGCCGCGACGCGGTAGTAGCGGGTGGTGTTCGGCCCGAGGGGGGCGTGCCGGTACGCTGTGGCCGTGGACCCGGTGTTGGCCACGAGCCGGTCCCAACCGCCGGTTCCCGTGCGCGACACTTCGATTCGGTAGCCGGCGATCGGGATCGAGCCGGGGGAGGCGGCGCTCCACCTCAAATCGATGGCGGAGTCCCCCCGGGCCCGCGCCTCCAATCGCCGCGGCGCGTCCGGCAGGACGTGCCGCGTGGTGGCGCTGGCGACATTGGAGGCGGGTCCTTCGCCGTTGAAGTTGACCGCTGACACTCTGTAGTGGCGCGTCTCGCCCGCCGAGACGTCTTCATCGCCGTAGACGGTCACGGTGTCCCCGGTGCGGCGCACCAGAGTCGACCAGGGGTCGCGGCCGTCCTCCGACCACTCAATCGTGTACGCGGTGATTCTGCTGCCGCCATCGGTGGTGGGTGGATCCCACTCCAACTCTATCACCGAGGGTCCGTCGGCCCTCGCGGTCAGGTTGCGCGGCGCGCCGGGAAGCCCGGTGGGCGTGGTTCCGGTGATGTTTGTCACATCCGGGTCGGTGAAGCCCGATGCCCGATTGCCGACCAGGTCCCGGATCGCGTTCGGGCCGGTGTCGAAATAGATCACCTCAACGACGTCGCCCGCCTCGACAGGGCTGTCCAGGTGCAGGAACACCTCGCGCGCGGACATCTCGACCTCGGATACGGTCTTGCGGTTGAACGCACCTCCCCTGATGAAGGAGACGGCAAAATCGGTGACTGCCGGGACGGCGCGCTCGTCAAGGATTTCGTCGAAGGCGATGACAAGTGCATCGCCGTTGATCGTTGTGAGGGTGACGGCAGGGGCCTTCGTGTCCACGTCCCTGAGGATCGTATTCGACGGGAGATTCCCCTCCGGCGGGTTCGAGTTGTTGTGTACGCTGCCGGCAGGGATGTGGACGGTCACAAGGCCGTCATATGCCCGCGGCATCTCCAGCCTGGCGGAAAAGGACCGAGAACTCGCGCCGACGTCGACCAGGGAAACCACCTGGACGCACGTCGTAGTCGACTGCGGGCATGTCAATTGGATGTCGTCGCTCGTGAAGCCACTCACGCTTTGAGAGAAACCGATATCCAGCCTGGCAGTTTCCTGCGCCGATCCGATCCAGGTCCATCTAAGAGTCGTGACCGTGGGCGGGACGGCCGCCGCCCCCCGAGCGCTTCCCGCCACCACCCGGGTCACCGCTGTCCAACCGTCCAGAGACGGCTCCTCGGCACGCACACCCGTCGAGGGATTCAGGAACCCGCAGATCACTACGGTGGCCAGGAGGGAACGGGCGAGGACGCCATGCTGGTTCGGGATCATCGTGTCGTCTCCGCGTCAGGTGGATAACGCGCGGTGGAGTAGTGACTTGAACGAGCGTCACCCCCCGCCCGGAAGTCCCGGGCGGGGGGTGAGCCGTCCTGCGACCATCAGCCTGACTGGTAGCGGATCAGCCAGGCCGATGGTGTTGAAGGGTTGTTAGCTTCCGCCGGATGCAGCGACAGAGACCTCCTCGCTGGCCATCCACGGGTTGGTGGCGCTCGCGGTGCCCTGTACCGACTCGACGCGGACCATGAGCGCCTTGTCGAGGTCGGCCCTGGTGACGGCTACGTCCTGCTGACCGCTCGGGGCCGCAACGTCCCAGGTGGCGATCGTGAAGTTGTGATCGTATTCCAGGCTCCAGGACCTCGAGCTGGAGGTCAGCGTGCTGCCGCTGCCACTGTCAACGACCAGCCATACCGGCGCGTCGCCCCCCAGAGAGGCCGGGGCCACCTGAATGACGATCCGGAATGCCGAGCTGACGTTCGTCGTCGCGTTCCAGGACACCTTGAGGCTGTCAACAACGGTGGTATCCGCGGTCACAACACGACTCGCCGCGACGCCGCTGGCCGACGGATCAACCGCGCCAACCGAGACCGCGTCGGAGTTGAGCACCAGGTTGCCAGTCGTGCCATCCGTGTGCGTCGCGGTGGCTACGACCCGAACCATGAACGCGGCGTCGACGGCACCGGCGAATCTCGCCAGCGACGAATCGGCAACCACGGTGGCGCCCGCGTCGGCCCAGGCCGCGGTACCAACCTTGGTTTGGACGGTGTACGTAGCGTCGTTGTACCCGGCGGGCACGTCGCCGCCGCTACCCGTCCACATCACCGTGGCGCCGCCAGTGTAGGTCGGGGGATCGGATTCGTCGATCTCCGTGGTGCCGGGATCGTCTGCGGTAAGGTCACGCACCGCACCGACGTTCCTGGCCATCGCCGTCTTCGCCTCGACGTTGCCGAAGTTCACGGTCTGGCCCGGAGCCGTGTTGACCACCCAGCCGGTCACCGCCGACGGCGGATCGAAGATGTAGTTGGCCAGCGAGGCCGCGATGGTGTAGCCGCCGAACGGCACGTTGAGCGAGAAGCTGCCCGTCACACCCGTCGTGTCGTCCACGACCACGCTGGCGTCGGTTGTCGACGTTGCCGAGATCGCCACGCCGCTCAGCGGGCCACCACCCGGTGCGACCACTCTACCGGTAATCGTGGCGTTCACGAAGCCGGTGAAGTCGATGCCCGAGATGGCCGAATTGGCGTGCGCGGGAAGACCACTGATCGACGCAGGCACGAAGGTCATGCCCTTCTTGGACACGGACACCGAGACCGTTCCGCCCAGATCAACGGCCTCGACGATCGCCGTGTAGTTGCCTTCGTCGTCCGTCAGGAGCTTGCCTTTCACGAGGTTGGTCACCGTCGAACCGGTCACCTCGACTTCCGCACCGGCAACTGGTGCGTTGGTGCCGGAAGCCCTGACCGTACCGCTGACCGAAGCGGTCTCGCTCACGGCCGACAGGTCGATGTCGAGCCTGCTCACCGTGTTCGCGCCGAAGGTGACGCTGGTAGAGTCCGGCTTGGGAGCGTCCTGCCCCTCCTTGGCGGCCGAAACGAAGACCTTGCCCCGCACGGCGCTGACACCGTCCACGATGTAGCGGCCGCTGGCGTCGGTCATGGCCGACCGACCGTTCACGGTCACGGTCACGCCTTCGAGCGGGAAGTCGTCACCACCGTCGACACGGCCGTAGAGGGTAGCCGTCGCCGGCGTGATGTCGAGCGAGACAGGGCCGTCGAGCGGGCTGAGCGCGTTGCCGACGTCGGCGGTGGCGCCCTTGTCGCCCATTTTCGCCCGCCATCCGTCCGGAAGGCCGAGCTCGTAGACGCCCGCGGCGACCCCGCTGAAGCTGAACGCGTGGGTCGGGTCGACGCCCTCGGTCTTGTCCTCGCGATCGTCCTTCTCCGTGGTGGTGAAGGACTCCTCCTCGCCGGCGAGGTTCTTGCCCTCGACCGGCGACAGGCCGACCGTCTGCCCGGGTACGAAGGTGGTGATGCCATCGCCCTCGCCGTCGCCATCCACGTCGTCACCGGCATCGAAGTCGTCACCGGACATCTCGACGGCGTTCTTCCACACCAGCCCGCTCACGGTGTGGGTGGTCACGTAGGCGAACGATGCGCATTCGCCGTGGTCCTGCGGCGTGGTGGCCTGCAGCGGACAGAGCTCCACGGTGTGGTTGAAGCCGCCCATCGCACCGAAGGCGCCGTTCGTGATGCCGTTGGCGTCCATGCCCATGTACGCCGCGAGCTCGTCGGGGTCGAGGAGCTTGATGTTCGAGTCAGCGTCGGTCTTGCTCGCCTGGGCGATGACGTTCTTGTCGGCCGGCACGTTGCTGAAGGTGTGCACGCCGTCCTCGCTGCTGCTCTTGATCTTGTCCGCGGGGGTGAACGCGTTGGAGCGCCCGTTGTCGTCGATGTAGCGGATGCCGACGGAGACCATGCCGTCGTCTCTCATGTCACCGCCCAGGACGTTGCCGGTGTAGCCCATCACCTGGTCCATCTCGTGGTGCACGTAGATCTTGAGGGTCTGGGTCGTGTACGCCACTTCGAGCGTGCCTGCGTCCATCGTGGCCGCCAGCGCGAGACCGGTGTGCTCGTACTCGACCGGCTGCGCCTCGTAGTTCTCGCCGCCGTCCAGGTCATCGTCCTGGTCGTCGGCGACCGCGAAGCTGAAGGTCGCGGGCAGGTCGTCCTTCGCCACGGCCGTCATGAGCGACGCGTTGCCGTCGTCGTCCAGCATCTCCGGCGCGCCTTCGACCGCGTCCTCGCCCTGCATGACGCTGATCGTCCAGCCGGCGAGCGCCTTGCCGCCCCCGTAACCGGTGGTGATCGTGGCACCGCTGACGGTCGCGTCGACGTTCAGGTTGACGATGTCGTTGGAGTTCCCGGCCGCGGTCGCGAACATCTGCGGATCCCAGGATACCTCGGTCATGCCGTCGGACACGTCGTAGCCTTCGGCGGAGACACCCGCCTTGACCATGTTCCCGCTGGTGCCCGCGCGCGCGATCTTGATCATCACGGAGCCGTCGTCGCCGGTGTCGCCACTGCCGACCTTGTTCTCACCCGAGTAGAGCGTGACGGTGGCGCCGGGAAGCGCCGCACCCATGTCGTCGCCGTGCTTCAGCGACACCGTGAAGTTTACCGTCGTGTGCGTGATGTCGAACGGGACGTTCTGTGCTGCGGCTTCGCCGACTCCGAGGGCGATCGAGTAGCCTGACCCCGGTCCGCCGTAGGCCACGTCGTTGGCCGCGAGCGCCGCCGCAACCGTGGCGTCGATAAGCACGACCAACTGATACGGGCCGGAGCGCAGCTCCGTGAACGAGAACGCACCGGTCGCGTCGGTCGCGCCCAGCCGCTGCTCGTTGACGCCGGGGCCCACCAGCGCGACCGGGATTCCGGCGTGGGCCAGCGGATGCTCGCCCTCGTCGAACATGTCGTTCCTGGTCGCCTCGTCGAGGAACACCATGCCCGAGACGCTCGCGGTGCGCGCGTGCGCGCCCTCGAAGTTCACGATCCTGGACTCGTCGTCGCCGAGCGCCACGTCCTCGCTCATCGAGTCGAACACGTAGGCGTCGCTCTCGACCGCGATCGAGACCGTGTAGTCGCCCGCCGCCAGACCCGCGAAGGAGTACTGGCCGCCCGCGTCGGTCATTGCGGTGCGGCTGTCATCGCCGCCAGCCAGCGTGACTTCGATGTCGCCGAGGCCCATGCCCTCGACGCTCACCCGGCCGCTGATGCCGGAGGTGCGGAGCAGGACGCCCGTGAACGACACCGTACCCGTCTCGTCCAGATCCACGCTCACGTCCTGGGACGTGGCCGCGAACTCGTAGTCGCGGGTGTCGAAGTCCGAGATCGAGACCGTGTAGTCGCCGGGGCGCAGGTCCTCGAACCGGTACATGCCGTCGGCGTCGGTCATCGTGGTGTAGCTCTCGTCGGCGGGACCGCCGGCCAGAGTCACCGTAACCCCCGCAAGCCCCTCGCCCTCGATGCCCACCTGGCCCTCGACCGCGGAGGTGCGGATGTAGTGGCCCGTGAAGTCGGCGCTGCCGACCTCGCCCACATCGATCTCGACCTCGACGCTCACCGTCTCGAAGGAGACGTCCTCCGGGAAGTCCGAGATCGTAACCGTGTAGGTGCCGGCCCGGAGACCGGTGAAGGCGAAGCCGCCGCTCATGTCGGTCTCCATGGTCTCGCCCATGGCGTGCTCGCCATCGAGCGTGACCGTCACGCCGGCCAGCGTTTCGGGCTGGCCGTCGCCGCCGCTCATCATGGCGTCGGCCGCAACCACGCTGCCGACCACCGCCGAGGAGCGGATGTACTCGCCGGCGAAGTTGAGTTGCACGTTCTGACCATCGGTCGCGATGGTCGCGGACTGCGTCACCTGCGCGAACGTCGCGTCCTCGGGGAAGCCGCTGATGGTGACCGTGTAGGTCCCGGCTTCCACGCCCGAGAAGGCGAAGCTGCCACCCGACCCCGTCGTGGTGCTCGCACCCGACGACAGGGTGGCGGTGATGCCGCTGGCGGCCGTCCCTTCGATCGTCACCGTCCCGGAGATCGTCCCCACGGGCGTCGGCGGCGGCGGGGGCTCCACAGGCGGCGGAGTG
>JAJDVR010000136.1 GCA_022826025.1 Gemmatimonadota bacterium | reverse complement strand
ACGTCGCTACAAGGAACTGTGTCTTGGTCGCTTCCGGGCAGGACACAAGGCTTCGACCGATGGGGATGTTGCCGTAAGGGAGCTTCGAGACAAGGCCATAGCTCTCGGTGACGACTTGAGGACCATTAGTGATAAGTTCGGTTGGGAGATCTATCGAGAAGATATGCGGCTGAGGCTCCAGGAACTAAACGTCGAGGTGACTGAAGAGATTCAACTCCAACTCAAGAATCTGTACAAGTCCAGCCTGCCAGGATCAGCCGGTTCCCCGTGACAGGGTTCCATGCCAGCCTTGGCGCCACCTTCTTCGCGACAGGAACGCTTCGTAGTCATTCACGAAGACGTGAGCCACGCGGTCGATGGCATTCATGGCCGGTGCCCTCGGCAATAGCGTGGTGAAGGTCGTGGAGCACGCCGGCCCGAGGTATCTCCCGCGCCGCGCGCACGACTCCGCGATAGAGATGGGCACGCGCACATGGATTTCGCGCGGTTCGGGATGGCTCCGGGACTGTCATTCCTCTCGATGACAGACGATCCTCGTAGCAGTCGCTCATGAACAACAGCATCATGTAGGCCACGATGCTGTTGGCGACCCGCGCCGCCGTGCATGGAGTCCCGCGCCAAGTATGCATACCGCGCGGTGGTCTCGACACGGTCAGGCCCAGTAACTCGCCGATCACGGGAGCGTAGAAGAACCTCGCTTTCCGGGCAAGGGACTGCAGGATTATGTGGTGTGGCCCGCGGGGAGGCCGCTTCGGAGGGTGCCTGCGCGATGGGCGTACCGTACGCCTTCCCGGTAGATGACACACAATTGCGAGAAGGGCCGATCATCCTCGCTTCACCGCGCAGGTCGACGACGAGCAGCGGAGCAGCGCTGGATCGCTGGATAATATGCGGTGGGTCCCCACCTCACGGCAAAGAACGTGGCCGAACCGAAACCCTGAACGGTAGCGCGCCGCCCGGATACGGCGAGCCCGCTCAGAATTCGAACCCCATCCGTACTCCCGCAAGAGTTTCCGTGCGGCCGAAGCCGTCTCGCACGGCGGTGACGCCCACACCAACCGACGCACTCGAGTCGGCGGCCAGGCGAACGATCATACTGGCCTTGTCGAAGCTCAGGAGATCCCGCCCGCCCAGCGCCAGGTCCCGGTAGGCGATCCGTCCGCTCTCGTCAACAGCGGCGGCGGTCCGAATGCGGCCTGCGACCGAAGAAACCGGCCGCTCGGCGCCCAGACGTGCCCCGACCGTGGCGAAACGGTGGATCCGGAAGGAGAGATCGAGGTCCACCGAAGCCACTTGCGCATCGTGGAAGCGCAACACCGGGCCGCTCCGGACCGCAAGATGCCTCCGGACCGCAAGATGCGTCCGCCGGCTCGCGACGTCGACACGAACCGTGTCGCGGGCCATGATGTTGCGTTTCCAGGCAAGCTCGAAGCTGTCTCCCTTGAGCCCGAAGGCACCCGAACCGCGCCACCCCATGGGCTGGTGCAGTTCCGACGCAAAGGCAACGCCGAACGTGTCCGATCCCGGGGCTACCGCCGCACGGTTCGGGGAGAACGACGCCGCCAGCACAGTCTCCGGGTTCCACCCCGAAAATCCCGGCGCCCCGACATCCCGTTCCCGTGCGCCCTTGGCCGCCACGGCCTGCCAGCGGCCGAGCCCGCCGCTGTAACCCAAGGCCAGCCCGGTCGCGTCTCTTGACATCCGGTACCCGCTTACCGGAAGCCGGGTCCCGCCCAGGTGCGCCAGACTCCACATGACGCCCCGTCCCCGACCGACTCCGACGAACGAGCGCCCGCCTACCAAACCGCCCGCCCGGCTGCCGCGACCGGCGGTTGCGACCGTGGTCAGTCCGCCCCGCTCACCGTAGCGTCGGCGCTCCGGCTTCAGTACGAGGTCGTCCATGGAGAGATATGGGTTGCGCGCCTCGGCGAAGACCTCCAGCCCGACCTCGAACGGCGCGCGCCGGAAACCGTCCAGGACCACGACGGTCCGGCCGCTCAAGTATCGCTCGATCGCTTCACGCGACAGCACGACCCGCGTCCCGTCGGTCGGCACGACCGCTCCCCCGTCCAAGGCGCCCACCGCGAAGTTCGTGCCGCCCAACGGCCGTGACGCCGCATCCAGGTTGAGTCGCCCCTATCCGTAGATCTCCCTTCGGTCGTATTGCGAGGACTTGTCCGCTGTCGCCAGGACGCGCGCGCGTCGTGGTAGCTCAGGTTCGGAAACATGCTCTTCAAAGCAGCCAGGCCGGCCGTCACGTAGGGCGCGGCCCGCCGACGTGCCTCCGGCGAAATCCCAGAGTCCGCTGCGCCGGGTCGTGATGAGCTCTCCCGGCGCGGCGATGCACCAATCGGCGGCAACCCCGCACAACGACGAATACCCAGCAATGCGGCCGTCCGTGCCCATGCCCACCACCGCCAGCCACCCCTTCTCCAGCTCCGGAAAGTGCCTCGGCAGGACCGCCTCCACGTCCGAGTTGACGCTCAGGCTGTTTCCGGCCGCCCACACCACCACGCCGCCCGCCTCCACATAGGCCCTGAACGCCGGCAGCGTCACGCCTGTCGAGGTGCGGGCGGCCGTCGTCATCGCTTCCCATGGCGCCGTTGCACAGGCCCATGGCGCACCTTGCAGCGTACTGTCCCGCCAAGTCCGGGTGCTCCGGGTTCGCGCCCAGGTCGAACACACCCACGGTCTGGCCGGCTCCCGTGCCCCCTCGGCCGTGCATCGCCGAGACCCGGGCGGCTTCCTCGTTGGCGACTCTGCGCTCATGCGAGGAACCTCCCCACCAGAGCGCGGGAAAGCCCACCGGACTTCACGGTCGGGCGTGAAACCCCCTGTGTCCGGAGGCGGGGGAGATGACGGAGGAGGCGGCTCACCGCCGCCGCTGCAAGCCGACAGGGCCGACAACGCCACGCCAAGAATCAGCACCCGGGCGATGCACCCTCGACTACGCAACGATCTCACTTCGATGTCCCCTTGTCTCGATCCGGTATCGGATCGATCATGCGACTTCCCAGAACTAGACCCGGAAGCTAGTAGATGCTGAACGGAAAGTACCGCGCGTTGATCTCGTCATAGGAGCCGTCGGCCAGGATCGTGCGAAGCGCCCGGTTGAGGCGGCGGCGCAGCGCATCGTCCTCCTTGCGCACCGCGATGCCGATGCCTTCGTCGAGCCGGTACCCCTCCCCTGCGAACCCGAAGGCGGTCCGCTCCGGGCTCCCGAGCCAGTTCCGGAAACCGAGCGCGTCGCCGAATACCGCGTCCACGCGGCCCTCGACGAGCGCCCGCAGCAGCGCCTCCTGGTCATCGTACAGCCTTACGGCGGCAACCCTCGCCAGGTTCTCCTCCAGCCAGTCCGAGGCAATCGTCGCGCGCATCGCCCCGACGGTGCGTCCCGCCGGCGCTGCCGGATCGAAACCCGAGCCCTTCCGGGCCACGAAACGCACCTTGCTTCTGTAGTAGCGCTCCGTGAACGCCACCAGCCGACGGCGCTTCCTGGTGATCGACATGCTGGAGACGATGGCGTCGAACTTGCGGGCCCGAAGCCCGGGTATCAATCCTTCCCATTCCTGCCGGACGAACGAGCACGAGGCTTCCATCCTCGCGCAAAGGGCCAGGGCGATGTCGACGTCGAATCCCTTGAGACGGCCTTCTTCGTCGATGTCGCTGAATGGCGGGTAGCCGGGATCGATGCCTATGCGGAGCATCTCCGCACCGATCGTCGGCGCCAGGCCGAACAGAGCGAGGAACAGGGCCGCCGCCAGTGTCCTGGTCAAACCGCCGGCAGTCACCTCCCGTTCAGGCGGTTCACGCGGGGCAGCGGCGCAGGGGGAGCCCATGGGCTCAGGCAGCTTTGAAGATGTCATCCCCAACACTCCTTCAGGCCCTGGTCCGAGGAGATGGACGGGATTCCCGGAACCGGGCGATCCGTGACCAGGGTCACGCCCGTGTCGTGGAAGTCCACCCCGGGCGGCCTCTCCGGCTTCCTGCCCGTCCTGTAGAACTCCAGCACCGCTTCGACCCCAAGGGATGCCATCCTCAAGGGATACTGCATGGCCGTCGCGCCGATGGCGCCCGAAGCAACGTTCCTCACCCCCGCACAGCCCCCGTCGATCGAAACCATCAGAACGTCGTTCTCCATGCCGAGCGCCCGCAGCGCCGCATGGGCGCCGGCCGCCGCCGGCTCGTTGACCGCGTACACGACATCGATCCCCGGCTCCTTCCGCATCAGGGCTTCCATGGCGGTGCGCCCGCCCGCTTCCGTCCCGAGGGTCGAAGCCCTGCCGACGATGCGGGCGTCGTCCTCGTCGCGCATCTTCCCCGGGTCCCTGATGTCGATGCCGAAGCCCCTGAGAAAACCCTGGTTGCGCGAGACTTCCACCGTGACCGCCGCCCCGGACAGATCGAGAGTCGCGATCCTT
>JAJDVR010000231.1 GCA_022826025.1 Gemmatimonadota bacterium | reverse complement strand
CGATGGCAAGCAGGATGGCGAACGGAATAGTGAAGCCGCGCATGGGTCGTTCCTCCCCTGAATTCCCTGAAGTTGCCGGACGGCAACGGCCTGAACGGCCTCCCTGAAGAGTACGCCGGCGGCAGCGCTCCCGCGAGACGGAATCGAGTCGCCGGGGAGATTCCTCCAGTGGGAAGGAGGCTACCGCCCCTTGCCCGCGAGAAAGTCCGCCAGCCGCGACAGGTAGTAGGCGAGCAGGATGCCAAGCGTCAGGAAGACGATCCCGAGAAGGAGATCTCCGAGGGAGGACGAGCGGGAGTACTGAACGAACTCGTATCCCGAGAAGGCCAGGCAGAAGGTGATGCCCGAGTAGATGAGAAAGCGGTGGAAGCCGATCAGGGACATGAGATGGTCCGGGTTTCTCCAGGGGCGCCGGCAGGGGCCGGCGGGTGCGTCAGAGGTTGTCGACGGCGACGGCCTCGTCGATGAGCATGATGGGGATGCCGTCGCGTATCGGGTACAGGACGGCGCCGTCCTCGCGGACCAGCCCCGCCGTGACCGGATCGGTCAGGAGTTCGCCGCCCCGGTTGCGTACCGTGCCCCCTTCGACGGCCCGGTTGAGCGCCGTCAGAAGATCGTCTCCGGCCATGCGCAGCGGGGTGCGTGTTTCCGGGCAGACGAGGATGTCGAGGAGTTCCGGGTCGAGCATGCGCTTCCTGAGTTCCTTCGCGGTTTCGGGAGATCGGGACCCTTCCCCGGAGACACCCGTAAGTTATCATTGCTGGCGAATCGATGGAAACGCCCGTCCACCGTCGGCCTCCCGGAGGCCGCGATGCCCGCGCGCCGGATACGACGCTCCTCCCATCCTCGGCAGGCAATCGATGTTCCTACCCGCTCATGTTCCGGATTGCAACCGGCGCCGGAGACCGTCGCCGCGTCTCGGCCACCCGCTCCTTCTCCTGCTTCTTCTGGCTGTGCCGCTCCTGGGCTGCCGCTCGAACGGCTCCGAGGGCGATACGCAGTCCGGGCCCGAGGCGTCCGAGACGGTCATGCCGGCGGGACCCGGCCGCGACCTTGCCTGGGTGATCTTCGGCGCGGATACAGTGGTGTCGGAAGTCGCACGCACCCCGGATGAACGCGGCCAGGGGCTGAGCAACCGCGATTATCTGGCCGCTGGCTCGGGGATGATCTTCGTGTTCGACGACGAAGAGGTCCGCTCCTTCTGGATGCAGGACACCTACATCCCGCTCGATATCGCCTATCTCGACGCGAATGCCCGCATCATCGACATCCAGCAGATGGAGCCTGAGACCACCCGCATGCACACCTCCTCCGGCCCGGCGATGTTTGCGCTGGAGGTGCCTCAGGGCTGGTTCGCGGAGATGGAGATCGAGGTCGGGGCCCAGGCGGAGATCGTGTTCGGGAGGTAGCGTGGCGCGCTCTCGCGTTTGTCAGTCCCGGTCGATGATGGCCTCGTACACGAGCGGTCTCAGGAGGCGATCGAGCGGTGCCGCGCCGTAGGGCTGAAGCTGCGTCCACGCCATTGCGACGATGTCCTCGCGGGGGTCCACCCAGAAATAGGTGTTGGCAATCCCCGACCACCAGTAGCTTCCCGCGTTTGCTCCCAACGAGACGGCGAAGCCCAGGCCGAACCCCTGGTCGTCCAGTCCAGGCAGGATGGGAATCATCTCCTCAGGCAGGTGGTTGCCGGTCATGAGGCGGACCGTCTCGCGCCGCAGGAGCCTCACGCCGTCGAGTTCGCCCCCGCCCAGCAGCATTCGGCAGAAGCGGAGGTAGTCGCCGGCCGTCGACACCAGGCCGCCGCCGCCGGAGAGCCAGGTCGGGGGACGGGTGAAGGGGCCGTCGCCGGGAATCCCCGCCGGGCCGAGGCCGTCGCCGTTGCGGCGATACATCGCGGTGAAGCGGTCAAGCTTGTCGGCCGGAACGCGAAACCCGGTATCCTCCATGCCCAGCGGCTCGAAGATGCGCTCGCGGAAGAAGTCGTTCAGAGACCGGCCGGATACCATCTCCACGACCCGGCCGAGCACGTCCGTGGACACGCTGTAGTTCCAGCGGGCGCCAGGATCGTCGATCAAGGGCAGCGAGGCGATGGTGGCGACCCTTGTTTCCAGATCGCCGCCCGGGCCTTCGGGGAGCGCGTTCAGTTCGCGGTTGTACATCGAGTCGACGGGGCTGTCGCCGAAGAATCCGTAGGTGAGCCCCGACGTGTGCATGAGCAGGTCGCGGATGAGGATGGGCCGGCTGGGCGGCCGGGTTCCTCCGTTCTCGTAGACCCGGACGCCGGCGAAGCCCGGGAGAACGCTCGCAAGTTCGTATTCGAGCGAGAGAAGCCCGTCCTCGACGAGGATCATCGCCGCGACGCTGGTGACGGGTTTGGTCATGGAGTAGATGCGGAAGATGTCGTCGGGTTCCAGGCGGTCCTCGTCGCGGATGCGCCACCCCTGTGCGTGCCAGTGCACGATCTCACCCCTGCGGGACACCAGGGTCATGATTCCCGCCGTTCCGTTGCCGTCGATCAGCCTCTGCATGGTTGGCGGGATGCGGGCGAGCACCTCGCTGGACATGCCCACCTCTTCGGGCTCGGCGGTGATCCACTGTTGCCGGGATCCGGCGGAAAGGGCCAGAACGGTCCCGGCCAGCGCGAGGAGGAGAGCGATGGAGAAGGAACGCGGCGCGGCGCGGGGCGCATCGTTCGGCCTGAGCTTCATGCGGGTTTCCGGTTCGGCGTGGATGTGAGTCCCGGCGCGCGGGATGCGTTGAGGGACAACATGGCCGTGACGATCCCCTTTCGCGACCGTGCCGCCCAGGCAACTTTGCGGGCCATGAAGATGCCGGGCTCGATCCCCGCCCTCACCCTGCTCGCGCTGCTGGGTTGTACCGACACGCCCGAGCCACCGCCGTTCGCCGCGGTGGCCGACTCGCGCCAGCTCATGCTGTCGGTCATCGAGCCGGCGGCGGAGGTGTACTGGGACGCGGTGGGCGTGATCATGGACGAGGAGGGCACGCGCCACATCGAGCCCCGCACCGACGAAGAGTGGGAGGCGGTCGAAAACGCGGCCTTCGTGCTGGCCGAGTCCGGCAACCTCCTGTTGCTCGAGGATCGCGCCCGGGGCCGCGACCACTGGAGGACGATGTCCCACGCCATGATCGAGGTCGGAAGACGGGCGGTCGAGGCGGCCCGGGCCCGCGATCCCGACGCTGTCTTCGAAGCGGGCGGCGACGTGTACCTCGTCTGCACCGGGTGCCATGCCGTCTACGCCGCCGAGACCCTGCGCCCCTCCTACGACGCGGGCCCGGACGTCCCGTGATCCGGGGCGCCCCGTGATGGAGTGCTGCCGGTGATCGAGCGCTTCCTGGGCTGGCTCGGCGAGACATCCTGGAGCGTGGCTCTGCTGGAGTCGCTGTACGTGTGGCCCCTGGTGGAATCGACGCACGTCCTCACGCTCGGCCTCTTCGTGGGCACCACCGTCATGATGGACCTCCGCCTCGTCGGCATCGCCTTCCGCAAGGTGCCCGTTACGGCGTTCACCGGGCGGCTGCTTCCGTGGACCCGG
The DNA here is from genome assembly GCA_022826025.1 of Gemmatimonadota bacterium. Classification (GTDB taxonomy): domain Bacteria; phylum Gemmatimonadota; class Gemmatimonadetes; order Longimicrobiales; family Gaopeijiaceae; genus BD2-11. The sequence continues at coordinate 3,867 of JAJDVR010000231.1, read as the reverse complement.
ATCGGCTTCGCCATCATGACGGCCACGGGCCTCCTCCTCTTCTATTCGCAGCCGCTCCGCTACTACCACAACATCTTCTTCCGGGCCAAGGTCATCCTGCTGATCCTGGCCGGCGCCAACGCGGCGATCTTCCACGCCGGGGCGCACCGCAGCGCGGGCGAGTGGGAAGAGGACGCGACGCCCCCGCGTGCCGCGCGGATGGCCGGCGCGGTGTCCCTCACGGCCTGGGCGGTCATCGTGATCGCCGGTCGCCTGATCGCCTACAACTGGTTCGACTGCGACCTTCAGCCGCAGCCCGCGTGGGTGAACCGGGTGGCGGGGTGTGCCGTGGGCGCCGCGGCGGCGGAGTAGACGGCCGTGCTCGAACCGTTCTTCCGCTGGTGCGAGTCGACGGCGGTCGGCCGGGCAGTCGCCGAATCGGTGTGGGCCTTTCCGATCCTCGAGGCGGTGCACCTCATCGGGCTCTGCGTTCTCGGGGGCGCCCTGCTGGTCGTGGATCTCCGGCTGCTCGGCCTGGGCCTCACTTCCCAGCCGGTGGCCCGGCTTGCGCGCAATGCGCGTCCGTGGCTGGTCGGAAGCGTGGTGCTCATGGCCGCCACCGGCGTGCCGCTCTTCCTCTCCGAGGCGATAAGGGCCTACTACAACACGGCGTTCTGGGTGAAGATATGCACGTTGCCGGTGGCGCTGGTCTTCACCTTCTTGGTGCGGGAACGGGTGGCGCGGCGGGAAGCGGACGCCCCCGGGGCGACCGGGCGCATCGTCGGCGCGGTCTCGCTGGCCCTGTGGTTCACCGTGGCGGCGGCGGGGAGGTGGATCGGGTTCTCGTAGCTGCTAACACCGCCCCCGTTCCCGCCGAGCCCGGATCAGGTCCTCATCGTACGGCGCGCCCGTCCCCGACGAACCCAGGAAGATCTTGCTGCCGTCGGTGAAGGTCACGTCGCGTCCGTTGGCGCGCTTCAGAGAGTGATCCTTGGCCTGGTAGCCGTCCACGATGATCTCGGTGCCGGGCTGCAGGCAGTCCCTGCGCAGCCCCCGTCTGAGCAGCACGTTGGGGGTTCCGCCCTCCACGGCCCAGACCTCGGAGGATCCGTCCCCGTTCTCGATCTCCAGGTGAATCCAGGTGTGGGGGTTCACCCACTCCAGCCTCACGATCCGGCCCTGCAGCCTGATCGGCGCGTTGCGGTCGAACTCGGCGCCGAAGGCATGGTGGGCGACCAGCGGTGCCGCGACCACCGCCGCCAGTGCGACGACCACCACCACGAGCGGTGCTCCCATCCCGCGCATCTCACTACCTCCGTTCCTGCGCCCGCGCGCCGCGAAGCACGTTCTCGAGCGAGTAGTTGCCCTCGTGACAGGCGTATTCGTAGACGAGCCCGTCAAGCCGCGTGAACGGCACTTCGCCGCTCCAGGTCCGGGAGAACATGCGCGGATCCTCGACGGTGAATTCGTAATTGATCGTGTGCTCGCCGGCCAGCGTGAAGCGCTCGACGACCTTCATCTCCCCGGAGGGCGGGATGCCCTGCAGCGTCTGGCTGGGGTGGAGGTTGGTGGTCTCCACGACAAGGGTGTCTCCCTCCCAGCGGCCCCACGAATCGCCCATCCACGGGCGGATATGCGGGGGCAGCCGCTGCGGCTCCCCGAGCCGTATGATGCGGACATCGTGGACCATCTCGGTCATGATCATCACGTGGTCCGGCGTTTGCACGATCGTGTAGTTGTTGTTGTAGAAGTAGTTCGGGAGCATCGGCGGCCCGGCGTTCGAGCCGAACGACATGATGCAGCGCTCGCCGAGCGGCCGATTCTCGGGGTTGTCGTAGGCACCGAAACGTTGAGCCAACCGCCGGCGCTCGGTGACACGCTCGCGGCCCTCTTCGCTCAGCTCCGGGACTCGTCCGTTCGGCGGATCGACGATCAGAGAAGTCCTTGGTTCGCCGTTGAAGATCGCGACGCGCTCGCCGGCGTCGATATAGAAGGCGTTGTATCCGCCCGTGCCTCCGGTCGCGGCGTCGAAGCGGGCGTCGCCCGTGAAGACGCCACCCACGGGCGGGGCTTCCCGGTTGGGGTCGCTGTCGGCGTAGCCTTCCGCCCGCGACTCGAGGACGCGCCCTTCGATCCGCGCCACCTCCTCCCGGGTGAAGACCGGCCCCTGTCCCTCGGGGCGCTGGATCGGCGTGACCGTGGCGTTGGTCCAGTTGCCCTGCAGGTCGGGGTGCCCGGCGGGCGTGCGCGGCATGGTCCAGTTCGTCGATGGGCGCTGCGGCTGCTGGGCGCGCAGGGAAGAGGCGGGCAGAGACGGGCCGAAGGACAGGGCCAGCGTCGTGATCGGCACCATCAGGCCGGGTCTCATGCTAGCGCCGGAGCGGGTTCTTGCGCAGATGTCCATACATCAGTTCCTCCACGAACTCGACGCACTTGAACTGTCCCAGGCGGGCGTTCGGGTCGATGTTGCGATACAGCGGCATGCGAATGGTCCAGGGGCGGGAAAACGTCTCCGGGTCTTCGAGGTCGGCCTCGTACAGGATATGGTCGGGGCCGGTCATCGTGTAGCGTTCGGTGACCCTGAGGCCGGGTCCTTGGTGGTTTCCCGCCCGATCCAGCCAGGTCCGGCCGTTGAAGCCGGTCACCTCGACCACGAAGGTGTCGCCCTCCCAGCGGCCGTGGGACTGGCCCATCCAGGAATCCACCTGCGGCGGTCCCGGGTCGTCGAGGTAGATGTCGCGCATTGCGCCCGCGTACTCGTAGGCGATGAAGAACCTGCTCTCGCTCTGGAAGATGCGGAAGGGGAAGGGCATGTAGGTGGCCCGCGGCACGCCCGGCAGGTAGCACCTGATCTCGGGATCGCGCTCGAGCCACCTCTCCCGGTTCTCGTCGCGTAGCGCGAGCGCCTCGGGCAGGTAGGGGATCTCGCCTCCTTCGACGACGCCGTAGCCGGAGGGGACGGATCCGACGGCGCCCAGGGCGAGGACCTCGTTCGCCGGGACCGGAACCACCGGGCCGGGCTGCATGGCGAGTGCCGGGCGGGCCGCGTGCGGCTCGATGTCCCAGTGGGCGTTGCCGAGGGCCTGCCACAAGCCGTTCATGTCGGGCTTGCCGGACGCCGTCCGGGGGATGCCGTCACTCACGGCGCAGGCCGACATCAGCAAGACCATGGCAGCCGGCAAGGGCGCGACCAACCTTCCGCATCCAGTCATCCCTGTCCTCCGGTCTCGGGCATGGCGGGGCGAGTCACCGGACTCCGAACGCCAGCAGCAGGTTGCCGGGCATCTGGCCGAACGGAGCGTAGCCGCTGTTGGTGAACAGCATGCCGCCCGCGACCACCGGACCCGGGCCGTCGATGGCCCCCCCTCTGCCCTGCACGCCGTTGGACGTCTCTGTGACTTCGGTCGTGTCAAAGTCCCACAGGATCCGTCCGTCCGCCGCCGCGTAGGCCCGCATGTGTCCGTCCAGTCCGCCCGAGAAGACCACGCCCGGAATCGCCGCGGGTGCCGCGGAGAAGGCGGGGAAACACCTTCGCTTACCGTCGCACGCGTCCTCCGGCGCCGCAACACGCCAGACGACCTCGCCGGTGATCAGGTCCAGGGCGTACATCCCCGGCGCCGGAGCCTGTTCGGGATTCACGTCCACGATGACCGCGTCCCGGTCCGCGTTGGGGGCGTAGGCGTACCGGCCGTCGGTCGCCATGCCCCAGTGAATCCCGCCGAGCGCGCTTCCCTTTCCCACCCTGGTCGACCAGAGCACCGCTCCCTCGTCATCCGGATCGAGCGCCCAGACCACCCCGGACTTCTGGCCGGCCACGAGGATCTCCCTGCCGTCGGTCCGCCTGACGAGCATCGGGGACATGCCGAAATCGAGGTCGGGACCCGGCGG
>JAJDVR010000267.1 GCA_022826025.1 Gemmatimonadota bacterium | reverse complement strand
GGCGGGTCCACCACTCCCACATTTAGCGGGAGTCAATCGGCGGGACCCGCGCCGCCAAATCGTGTAACTTCAAACGCGGCACGCGGAAGCAATTACGATACGTTCTGCCAAAATGGCAGAGTGCCGGTGGCGATAATGCTATCGTCCGTCTCCGGCCGTCGTCGGCTAATCGCCCCCGTTGGCCAGTCGCCCGAAGTGGTTCGCGCGCCGGTACGCCCGTGCCGCGGCTTCCACGTTCCCGTGCAGCTCCTCGGAGACTCCCTGGAAGGCGTACGCCATGGAGTACGCGGAGGGAACACTCGACCTCGACGACGGTTCGGGCCACTCCTCCAATTCGAGGAGGTCGTCGACGAGATACACGTCCTCCAGCAGCGCTCCGGTCCGCGCCCGATCGTTCCACGTGGGTACCCACGGCGCCGTAACGTGCCCGGTCAGGTCGACCAGGGTCTCCGATGCCTCGAGCGGAGCGTCCACGAGCTTGAAGGCGAGCCCGTGCCGCACGAGGTGGGACTTGAGCTGCCACTTGTCCCAGACCTGCCCGGCGGTGGCCGCGAAGTAGACCGGCCGGTCCCCCAGCGACTGTCTCGCAATCTGGAACACGCGGATGTCCCCCGATGACACGACGTCGCCCCCGCGCACCGTCCCGGTAATCCAACCCGAGAGCCGGAATACCGAGTCCTCGGGGACCCGCAACGCCCCCTGGAGATCGTCGATTCCCGAACCGGGCGCAGGGACGGCCGAGCGGGTGGGCGGCGTCGCGTCCGCCTGCGCATGGAGATTCGGCGCAGTCGTCGGATCGAACGGACGCTGGCACACGATCGTCGTCGGAGAATCCTCCGGAGACTCACCCGGCTCGCATGGCGTCGTCAGGCGGCGAAGCTGCCGATGATACCAGCCGGTCCCCAGATAGGTCTGGACGATGACGGTCACGTCGCGGCGGATTCCCTCCACCTCCTGCAGATACCACAGTGGGAAGGTGTCGTTGTCGCCGTAGGTGAACAGCACGGCGTACGGCTCGACGGACTGCAGCATGTTGTGCGCCCAGTTGCGGGCCGCCCGCTCGTCGCCTCGATCCGCGCGGGTGAAGTTGAAGGCGAAGGGGATGAGTCCAACGGCGAGGAGCGCGGCCGCCTTCCGGTGCCGGCCACTGAATCCCGAGGGCCGACCTTCCGGGACGCCGGCCGGCGCGGACGCGGCCCAGCCGCCCCAGAGCGAGACGAGCCCCAGCCCGGCGTAGATCCCCCACAACTGGAAACCGATGACAAAGAAGTAGTCCCGCTCGCGAACCTCGTGAGCCGCGATGCCGGGCACCTCTTCCCGGTAGATCGAGTAGCCGTACTTGAAATTGAGGTAGTAGACGAGAAGCAGTGTGACCGTGAACAGCAGGGTCCCGGCGTATACGAACGTCTTTCGATCACTCCGCAAGTGGGCCCGGAGGCCGACCAGGGCGAGGAAGAGGAAGAGGATGCTCGCGGCGAGCCGTCCCCCCGGCGGTAGCGACCGCGCCCACTGCCAGTCGAAGTACTGCCAGTAGTTTGCCATCTGCGCCGACAGCGGCGCCTGGCGCTGCGTGATCGGCGGCGGGGCGTACTGGTCGCGGATCAACGACAACGCGAGCGGCTCGCACGCCACGGCGAGCTTGCTCTGCCCGTAGCGATCCGTGATCCGCTTCGGAGTGATGGCGGAGACGAGCGTGGGACACTCCGGATCGGCCTCATCGATGATCGGGTTCTGCGCCGAACGGATGGGAACGAAGAGAAACTGCATGGAGTAGCCGACCGCGATCAGCAGGATCCCGAGCCCGAGAACGCGCGGATTCAGCGCCGCGCGCCAGCGGTGGACGAGCACGAAGGCCGCGAGGGCCAGCCCCGGCAGCAGGGACATGGTGTGACTCGCCCACCCCAGACCGAGCACCAGTGCGATGAGCAGGAGCAGCCGGTTGCCGCGCGCCGTATCCGCCTCGTCCATCCATGCCATGGCCAGATAGCTCACCAGGGCGACGATGAACATCGAGAGCGGATAGACCTTCTCGTTGAGGTTCGACTGGGTCCACACAGTGAAGGTGGTGGCGCCGATCCACACGCCGACGATCGCGGCCACGAGCACCTCGTGCCGATTCTCGCGGAACCTGCCGACGATCCGTGCGACCGCCAGAAACCAGAAAAAGCTCGCGCCGGCCGACAGTGTGGCCCCGAGGGCGTTGATCCGCAGCGCGACCGGAAGACCCGTGAATCCGAGCAGCAGGTCCCACACGCAGCCGACGAGGACGAAGAACGGGTTCCCCGGGGGATGCGGCAACCCGAGGATGTGCGCCGTGGTCACATACTCCGAACTGTCCCAGAAACCGACCGTCGGCGCGAGGGTCAGCAGGTACAGACCCCAAACCACGAGCGCCGTCACCAGGCCCCACGCGCGCAGCGTCAGGCGGCCGACCTTCTCGAGCTCGATGCCGTTCATTCCGTCGCTCCCGGGATCACGCCCCCTTGCGCTCGGCCCGGCCTGGCCGACCACAATCCCCTGATTGGGACGCTCGCGGGAGCAATCCCGTTGCACGGGCATCCCTGGTGCGAAGCGGTTGACATGCAATCCCACGCTTGCGTATCATCAAACCTTGACATGCAAGCGAACACTTGCCTTATACTGACAGGTGGACATCTACCGCGCGATCGCTGACCGAACCAGGCGAGCCATCCTGGATGAGCTCGTGGATCGGTCGGGTCAATCGCTCTTCGAGATTTGTGGGCGCCTGATCATGAAACACGGCATCGGCTCCTCGCGGCAGGCGATCTCGCAGCACCTGGACGTCCTGGAAGCCGCCGGCCTGATTCGCACAAAGCGCGAGGGGCGGTCCAAGCTCCACTGGTTCGTGGGCGCCCCACTGAAGGAGATCGGCCAGCGCTGGCCGATCTCGACCGACGACAGCACTTCCAACCCACCAGAGGAGGACACCCGAGAATGAGAATTCACCTGAGCGGCGTCGTCGTAGACGACCAGCAGAAGGCACTGCAGTTCTACACGGAGACCCTCGGTTTCCGTGTGAAGCACAACATCCCGCTGGGAGAACACGCCTGGATCACCCTCGTATCCGAGGAAGCTCCGGATGGGACTGAGTTGTTGCTGGAGCCTGCCGGGCACCCCGCAGTCGTTCCGTACAGGAAGGCGCTGGTGGAGGACGGGATCCCCTTTACCGCCTTCGCGGTCGACGATGTCGGAGCCGAGCACGAGCGTCTCGTGGCAGAGGGTGTGCGATTCGTGCAGCCGCCAACCGACCTGGGGACGGTCATCACCGCAGTCTTCGACGATACATGCGGCAACCTGATCCAGATCATGGAGGAGAAGGATCAACCGTGACGATACCGCGCACTCACTTTCCCGACACGTCGATCCCGACGCTGCCGGACGACTCGCGGAGCGTCAGGCCGCCTGCTCGCGCACGATCCGCCGGACCCCCTCCTCCAGCCGCTCCAGGTAGTCGTCCAGGTGCTCCGCCGCGATGGGATTCCCGTGGATGGGCGCGACCCACGACACGTCACGTTCTTCGAGCATCTCCCGCAGCACTCCCATGAGCACCGACGGATCGGCGTAGCGAAGCCAGATCAGCGTGTCGCGGTGGAAGGTGTAGATCTCGTCGCTCCGGAAGCCGCCCGCCAGCTGGCGCGAGGTCAGCCCCGTTTCGTCGTCCGCATGGTGGTAGCCGAAGCCGTCGGCGACGAAGAGCACGCGCGATGCCCGGTCGTAGATCCACGAGGTGTGGGAGCGGTCCGCGAGCGGCGGGTCGAGGAAGTCGAGCACCCTCCCGGCCACCTCCAGGCTCCCTCCGATCCGGCTGCGGCGGGCATACGGAAGCCCCTGGATCTCCGGTTCCCCCGAAGAGGCCACGATCTCGAAGTCGCCCCAGCGGCGCCGGAACGCCGGGATGTTGCCTGAGTGCGGATAGTCGGAGTGCGACAGCACCAGCGAATGGATGCCCTCCCCGGCGGTGGCGCGCGAGATGCGGCGCACCAGGCTCTCGCGATGATAGAACGAGCCGGAGTCGATGAGGATGTTCTTCGCCTCCGCGCGGATCAGAAACACGCTGACGTGGACGTTGCGCCCCCCGCCCAGCGGGTAGTTCTCCGCGATCCAGGAAACGTCCCGCGTGAACTCCACCCCGCTCACAACACCCCCGTCCGGCCGCCGGTGGCGACCCGTTCCACGACCTCTTTCATCATCTCGAAATAGCGCGGCACGTCGGCGCGAATCACGGGCCCGTGCGCGGAGGCGATCATCGCCGGGCGATACCGCTCCGCCAGCAGATCGATCTCCGCCTGGGTACGCGCCACATCCACGTACCGCATCCAGAACATGACCCGCCCGTGGAACTCCGCGTAGCGGTCGACGTCCACGGGGGAGCGGAACTCGTCGGCGAACAGAAGCCCCTCCCCGTCCATCAGCGGCAGCCCCATCCAGTCGACCGGCAGGAGCATCCCGGAGGCCTCCTCGGTCATCCACATCGACATCGCCGCGTCCAGGAATGCCGCGTCGTGGAAGTGCAGTCGTAGTCCGCCCAGGTCGAGCGAGTCGCCCGGTCCCACCTTGTGCGCGTCTTCGAGGTGGTAGAGTTCGTGCGTCCTTCCGAACCGGGGCGCCACCAGCGTAGCGCCGGGATGGCGCTCGATGATGCGGAAGGTGTTGCCCGCGTGGGGAACGTCCGGGTGCGAAAGTGCGAGATAGTCGAGGTCGCGGCCGTCGAGCACCGTCTCCAGGTCCGCGAGGATCTGCTCGTCCGCGGCCGGCGACAGGGTGTCGAAGAGGAGCGTCTGTTCCCCGGCGAAGAGGAAGGCGTTCTGCGGAACGTGGATCTCGCGCCCGGGACGATACCAGTGGGCTCCGCGATCGATCAGGGATTTCGCGATCCCAGGCCGATCCGGCCCGAACTCCTGAATCCAGTGGATCCCGGGATGAATTTCTCTGGGCATGGCGGTCGTCGAGGGAGATGACGCCTCTCCCGCGAGAGGCACCCGAAGGTGTAATGCGGCGAGCCCCAGCGCCAGTGGCGCGCCGGTGTCCGGCCAGTCCCCATCAGCCTCCGACGGCCATGTCGGCCGGGG
>JAJDVR010000200.1 GCA_022826025.1 Gemmatimonadota bacterium | reverse complement strand
CACCTCCTCGAAGTGCGCGATGTGGCCCAGATCCCAGACAATGGGCGACATGAGCGGACTGTGCTGGCGCGTCACATCCGCGTCGGTCAGCGGCGCGACCAGTTCGAGAGTGCGGTCGCGGGCTTCGCGCAGCCGGCCGCGCAGCACCCGAGGCTCGGGGGCGGGCGGCGTCATTGTCCCGGACCTCGTTTCCCGGCTACCATGGAGCGCCCGTGCCAGGGAGGATGCGCGCTATGGGATGCAACCCGCTTGATGGATACGGCCCTCTTGATGAATTCAACCCCTTCGATCCGCGGTTGAGACGTCGCTCACGTCATCCGGGACCGCGCCGCACCATAAGGTGCGGTTGCCGAGCGCGAACGCAAGTTGAAGCCGGATGCGACCCGGAACCTGCCGGAAACGGCGCGTGACCATGCCATCGGAACCAGCATTGCGCGTCTGCGAAGTCGTCAAGCGCTATGGCGCCACGATCGCGCTCGACCGGGTTTCGCTGGAGGTGGCGCGGGGCTCGTGTGTGGCGCTGGTAGGCGAGAGCGGCTCAGGGAAGACGACGCTGCTCCGCTGTTTCAACGCCATGGTCAGGCCCGACGCCGGCTCCGTGGAAGTCGGCGGCCGTCCCGTTGAGTCGTTCGACCCTGTGGTCTTGCGGCGTGGCATCGGGTACGTGCAGCAGGAGGGTGGGCTGCTGCCGCACTGGTCGGTGCTGCGCAACGTCGCGTTGGTGCCCTGGCTGAGAGCCGAAGCGGATGCCGAGGATCGGGCTCGCGGAGCGTTGGACCGGGTGGGGTTGCCCCCGGCGCGCTTCGGGAATCGGTGGCCCAGGGATCTTTCGGGCGGCCAGCGCCAGCGCGTGGCCATCGCGCGCGCCCTCGCCGCAAGCCCGGAGATCATCCTGCTGGACGAGCCTTTCGGCGCCCTGGACGCCATCACCCGAAGCGAACTGCGGCGGAGCTTCCACAACCTGCGCGCGGGGATGGGGGTGACTGCCCTTCTGGTAACCCACGACCTTCACGAGGCCGTCGAGCTGGCGGATGAGATCGCGGTGATGAAGGGCGGCGCGCTCATGCAGGTGGGCCGGCCGGAGGAGTTGCTGGACGCTCCCGCACATGGGTACGTGGAAGAGCTGCTCGAGCGGGCGGGGGTCGGGTGAGAATGGGACGGGCGCTGTTGGTGGCGGTTGCAGTCGCCGCGGTCGGAGGAGCCGCATCCGTGCCGCCGATCCAATCCGCCCAGGACGACCGTGCACCCGTCATCATCGCCTCAAAGCCCTTCGCGGAATCCTACGTCCTGGCCGAGATCTTCGCGCAGCTCCTGGAGGCCCGCGGCGTCGGCGTGGATCGGCGCTTCGGCCTCGGGGCCACCGAAATCGCCTTCGGAGCGCTGCGCGAGGGTGCCATCGATGTCTATCCCGAGTACACGGGCACCGCGCTCGCGGCTATCCTCGGAGAGGAGATGCAGGCCGATGCCGATGCCGTCTATCGACATGTGGCGGAGACTTTTCGCGAGCGATGGGACGCGCGCTGGCTCGCGCCGCTCGGGTTCGAGAACACCTATGCCATCGCCGTGCGCCGCGAGACGGCGGAAGAGTTGGGGCTTGCGACGCTGAGCGATCTGGCGCGCGAAGCCGGCGGGCTCCGGGCGGGTTTCACACCGGACTTCATCGGGCGCTCGGATGGGCTTCCGGGACTGCGCGCCGCCTATGGCTTCGAGGCGGCCGAAGTCCTGCCGCTGCTGCAGGCGGTGAAGTACGAGGCCCTGGTCGAGTCCGGGGTCGACGTCATCGACGGGTACTCGACGGATGGGCTGATCGCGCGCTACGATCTCGTGGTACTCGAGGACGACCGCGGTTTCTTCCCGCCCTACGAGGCCGCCGGGCTCGTCAACGGGGATTTCTGGCGCCGGCGACCCGACGCGATCGCCGCGCTGAGCGAACTCTCGGGCCTGCTCGACGAAGAACGCGTGCGGGATTGGAACCGCCGCGCCGAATCGGACGGCGACCCCGTGGCCGAGATCGCCCGCGATGCCCTGGCGGAGCTGGGGCTCGTGGTCTCCGATGGCGGCGAGACCGTGGAATCGGACCGGGCGGAAACGGTCCCGGCTCGAGAGTCGGAGCGAGGATCAGCCGCGCCCGCGGAGTCCGCCCGGAGCCCGGTCGTCGGCTTCGCGTCATACATGTGGCAGAATCGCATCGGCACCCTGGGCCATGCGCGCCGGCACATGGTGCTGGTGATCATATCCCTCGGGGCCGCCGCGCTGCTCGCCATTCCCGCGGGGCTGATGCTTGTGCGGTTCGCGGGAGGGGCGGAAGGCGTGATCCGCGGCATCGGCCTGGTACAGACCATCCCCAGTCTCGCCCTGCTCGCTTTCATGATCCCGGCGCTCGGGATCGGGGTCGTGCCGGCCGTGGTCGCCCTCTTCCTCTACTCCCTCTTCCCGATCCTGCGCAACACCTACACGGGCGTGCGCGACGCCAACCCGGCAGCCGTCGACGCCGCACGCGCGCTGGGCATGACCCCCGCGCAGCTGCTCAGGCACGTGCGCCTCC
>JAJDVR010000105.1 GCA_022826025.1 Gemmatimonadota bacterium | reverse complement strand
GTCCCGGCCGGGCTCAGTTCGTCCATCCCGGGCTCGCCATGCACCACCAGAGCGCGCCGGTGGCCCAGTTCACGCAGTGCGGGCGCGATCAGCTCAAGCCAGGAGGGGTCGGAAACGCCGACCAGCTGGCGGGTCACCCCGGCCGGGTTGGTGAGGGGTCCGAGGAGGTTCATGATCGTGGGGACGGCCAACTCGGCCCGCACCGGACCGACATGGCGCATGGCGGGGTGCAGGAGGGGCGCGAACATGAAGACGATCCCGGTTTCCGCCAGAACCCGGCCCATTTCGTCCGGTGTCAGGTCGATGCGGACCCCGAGAGCCTCCAGCACGTCGGCACTCCCGCTCTGCGACGTGAACGAGCGGTTACCGTGCTTGGCGACCCGCACGCCGGCCGCGGCCGCGGTCAAGGCGGCCGCGGTGGACACGTTGAAGGTGCGCACGCTGCCGCCCCCTGTGCCGCAGGTATCGACCAGCTCGTGGGTTCGCTCCGAGGCCACCGGGCGCATCGCACGGCGCAGCGCCCGCACGCCGCCGGCAATCTCCGACGGAACCACCCCCTTGGTGCGCAGCGCGATCAGGAAGGCGGCCATCGTCACGGGCGTCGCCTCGCCGGACATGATGGTCGTGAAGGCACCCTCCGCCTCGGCTGCGGTCAGGTTGCCACCCTCCGACACCCGGGCGATGAGGGGGGTGAGTTCCAGCTTCGTTTCGGGGGGCATGGTCGTGTCCGGGTCGGCGGCGGCGCGAGAGAGGGCTCGGGCGATGGTACCAAGCGGGGCGTACCCGGTCAACGCGCGAGCGTGGGACTCCGCCCGGGGTCGTTTCCCGAAATGGAGAGGCGCCGCAGGCTTTGCTTCCCGTGCCTGACCCGCCCCATCATGGCGGAGGTCGGCTCGCAATCCGGAGGGGGAACGTGATGGTTACACGCCGTGAGTTCATCGGCAGCGTCTCCGCTGCCGCCGTCGTGACGCAGCTGAAGCCGGAGAGCCAGGTTCTGGGCGAAACCGATCCCCTCGGCGTTCGGGGCGACTTCCCGGTGGTCGAGGAGGTCGCCTACCTCGACTCCGCGTACATCGCGCCTTCACCGACTCCGACGAGCGGCACACCGTGGGGCTGGCTCACCGCCTGCACGACGGGCTCAGCGCCCAGGGGCACACCGTGTTGACTCCCCCGGGCAACCACTCCGCCATCGTAGCCTTCGAGCACGGCCGGGACATCGACATGGTTCGGCGTTCCCTCGACGACGCGCGCATCAGGCTGAGCTTCAAGGAAGGCGGTGCACAACTCCGGGCGGGGGTGGCGCTTTTCAACACAGCCGAGGAGATCGACCTGCTGCTGGATGTCACGAGCGGGTGGTCATAGACCGACGGGATTCGATGGCAGCCTCACCGACCCCGCTTTCGATTCAAGCCCAACCGGGCGCTCCCGGCGAGCGCTGATGGCCATCGAGCCACCAGGACTCGGCATCCTGACGGGAATCTCGTACGTGTCGGGTCTGGACTACTACAAGGGCATCAACGAGAAGGTGATGGCCGGCACCCCCAGGTGCCACGTCATGTCGCCCAACCCTCCCATGGTCATGGCTTCCGTCGATTGCGACGAGTACGTCCATTACCTCACTCATGCGTCGGCCAGGGTTGCGGACCATCTCCTCGCTGGTGTCCGCTCTCTCGTGGCGGCAGGCTGTAACACGCTGGTGATCGCCTCGAATACCGGTCACATGGCCGTGCCGGCCATCGTCGATGAGTTCCCGGAACTCGGAGTCCTGCATATTGCCGACTGCTGTGCAGCCGAGTTGAAGGGCCGGGGGTTTTCGAGAGTGGGCCTGATCGGCACGAAGCCCACGATGGCGGAGGACTACCTGAAGTCACGTCTGATGCTTCACGGCATCACGACCCTGGTACCGGAAGATGAACAGATACAGGACGAAATCTACGACATCATCTGCCAGGAACTCTCGTACAACGTGTTTCGCGACGAGTCGCGAGCGAAGATGGTGGAGGTGATCCGGGGCCTCGAAGCGCGGGGTGCCGAGGCATGCATTCTGGGTTGCACGGAAATCGAGTTGCTGGTGCAGGAGAAACACGTGCCGGATTTTCCCCTGCTTCCCTCGGCGGAAATCCACATTCAGGCCGCCGCGAACGTGCTTCTGGGAAAGCTCGAACTGGAAGACGTCTTACCATGACGCAAGGGGACGGCCTCTATTGAGTTGTCGCCGCGGAAATCCTAGTTTCCCGGCGTCATGGCCCGGGGACAACGCCGCTTCCGACTCACGCTGCACTACGACGGGACCCGTTTCTTCGGCTGGCAGATGCAGCCGGAGGTGCGCACGGTGCAGGGTGAGCTGCAGACCACCCTCGAGCGACTCACCGGTGCCCACCGCACGGTGACGGCGGCGGGAAGAACCGACCGGGGGGTACATGCCACCGGCCAGGTGGTCGCCGTAGCCCTGCCGCCACGCTGGAGCGCCGTCACCCTCCTGCGCGCGCTCAACGCCAGGCTCCCGGAAGACATCTGGGTTGCGGAGGCCCAGGCCGTTCCATCCGGCTTCCACCCGCGCTACGACGCAACGGCGCGCGAGTACGGATACCGGCTGGGCCTGACTCCGGCGGCCCGCTCGCCATTCCACCGGGCGTGGTGCTGGCCTCTCGCGCACCTGACGGGTGACACCGCCTCGACCGCGGCGGACCTAGATGTCGAAGCCCTGCACGCGGCGGCCGCGCTCCTGCCGGGCGAAAGATCTTTCGCCGCCTTCGCCCGGGCCGGCCAGGAACACCGGGGAGACCGCTGTACGGTTACGGAGGCGCGCTGGGCTCCGTGGGACCTGGGCACGGAATTCACCATCCTCGCGAACCGTTTCCTGCACCACATGGTCCGCTACCTGGTCGGCACCATGGTCGACATCGCCCGCGGACGCCGGCCGCTCGACGATATGCGCGCGATGCTCGAGGGCAACGAGGAAGGCCTGGTCACGTCGCCGCCCGCTCCCGCCGCGGGCCTCTTCCTGCGCCGAGTGAGCTATCCCGCGCACGCAATCGCGCACATTACGGCGATCCCGGACGACTCTGCGACGGATTCAGGCAACGCCGCGACGGTGGCCGACGCCCCTCCCGAATCCGCCCGAAACGTCCCGTTCGCCGACCCCGCCGCATTAGATTCCGACACCGACCGCCCACTCGCAGGGAGCGCCAATCACTCATGAAGATCTTCCTCGACACCGCCGACCTGGGTGAGATCCGCCGCGCCGCCGCCGGGGGCCTCATCGATGGCGTCACCACCAACCCCTCCCTGCTGGCCAAGGTGGCCGGCGACCGCGACCCGATGGAGATCTTCCTCGAGATCTGTGAAGCCATCGACGGCCCGGTGAGCGCAGAGGTCGTCGCCGTTGACACCGCGACCATGATCGACGAAGGCACGCGGCTGGCCGCCGTCCACCCCAACATCGCGGTCAAGGTGCCGCTGACCGAGGACGGCCTGGTTGCGTGCCGCGAACTCAGCTCGCGCGACATCCCGGTCAACGTGACCCTGTGCTTCTCGGCCCCGCAGGCGCTGCTCGCCGCCAAGGCGGGAGCCGCGTACATCTCGCCCTTCATCGGACGGCTGGACGACATCTCCCACGACGGCATGGAGCTGATCCGACAGATCCGCGTCATCTACGACAACTACGGCATGCGGACAGAGATTCTGGCGGCTTCCCTGCGGCATCCGCGCCACGTCGTGGAGTCGGTGGAGGTGGGCGCCGACGTCGCCACCCTGCCGCCGGGGGTGCTGCACAAGCTGATCCGCCACCCGCTGACCGACCTCGGGCTGGCCGCCTTCCTGGCCGACTGGGAGAAACTGGGACGTGACCTCTAGCGACCCGGGCCGCGCGGCTGCGGCCGGCGCATCCAGCACAGGACAGTCCGCCTCCGGCGGCTACGTGCACCCGCTCTCGGGCCGCTACGCCTCGCGCGAGATGCAGCACATCTTCTCGCAGGCGCGCAAGTTCGCCACCTGGCGCCGACTCTGGATCGCGCTGGCCGAATCGCAGCGCGAGCTGGGGCTGGACATTTCCGGGAAAGCGCTCCGTCAGATGAGGGCCGCGGTCGATGACCTGGACCTCGACCGCGCCGCGGCCCTGGAGCGCCGGTTCCGCCACGATGTAATGGCGCACGTCCACCTCTTCGGCGAGGTGGCGCCCGCGGCGCGGGGCATCATCCACCTGGGCGCCACGAGCGCCTTCGTGGGCGACAACGCCGACCTCATCCTGCACCGGGAAGCTCTCACCCTGATCCGCGACCGTCTGGTGCGCTGCGTGGAAGCGCTGGCGGGCTTCGCGCGCCGCTACCGGTCGCTCCCCACCCTGGCCTACACCCACTTCCAGCCAGCCCAGCCCACCACGGTCGGCAAACGGGCGACGCTCTGGATACAGGATCTGCTTCTCGACATCGAGGAGATCGAGTTTCGCCTCGGTTCGCTCCGCTTCAGGGGCGTGCGCGGCACCACGGGCAGCCAGGCCTCCTTCCTCGACCTGTTCGACGGCGACTCCGCGAAGGTGGACGCCCTCGACGACGCCGTGGCCCGGCGCATGAGCTTCGAGCACCGCTATCCGGTGAGCGGTCAGACCTACCCGCGCAAGGTGGACGCCGCGCTCCTGGCGACGCTCGCGGGCACCGCCGCATCCACGTCCAAGATGGGGCACGATCTGCGTCTGCTGTCGCATCTGGGCGAAGTCGAGGAGCCCTTCGAGGACACCCAGATCGGCTCCTCGGCCATGCCCTACAAGCGCAACCCGATGCGCGCGGAGCGGGTTTGCGCCCTCTCGCGCCACGTGATCACTTTGTATCAGGACGGCGCGTTCACGGCCGCCACCCAGTGGCTGGAGCGGAGCCTCGACGATTCCGCGAACCGGCGCGTCAGCATCCCCGACGCCTTCCTCACCCTCGACGGCATACTGGTTCTGGTCGAAAACGTCTCCTCCGGGCTGGTGGTCAACGAAGCGGTGATCCGCCGCTCGCTCCACGAGCAGCTCCCCTTCATGGCCACCGAGACCATCCTCATGCGCGCGACCCGGGGCGGTGGCGACCGGCAGGCGCTGCACGAGCGCATCCGGCGGCACGCCCACGCGGCCACCCGGAAGGCGCGCGAGGAAGGCGGAGACCCCGATCTGATCGCCCGCATCGCCGGCGACGACGCGTTCGGCCTGGGCGCGCCCGAGCTGGCCGACCTCCTCCGGGGCGAGCGCTTCATCGGACGCGCCCCCGAACAGGTGGAGCGCTTCCTCGACGATTTTGCGCAGCCGGTCATCGACCGTCTCGGCCCCGATGCCCGCGCGCGACTCGGCACCCCCGACATTCGTGTCTGACCCCACCGCCGGCCATGGAGCCCGAAGAGAACCTGACCCCCCAGCCATGGAGCTCGACGACAACGTGACGACCATCG
>JAJDVR010000282.1 GCA_022826025.1 Gemmatimonadota bacterium | reverse complement strand
CATCTCGCCTGGGACGGCATCCACGACCTGGCCGCCCAGTCGCTCGGAGACGCGCCCGAGATCAGCGCCTACAAGGCGGCCGCCAACATGCTCGCCTGCCTGCGCGCGGGGATCACCCTGGTGCGCGACCTGGGCATGAACCAGAGCGGTTCCTTCGCCAAGCAGGCGGTCGAACAGGGGGTGTTCGCGGGCCCGCGCCTGCTGATCGTCGCGGAGGCGATCGTCCAGACCGGCGGCCATACCTACTGGTGCTGCCGGGAGGCCACCGGCGCCGACGAGATGCGGCGCGCGGTGCGCGAGCAGGTCAGGGCCGGCGCCGATCTCATCAAGATCATGATGTGCCACGACCTCCTGGAGTTCACCGACGAGGAACTCGAGGCCATCGTCGACGAGACCCATCGCAGCAACCTCCCCATCACCGCCCACGCCACCTTCGACGCCTGCATCGAGCGCGCGGTCGACTTCGGCATCGATACGGTCGAGCACGGCGGCAGCATGTCGGACCGGACCATCGGCAAGCTGGTCGAGCGCGGGGTTCCCATTATCACCACCTTCTCGCCCGTCCTGCTCCAGTCGAAGCCCGAGATTGCGCGCAAGTACAACATCCCGGAATGGAAGATCAGGGAGCGCCAGCGGCTGGTCGCCGACAAGAGCCGCTACGACGGGCTGCTGCGGGCGTCGCGCGCGGGCGTGCGGATTGTTTTCGGGACCGACGCGGGCAGCCCTGCGGTGCGCCACGGCGTGGTGGTGCCGGAAATGGAGTTCATGATCAAGGTGGGCGTGGTGGCGGACAATCACGCGGCCATCATGAGCGCGACCCGCGAGGCCGCCATCATGAACCGGCTCGACGACCGCATCGGCACCGTCGAGAAGGGCAAGGAGGCGGACGTCATCGTGGTGGACGGCAACCCGCTCGCCGACCTCCGCGACCTGGAGCACGTGCAGATGACCTTCGTGCGCGGGAGCTGCCTGTACGCGCGCCCGCCGGTTTCCGCCGGGACGGCCTGATGGTCCTGGAATCCCATCTGGCCGCCCGCGCGGTCAGCGTGAAGTCCAGCTTCCGCACACGCATGCTCGAGCTGTCCGCTGGTCTCGACGGCATCATCGCGCTCGGCCGGGGCGACCCCGACTTCGACACTCCACGCGACATCGTCGCGGCGGGGGCGGACGCACTTGCGGGCGGCTACACCCACTACACGGCCCCGCCGGGGCTCCCCGAACTGCGCGAGGCCATCTCCGGGAAGCTCAAACGCGACAATGGCCTCGACTATCCGGCCAACCAGATCATCGTCACCAACGGCGTCCAGGAAGCGCTCCTCATCTCTATCCTGGCGCTGGTCGATCCCGGCGACGAAGTGGTGCTCCAGGCGCCGCGCTTCAACGCCTTCGACTACATGGTCAACCTGGCTGGCGGCCGGGTGGTCGAGGTGCCGACCCTGGAGGAGGACGACTTCGCGCTCAGGGCGGACGCCATCCGCTACGCCCTGACGGAGCGCTCCAAGCTCCTCGTGATCGCGAACCCGAACAATCCCACGGGCGGACTAACCCCGCGCGAGGAGCTGGCGCGCATCGCAGCGCTCGCCGAAGAGCACGACCTCCTCGTCATCTCCGACGAGATCTACGAGAAGCTGATCTTCGGCGGGCGGGAGCATGTCAGCCTGGGCACCTTCGGCAGCCTCCTCGACCGGACGGTCACGGTGAACGGCTTCTCCAAGGCGTACGCCATGACCGGGTGGCGCATCGGCTACCTCGCCGCGCCCGCGTGGTTCATGGAACCCGCCGTCGAAATCAAGCACACCCTGAGCATCTGCACGCCCCCGGCCCTCCAGCGCGGGGCGCTCGTGGCGCTCGAAGGGGGAGACGAGGCGGTCGCCTCGATGCTGGCCGAGTACGAGCGGCGGCTCGATCTCGTGCTGCGGAGCCTCGACGACATGGGCATTTCGTATGGGCGACCGGGCGGCGGCATGTACGTATACGCCAACATCTCCAGCACGGGCCTCGACGCCGAGACCTTCTGCCTTGAGTTGTTGCGGCAGGAGAGGGTGATGGTCTTCCCCGGGACGATGTTCGCGGATCCCGCCAACCGGCACATCCGCATCACGCTGCTGTCTCCCTATGCCTCCATGGAAGAAGCCCTGGGGCGGATGAGGCATTTCGTGGAAAGGACGCGGCAGTCGTGAAGTCGGGCTTGCGCGCGCCCGGGAGCTGCTCCCCGCGAGATGGGGCGCCCTGATGTTCCCGACGGTCAGCGACACCGCGCGCATCCTCCTCGCAGGCGCGGGCGTCCGCGGCGCAAAATGGGCGCGCGTCATCGCCGAGGCCCCGGATGCGACGCTGGCCTGCATCGTGGATCTTGACGAGGCACGTGCGCGGCGCGCCCGGGACGAGCACGCGCCCGACGCCCCGGTTGAACGCGAGTTCGCTTCGGCCCTCGCCCACGTCGCCGCCGACGCCGTCGTCATCGCCACCCCGCCGGACAGCCACCATTCCCTGGTGTGCCAGGCGTTCGACCAGGGCCTCGACGTCCTCTGCGAGAAGCCGCTCTCCGACGAGATGGACGAAGTCCTGGACCTCATCGCCAGGGCCGACGACGCGGGACGCCATCTCCTGGTCGGGATGAACTTCCGCTACCTCCCCACGTCACAGCGGATCCGTCACTACACGCGGAGCGACGAACTCGGCGCCCTCAGCTACGGCCACTTCACCTACCATCGGCAGCGGGACGGCAACCGCCACGACCTGAACGACTACGTGATGACGATGCCTCATCCGATGCTGCTGGAGCAGAGCATCCATCACTTCGACCTGCTGCGCTACTGCTACGACGCGGAGGTCGACTCGCTGGTGTGCGATACCTGGCGGCCATCGTGGAGCACCTATGAGGACGACTGCTGCGTCTCCGTGCTCTTCCGCTTCGAGAACGGAGTTCGCGCCAACTATCTGGGAACCTGGACCGCAGCCTGGAATCGCATGGACTTCCGCTGGCGCACCGAATTCGAGGGCGGGGCCCTGATTCAGCGCGAGCAGTTCGAGGATCTGGTGCGCGTCGATTTCGATCGCGGCCTGGGACTCCGCGGCAGCAACTTCAAGGGAGACGCGGAAGCGGAGACGCCGGTCCCGGAGACGCTCACACCGTGCGAGGCGTTCATCGACGACACGCGCGGGCTGCTGGCCGAGTTCCTGCGCGCCGTTCGCGGCGAAGCCGAGCCCGTGACCACCGCCCGCGATCATCTGAAGACGCTGCTCGTGGTTCAGGCCTGCATCGAGTCAATGGAGAAGGGCGGTTGGATGAAACTGCGCGACGTGGAGCGGAGATTGGTCCCTGCGTCCGGTTCCTCTCCATGACCCCGGAACGCACTGGCGACGCATGCCGCGACCTGCTCAGGGTCCGTGGCCTGCACACGCAGTTCCTCTCCGACCGGGGCCTCGTGCATGCGGTCAACGATGTGAGCTTCTCCGTCCGCCGGGGCGAGGCGCTTGCGCTGGTGGGCGAAAGTGGCTGCGGCAAGACCGCCACGATGCTCTCCGTGCTCCGCCTGCTGCCCCCCCACCGCACCCGCGTCCGGGCCGACGAGGTGAGCTTCAAGGGCCGGGACCTGCTGGGGCTCGACGATGAAGAAATGAGACGTGTGCGCGGACCCGAGATCGGGATGATCTTTCAGGATCCGCGCGCCTCCCTCAATCCCGTGCTCACCATCGGCCGGCAACTGACGGAGAGCCTGGAGGTACACCTCCGCCTGGGGCGCCGCGCCGCCCGCGACCGCGCGATCGAGCTGCTCGGGTCGGTAGGCATCCCGCGGCCGGCCTCCCGGTTCGACGATTATCCGCACCAGTTCTCGGGCGGCATGTGCCAGCGGGTCATGATCGCCATCGCGCTGGCCTGCGAGCCCGGCCTCCTTATCGCCGACGAGCCGACCACGGCGCTGGACGCCACCATCCAGGCGCAGATTCTGGACCTGGTTTCCGAACTGCGGGCGACGCGCGAGATGGCGATGATCTGGATCACCCACGATCTGAGCGTGGTGGCGAACCTGGCCGACCGGGTCGCGGTGATGTACGGAGGGTCCATTGTCGAGACGGCCAGGGCCCGGCGCCTGTTCGACGCGCCGGCTCATCCCTACACCCAGGGCCTTCTGGCCTCACTGCCTGCGCTCGCCGGGGAAGGCCGGGGGCGTCTGACTGCGATTCCGGGTCAGCCGCCCGACATGACGCGGCTTCCCGAGGGATGCGCGTTCGCGGCGCGGTGTCCGCACGTCTTCGGCCGCTGCCGGCGGGAGCGACCTCCGCTAATGCCGGCAGGGAAGAAAGCACGCGCGGCCTGCTGGCGGACCGGATGACTCCCCTCCTCGAAGTCATCGGCCTGAAAAAGCACTTTCCCGTGCGTCGCGGGATGATGCAGCGGCGGACCGGATCGGTGCGCGCAGTCGACGGCGTCAGCTTCCGGCTGCGTCGCGGCGAGACGCTCGGCCTGGTGGGGGAGAGCGGCTGCGGCAAGACCACCGTCGCCCGCAGCATCCTCCGGCTCACCGAGCCCACATCGGGGCGCATCGTCTTCGACGGCGTCGATCTCACGGCTGCATCCTCGACGGAGCTCCGCGCACTCCGGCCGCGCATGCAGATGATCTTCCAGGACACCCATTCGTCGCTGAATCCACGCATGAGCGTCGGCCGCTCCATCGCCGAGCCTCTACTCGAGCACACGGACATGGGCCGCGGACACCGACAGGACCGGGTCGCGGAACTGATGAGCATCGTCGGGCTGGATCCGAAGCTCGCCGGACGCCTGCCGCACGAGTTCTCGGGCGGTCAGCGCCAGCGCGTCGGCATCGCGCGCGCCCTCGCCCTGAAGCCGGACCTGATCGTCTGTGATGAGCCCATTTCGTCGCTCGACATCTCCATCCAGGCCCAGATCGTCAATCTTCTCGCAGACATTCAGGAAGAGTTCGGGCTGACCTATCTCTTCATCTCCCACGACCTGAGGATGGTCAAGCACCTGTGTGACCGGGTCGCGGTCATGAATGAGGGGAAGATCGTTGAGACGGCGCCAGCGGAGGCGCTCTTCCGCGAACCGGGACACTCGTATACGCGCGCGCTCCTGTCATCGCTGCCGAGAAGGCCCGGGCGGTCTTAGCCGTGCAGCCGAGAGGCTTATCGCACGTCCGGAACTTCGGAGGAAACATTCGTTTCCGCCCGCGCAAGCGGTACCTGCCCAGAGACGAAGAGGATGTGTTGCGCATCCTGGACGAGCACCGAACCGGGCCGATCCGCGTCATCGGCGCTGGCCATTCCTGGAGCGGCGGCATCGAGACATCCGATGCGCTCGTGGACCTTCGCCACTTTCGGCGGATCCGGATTCACCCCGACCGTCGCCGGGTCTCTGTGGGTGCGGGATGCCGCATCGCCGAACTCCTGGCGCATCTCGCGCGCCGCGGGCTCACCCTCCCGTCCATCGGCCTGATCGCCCGCCAGACCGTGGCAGGCGCGATCGCCACGGGCACGCATGGATCGGGACGGCACTCGATGTCCCATTACGTCGAATCCGTGCGCATCGCCTGTTACGGGAAGAACGGGGAGGCGGAGGTGCGCAGGGTCGATTCCGGCCAGGCCCTGCGGGCGGCACGATGCTCTGTCGGAGCCCTCGGGGTAGTCCTTGAGGTCACCCTCAAGTGCGTGCCGCAATACTACGTGCGGGAAAGATGCGTCTGGCGCGCGGGCCTGGACGCCATCCTGGACAACGAATCAGCCGCGCCCCTGCAGCAGTTCTACCTCATCCCGCACACCTGGGCGTATCTGGAGCACGAGCGGAGCGTGGCCGTGGACAACCACCGATCGAGCATCGCCATGTTATACCGGGCGTACTGGCTGATCGTGATCGATGTCCTTCTCCATCTGGGCATCAAGCTCACCGCCTCACTGCTGCGAAGCCGGCGCCTGGTGGACTTCATCTACCGGCGTCTGCTTCCCGTCTGCATCTTCCCGCAGTGGCGGGTCACCGACCGCAGCGACCGGCAGCTGCTGATGCGCCACGACCTCTTCCGTCACTTGGAGATGGAGGTCTTTGTGCCGCGCGAGAAGCTCAGGCCGGCGCTCGCCCTTGTGTCGGATATCCTGCGAGCAGCCGACAACGCCGATTACGAGATATCAGCCGGCGCACACGACCGTATCCGGGCCCTGGACCTGCAGGATGCGCTGGAGAACATTCGCGGCTCCTACAGCCATCACTATCCCATCTGCGTCCGGCGCGTCCTTCCTGACGATACGCTGATTTCGATGGCATCCTGCCACGGTATGGAGGAGCAGGATTGGTATGCGGTCAGCCTCATCACGTTCACCCACCCACGGCTGCCCTTCCAGAACGTCGCCCACTTCCTCGCAACCACCATGGCGCCCCTCTTCAATGCCCGTCTACACTGGGGGAAGTGGTTCCCGCTCAATGCGAGACAGATCGAGGACAGCTATCCGGGGCTCGCCGCCTTCCGAGCGATCTGCGCACAATTCGATCCGCAGGGCGTGTTCCGCAACCAGTATCTTGAGGAAGCGCTGTTCCGCACATCTGACTATCAATAATCGCTACATTATAGGATCACAGTCAAATGACTATAGAGTATACATTGACACAATCAGTATTCATAGTAGATCTCATAGTCATACTTGTTCTGCTGGCCACCATCATCTGGTCCGTAGCCCGGCCGGACCGCCGAATCTGGCCTCCGCCGGGACGCCGCTCCTGGCAATACGCCCTGACCTGGAGCGGGTGGTGTGCGGCCATCACGCTCAACGCGTGCCTGCTGTTTCTGGATTGGAACTCCTGGATCTTCTCCGGCGGCCTCCGGTTTCTCCTCGGAATCCCGCTGGCGCTGCTGGGCGGCCTGCTGGCGTTCTGGGGAATCGCCACCATCGGCTGGACGAACAGCACGGGCGTGAAGGACGGCTTCTCGCCCTCCGGCCCCTACCGTTTGACGCGGAATCCCCAGTACGTCGGCGACACCGTCCTCTTCCTCGGCCTGGGCATCATCGCCAACTCGCAACTCCTCTGGATCACCCATGCGCTGCTCGCCCTGTGGTTCATCATCGCGCCCCTCAGCGAGGAGGTGTGGCTGAAGGAGCAGTACGGCGAGGAGTACGAACGGTATCGACGTGAGGCGCCGCGATTCCTGTGAGTTCGAACGAGGGTGTCGTCGGGCCAACGCCTGAGCCTCGGACGGATCCGTCACGGGTCTTGACAAATAATCTTGTCAATGCTTAAGTACCGTCCATGCTAGACGTTGCCGTCATCGAGGAGCCCGCCGCCGCGGTCGTCACCCTGGACCCGAAGCGAGCCCGGCTCCTTTCCGAGTTGGGGGAGCCGGCCTCGGCGGCCACGCTCGCGGCCCGCCTCGGACTCCCCCGGCAGAAGGTCAACTACCACCTCCGGGCGCTGGAGAAACACGGGCTCGTGCGGGTTGCCGAAGAACGCCGGTGGGGCGGCCTGACCGAGCGCCTGCTGGTGGCGACCGCCCGCTCCTACGTAGTCAGTCCGGCGGCGCTCGGGCCGGTGGCGAGTGACCCGGAGCAGACCCGCGACCGGCTATCCGCGAGCTACCTCATCGCGCTCGCTGCGCGCATCGTGCGCGAGGGGAGCGCGCTGCTGCGCCGCTCGGCCGAAACGGGAAAACGGCTCGCCACCCTTTCCATCGATACCGAGATCCGGTTCCGGTCTCCGAAAGCCCGCGCCCGGTTCAGCGAGGAGCTGGTCGCTGCGGTTGCCGAACTGGTCCGGCGCCATCACGACGATTCCGCCCCCGGCGGACGGCGCCACCGCCTGGTGGTCGTCGCCCATCCCGCGCCGGGGGATCCATCCGCCCAGGAGGCACCACCATGAGCATCAAGCACGATCCACCCGGCCACCGTTCGATCCAGGCCGAGGCCGAAGTTCCCGGCTCCCCGGAGGAAGTCTGGGAGGCCATCGCCACCGGCCCCGGCATCTCGTCGTGGTTCTATCCAACAGACGTCGAGGAGCAGGTCGGCGGAACGCTCCGGTATCACACCGACTCTCAGATGGACCACGTCCCCGCGAAGGTAACCGGCTGGGATCCGCCGCATCGGTTCCGCCACGAGGGCCGGGACTGCGGCCGCGACGGGCCGCCTACGGCCACCGAGTGGACCATCGAGGCGCGCGCCGGCGGCCGCTGCCTCGTCCGCGTGGTGCACAGCCTCTTCGCCAGCACCGACGACTGGAACGACCAGCTCAGGAACTTCGAAGCCGGCTGGCCGCAGGCCCTCGCCATCCTGGGGCTGTACCTCACCCACTTCCGGGGCCAGCGCGCCACGATCGTCCGGGCGTACGGCGAAATGGACGGGTCCGTGGAGGAGACCTGGAACGCGCTGTCCGGCGCGCTCGCCGCCGGCGGGCTCGCGCCAGGCGATTCCTGGACGCTCCCCGGATCGGGTAGCGCAAGCCTCGCAGGCGTTCTCGCGGAGAACCGGCCCGGCGGCCGTCAGCCCTGCGTGCTGTTCCGGCTCGACCGGCCGGTTCCGGGGCTCGCGGCGGCGTCTGCCTACAAGATCGCGGAGCGGGCGACCGTGGTGATCAGCATCTACCTTTACGGTGACGACGGGCCAGCCGCGGCCGCCAGCGGCGAGGCCGCCTGGAAGGAGTGGATGAGCGCGCGCTTCGCATAGCCATGCCCCGCGAAGACGGAGGCGCCGCACTCAAGGAGGCATCCACGCCGTGCCCGTAACCGCGCTTGCCCTCGTCCTGGTGGCAGGACTCCTGCACGCCTCCTGGAACCTGATCCTCAAGCGCTCCAGCGAGCGGGTTCTGGTTGCGGCGTGGGCGATGCTGCTCGGTGCGGTCGTCTTCATCCCGACCCTGGTGCCGGCGTGGCCGCCTCCCGCGGAGGTATGGCCCTTCGTGGGCGCGAGCGCGGTCGTCTACGTGGCGTACTACGGGTGCCTGGCGCGGGCATACGGAGACGGCGACTTCTCGCTGGTCTATCCGATCGCGCGCGGGACGGCCCCCGCGATGCTCGCTCTGTGGGCGGTGCTCTTTCTGGGCGAGCGGCCGTCGCCGGGAGGCGTGCTCGGGATCGCAACGATCCTTTGCGGGCTCGTCGTGCTCGGCGGGGCGCCCCTCTGGTCGCGCGTCGCCGGGATCCGAACGCCCGCCGGGCATCGCTGGCGCCAACTGCGCCCCCACGCGCGGGGCGCGGGATCCGCCTTCCTGGTCGCGTTCTTCATCTCCGTGTACTCGACGCTCGATGGCGCGGCTGTGCGGCAATGGGACCCGATGCCGTACCTGGTGCTCGTGTTCGGGCTCTCCGGACTGGCTTTCGTGGCCATGCTGGCGACCCGGGGCGGAAAGAGGGTGTTTCGGGTCCTGCGCACACACTTCCGTCCCATCGCGATGATCGCCGTCATGACCCTCGTGGCCTACGCGCTGGTTCTTCGGGCCTTCCAGATCGCCCCCATCAGCTACGCCGGAGCCGCCCGCGAGGTGGGCATCGTCTTCGGAGCCCTGGCGGGATGGCTCCTTCTGGGCGAGCGGTTCGGGCGCATTCGCACCGTCGGAGCCATGCTCGTCTTCGCCGGAATCGGGTTGCTGGCGCTGGCCGGGTGACCTGCCTATTGTGGACGGCTCAACGCCAAAGTCGGGTCGCGCGGCGGCCTTCCCATCCCGCTTACCGGACAGTGGCTCAACACGCCGGAGTCGTTCCATGCATCATGCGCTCTTCAGCGGTACCGCCATCCTCCCCGGCCGGGCGGGAACATGAAGGAGGGGGACACCGCAGCGAACGGGCATGCCGTCAACGGTACCGGGCTGACGCTTGCCCGGGCCGACTTCGAAGCTGCGTACAGGAACGTGGCTCCCTACATCCACCGTACGCCCATGCTCACGAACCGGTCGCTCAGCGAGGCGTCCGGATTCGACGTGCGCCTGAAGGCCGAACTCTTCCAGCGCGGCGGCTCCTACAAGCTGCGCGGACCGCTGAACAAGATCGCCAGGCTGACCGAGGAGGAGCGCGCCCGCGGCGTCATCTGCTCCTCGGCGGGAAACCACTCCCAGGGCGTGGCCCTCGCGGCGCGCCAGTACGGCGTGCGTGCGGTGGTGGTCATGGCCGAAAACGCCACCCGCTCCAAGATCGCGGCCACCGAAGGCTACGGGGCCCGCGTCGTCCTCCACGGCAACATCTGGGATGAAGCCAACGAAAAGGCGCTCGAACTCGTGGAGTCCGAGGGGCTGACCTACATCCACCCCTTCGATGACCCGGAGCT
Source organism: Gemmatimonadota bacterium (assembly GCA_022826025.1). Lineage (GTDB taxonomy): Bacteria > Gemmatimonadota > Gemmatimonadetes > Longimicrobiales > Gaopeijiaceae > BD2-11. The sequence continues at coordinate 17,794 of JAJDVR010000282.1, read as the reverse complement.
GATCGCCGGGCAGGGAACCCTCGGCCTCGAGATCATGGACCAGTTCCCGGAGACCGAACTCCTGATCGTGCCCATCGGGGGCGGCGGCCTCATCTCGGGCGTCTCGATGGCGGCCAAGTCCGTCAACCCGGGGGTCCGGATCGTCGGAGTGGAGTCGTCCGGCGCACCGGGGATGAAGCGCAGCGTGGAGGCGGGAGCGAGCGTGGTCCTGGACGAGGTCGACTGCATCATCGACGGGCTCCGCGTCAAGAAGGTCGGAAGCCACACCCGCTCGGTGGTGTCGCGCTTCGTCGACGAGATCGTGACGCTGCCCGACTCACAGATCTTCGACGCGATGCTGTGGCTGATGACCCGCGCCAAGGTCGTGGTCGAGGGCGCCGCCGCCGCTCCCGTCGGAGCCCTGCTCCAGGGGCTGGTCGATGCGCCTTCGGGAACCCGTACCGTCTGTGTGCTGAGTGGCGGCAACCTGGATGTGGAGGGGATGCGGGGGCGGTCCTGGAACTAGAGCCCTACTCCCTCCAGGGATATTCCGGCCGCCGCCGGTGCCAGTCCGTCTCGCGCTGATAGCCCATTCCCAGATCCAGCACGGCCTGGTCGTCCATCGATGAGCCGCAGATCTGCAGCGACAACGGCAGCCCGTCCTCGTCGAACCCGCAGGGGATGGCGAGCCCCGGAAGGCCCACCAGGTTGGCGATGTAGTTGAGCCGCGGGGTGGCTGCGCTGACGTCGTCGGGGGGCTCCCACTCGTTGCGCGCCGGGATGGGCCAGCCTTCGCTGACCTCGCGCATGGCGGCGCCGTTGGGCCAGGTCGGGGCGATGACCGCGTCGTAGCGTGAGAGAATCTCGTCGGTTTCGCGCACCAGCTGGTTGCGGATGCGCTGGGCCGTGAGATAGTCGGCGGCGGGCATCATGCGCCCCGCCATCCAGCCGGCGCGCCGGTCCTCGTTGAACGAGAACATGTTGGCCGCGCTGCCGTCCTCGAAGAGCGCCTGGAAGTTGGTGCCGCTCTCCACGGTGACGATGGTGGTGAAGAGGGCCCCGGTGGGCCGGAGCGGCAATTCCACATCTTCGAGCACCACGCCCATCTGCTCGAAGACGTCGAGGGCCTCCTGGAAGACGCGCCGCGTGTTCTCCGAGCCCGAGAGCAGGAATTCAGGTCGGTGGACGCCCAGCCGCCGCCCGCGCATCGCGCCCGGATCCGCGCGGAAGACAAAGGGATCGTCGACCGTGGTGGGATCGCGGGGGTCGTGGCCGGCGATGTACTGCAGGATGTGACCGCAATCCTCCGCCGAACGCCCGACGGGGCCGATCTTGTCCAGGCTCCACGAGAGCGCCATGCAGCCGAAGCGGCTGACCCGTCCGAAGCTGGGGCGCAACCCCGAGGCCCCCACCGCGGAGGCCGGAAATACAATGGAACCGCCCGTCTCCGTGCCGATACCGAAGCCGATCAGACCGGCCACCGCCGCCGACACCGTCCCGCTGGAGGAGCCGAAGCTGGTGCGGTCGAGCTTCCACGGGTTGAGCGCGGAACTGGTGTTTCCGCCCGCGAACTCCCCGAGCGAATTCTTCGCCATGAGCACGGCGCCGGCGCCTTCGAGCATGTCGATGACCGTCGCGTTGCGGTCCGGCACCCGGTCCCGGAAGATGCCGGAGCCCCAGGTGGTGCGGATGCCGCGGGTGTCGAGCAGGTCCTTCACGCCGTAGGGGATCCCGTGCAGGATGCTCCGGCGATTGCCGGCGGCCAGCTCCCGGTCGGCGCGCGCGGCGGCCTCGAGCGCGTGGTCGCGCGCGATGGTGACCATGGTGGCCAGCTTGCCGTCGTGGTCGGCGCGCGGCTCGCTGGGCAGCTCGAAGGGGGGCACGTCCAGCTCCTCGGCGCGCGCGAGGTAGGCCTCGGTCAGCTCGACCGAGGTGGTGGACCCGTCGGCGAGAAGGTCGGCCAGCTCGCGGACCGTCAGGAAAAAGGTCGATTCCTGCATGGCTCAGCCCCTCCAGAAGACGAGAAGAGGAGGCTCGTCGGGATCGAGCGGGAAGTCGCGCAGCGTCTGCTGCACGTTGATCGTGTTGGCGATGGCCCGCTTCAGCCGCTCCAGCTCCGCGGCGTCCTCGTAGATGCCCCGGGATCCCTGATGGTCGAGAAGCGCGTTGGCCGTCGCGGTCGAGACCTCCCCGGTCTCAGCCACTTCGGCACAGGCCTGCGTCCAGGCCAGCGCCATCGCGCTCGCGCCGGCGACTGCGGTGAACTTTCTGCGATCCATGGTCATGATGGGACGATCCGCTGAAGGGCAAATGGCTGCACCGCCACATCTTGCCATTGTCTGACCGCGTAAGACAAGGAGCGAGGATGTCCGTCTTCATCGCGACGCCCTTCCCCGTGCGCGGTCCAGGGTCCGGCACCAGCCCCCGACATCACCTACCCGTACATCGCCCCCGGCAGGAAGGTGGCGATCCGGGGCAGGAACGCGATCAGCGCGAGCAACGCCAGCATCGCGAGCCAGAAGGGGATGATTCCGCGATAGATCTCCCCCATCGAAACGTCCGGGGCCACGCTCTTTACCACGAAGGTGTTCAGGCCGACGGGTGGCGAGATCAGGCCCATCTCGAGGGTGACGACGATCATGACGCCGAACCAGATCATGTCCACTCCGAGCGAGGCCAGGATGGGTTGCACCAGCGGAATGGTCAGGACCAGCATCGCGAACCCGTCCAGGAAGGTGCCCAGCACGATGAACATCGCCAGCAGCAGCGCGACCACCTGGCCCCCCGACCATCCCTGGTCACCCACCCAGCGGGCGGCGGCGAACGGCAGTTCCGTGAAGCCGAGGAATACCTTGAAGACGTAGGCTCCGATCAGGATCAGGAACACGGTGCCGCACGCCCTCAGCGTCGAGAGGACGGCCTCGGCGAAGGCGTCGCGGGTGAGCGTGCGACGCGCGAGCGCCACCAGCAGGATCAGGAACGCTCCGACGCCCGCCGCCTCCATCGCCGAGAAGATGCCGGCGTAGATTCCGCCGAGCGTGACCGCCACCAGCCCCAGGATCCACCAGGCGCCCGCGGGCACCCGCCCCCGCGCCGCGAGCGGGTTCTCCGGCCTGTCTCGCGGCACCTTGTGGGGTTGAAGCTTCACCACCACGAAGACGGTCAGGACGAAGAAGAGCGTGAGCAGGATCCCCGGAATCAAGCCTGCCATGAAGAGGCGGCTGATGCTCTGCTCCGTGAGGATGCCGTACAGCACCAGCCCCGCCGAAGGGGGAATCAGGATGCCGAGGGTTCCTCCGGCGGCGACGGCTCCCGTCGCGAGCGACCTGTCGTAGTTGAACCGGCGCATTTCCGGCACCGCGACCCGTCCCATGGTCAGCGCGGCGGCCAGCGACGATCCGGAAAGCGCCGAGAACCCGGCGCTGGCGACGATGGAAGCCGCGGCCAGGCCACCCCTGAAGCGGTGCAGCCAGAGGTTCGCCGCGAGGTACAGTTCGCGGCTCATTCCCGAGACCACCGCCAGATTTCCCATCAGCATGAAGAGCGGGATGATGATGAGCGCGTGCCGCGATGACACCGCGAACGTCTCTCCCGCGATGACGGGCAGCACGGCCTGGGGGCGAATGAGGGCGATGCCGATCGAGCCCGCGATCAGCATCGACAACCCGACCGGCACCCGGATCAGAAGAAGGACGAAGAGGATGGCGAGCCCGATGAGGGCGGCGGTGGGGCCGTCCATCAGGCGCTCTCGGCCCGCGGGTCGCCCTCGCCGCGCGCCGCGGGCCGGCGGATGATCCGGGACGCCAGCAGCAGCGACAGGGTCGCCATCGAGACCGCCAGCGCGTAGTAGAACGGGGTGTGCACGATGCCAAGGCTTCCCGTAACCTCGCCGCACTCGACACCGCAGCCGCCTTTGGCGAACAGTGCCACCGCTGCGGCCGCAGTGGCCCCGGTCCCGAGGAGCCGCGAGAGGACGTCGGTCGCCCGGGTGAGGCGGTGGCCGCCGAAGCGCCCGATGAGGTCGACGGATACGTGTCCGCCCTCCCGTGCCGCGCAGACCACCGCGCCCGCCACGAATACCGTCAGGCACATTGTGGCCAGATCCTCGGCGCCCAGCAGCGAAAACCCCATCAGGTGGCGCGCGACCACCTCGGCCACGGTGACGCCCAGAAGCAGGAGCAGCGCCGCTCCTCCGGCGATCGCGAAGGCGGCCGTCAGCGCGCGTCGGGCCGCGTCACGGACCCCGCCCCGGCCGCCCGTGCGGTCCCGGTCCGGGTGGTCGTAATCCGTCACTGCCTGCGAAACAGTTCGAGGACCTCGGCCACGGTCATGTCGCCCAGCCGCCGGGAGAGTTGCGCCCGGTACGCGCCGGCGACCGCGTCCTCGAATCGCGCCTTCTCCCGGTCCGAGAGATCGATGAGCTCGACCCCTGCCTCGCGGGCCATCCGCAGGCCCCGGGCGCTGGTGGCCTCGTACCCCTGCGCTCCCGCCAGCGACAGCGAGGCGTCCGCGGCCTGGTCCACCCAATCCCGCTCCCGCGAGGGAAGGGTCTCGTAGGTGTCGCGGCTCATCAGCAGGACGAATGGCGTGGCGGACAGCGGCAGCCATGTCGTGAGGTAGGCGGCCGCCTCCTGCAACTGATACGCGGGAATGCCGCCCGCGGTGATCACCACACCATCGATCACGCCGGTGTGCAGATTCTGCTGGACCTCCGACACAGGCTGCATGACGGGGCTCGCCCCCAGCGCTTCGATGAAGGGCATCTCGAGCCGCGACGACACCCGGAGCTTGAGACCCCGCATGTCCTCCAGCCTGCGCACGGGCCTGTCGCGGGTGATGAGCACGGGGGGTGTGGCGGACCAGATCGCGAGGACCCTGGCCCGGTATTCGCTCTCGAGCACCGGGCGGGCGCGCTGCAGCGCGGCGGTGCAATCGATCGCGCTGTCGCAGACGCCCGGATAGATGCTGAGCGTCGTCATGGGGAATACCGAGGAGGTATATCCGGGGAGGGTGGCAACGATGTCCGCCACGCCGTCGAGCAGCAGGGAGTAGTATCCGCGGGGCGCGGAGCCGAGGGCTCCCCCCATGTATTCCGTCACCGTCAGCCTGCTTCCGGACGCCTCCGCCAGCCGCTCCGCAAACGGCACCACGACATCGGTGCGCACGCTGCTCAGGGGCGACATGAAGTGCGCCAGGACGAGCGACCTGCTCTCCGGCCCTCGATCTGCGGCAGGTGAACAGCCCGACACCGCGAGGAGCAGGAGCGGCGCCAGCGCGACGCTGCGAACGAGCCTCGAGGTCAACACGTCAGCGCCTCCCGCCGGACCGCCGCTGGGCCGCAACCTTCAGAGTGACGATATCCACGTTGCGAAACTGCTGATGCCGAACGGACGAGGCCAGATGCCGCAGCAGCCGCAGCGATATCTCCTGCTCCTCGGGCCCGGTTTGAGCCTCGTCCCCCAGCAACGCGAGCCGATCCTGCAGGTTCAGGTCCTCCTGCCCCGGGGCGGCCGCCTTGAACTGCAGCACGGCGTACTCGGCCTCCCTCGACGCAGTGACCAGCAGGGCGCGCCTGCCATCCTCGTGGTCGTCCCCTTCCGGCGTTCCGCCGCGTGCCTCGAGCAGCATCAGCAAGGTCTCTTCGCTGGCCGCCTCCATGCGCTCCACCGACGCCTCCAGCCCGTGGCGGCGCGCGAACCTGCGAATGAAATCGCCGATCGCGGGCAGTTCGGCCACGTCCAGTCGCCCGCTGAACCGCGCCAGGCGCGGCATCGTCAGGGCCGTCAGCAGGATGACGACCAGGCCGCCTGCGGTCATGCCGTTGCTCAGAAGGCCGCCGGCAAACTCCGCGAAGAAGTCCGGAAAGACCAGGTCGAACTCGACGGCGATGCCCGTCCAGACCGAGAGGCCCGCGATGAGACCGTTTCGCGGATTGGCTCCGGTTCCGGAAACCACCTCGCGCATGCCTACCACGAAGAAGATGGACATGACGACAGCGATCGAGGCGGCGACCACCGCGTCCGGCACGGCGAGAATCACCGCCACCAGCTTGGGCACGCAAGCCAGCAGGATCAGTGCGAGCCCTGCGGCGATGCCCACGCTGCGAGTGGCCACTCCCGTGGTCTCGATCGCAGCTACCGGTGTGGGGTGCAGGGTGTTCGGAATCGCGCCCGCCAGGCCGGCCAGGACGTTTCCGGCCCCCTCGGCCGCCACGGCGCCCTGCACGGCGCGAAAGTCCACGGCTCGCGGGCGGCGCCACGAGACGCGCTGGGTGGCCACGGCCACGCCGACCGACTTGGTGGCTCCCACGAGCGCGATGAACAGGAAGGCCGGCAGAAGCGCCCAGAACGCGGGGCCGAAACCCGACGCCAGCCCCGGGGGACGACCCGTGGGCAACCCGAGCCAGGCCGCATCGGCCACGAGCGCCATTTCGTAGATCCCGAAGAACCCGCCCACAAGCGCTCCGGCCGCGACCCCGGCCAGCGGTGCCCAGAGGCGAAGTCTGCCCGTTCCCTTCAGGTGGAGCCCCACGGTCGTGGCCAGCGTCGCTAGCGCGGACAGGGGAGCAGCCCCGGCCGGCGCCCCGGCCGGCAACTCGTTCAGCATGCGGAAGAGAATGGGCATCACGGTGACCGGCAGGAGCATGATCACCGTGCCTGTGACTACGGGGGTGAGGATGCGGTGCAACAGGGCCAGGCGCTCGGAAAACGCCGCCTGCGCCAGCCCCGACACCAGGACCAGCGCCGCGAGCATGGGCGGTCCCCCCTGAACGAGCGCCGCGACGCAGACCGCGATGAAGGGCGACGAAACTCCGTGGAGGCTCTGATACCCGGCGCCGAACCGCCCCACCCTGACCGCCTGCATGGCCGTGATGATGCCGCAGGCCATCATGCCGGCGAAGACCGCCCACAGCAGGAACGCCTCCGCGTCCGCGGCCCGGAAGACGATGGTGGGAAACAGCACCGCCGAATTGAGGCTGAGAACGGCGAGTTGCAGGCCGAGACCGACAGCGAGAGGCCGCTCCACCGGGTCGCGGGCTTCGAAGCGGAGGCCTTCGTCTGGTCTCATTCAGGCGTCGTCCGCTTTGCTGGAGGAGAGGTGGTCTCGGACCCCGTGAGCTCGAACTTCGGCCGGTAAGCCCCGGCATGAGCCCGTGGCAAGCTTAAGGAGGCCGGCGCAACCTTGCTAGCGCTCAGGATAAGTATAGTATACTCATGTTATGAGTAAGCGACTTCAGGTAGTGCTGTCCGAAGCGGAACTTGAAGAGATCCGGGACGCCGCAAGGCGCAATCGCGTCACGGTGTCGGCGTGGGTCCGGAGGACGCTGCGCGAGGCGCGTGAGCGCGAGCTGCGCGGAGGAGCCGCCGCGGTGCGCGAGGCCAAGCCGGAGTACCGGGCCCCCGAATCCTCCCACAATCCCTTCGTCACCCTCGAAGTCAGGCTTCCGGAAGCCGATCTGGAAGCCATTCGAGAGCGCTACGGGCTCCGCGACTGGCCGAGGGCCGTCAAGGAAGCGGTCTGGCGCCAGGCGATCGTGCCCATGACGAAGGAGGAGGCGCTCGCGATGCAGGGCGTTGGCTGGGACGGGGATCTGGACGAGATGCGCGACGGCAGTCCGGTTGAGGACCTGTGATCGTCGACACCTCGGCCTGGGTCGAGTACCTCCGCAAGACGGGAAGCCCCACGCACTTGACGTTGCGCGCGGAAGTCGGCGCCGGTCGACCGATCGCGACGCCCGCACCCGTGGTGATGGAGTTGCTGGCGGGCTGCCGGACGGAGACCGAGGGTCAGCGGCTCCTGCGGCTGCTGTCCCGTTTCGAGATCCTGGTCCCCGATTCGCTGGGAGACTTCCAGCACGGCGCCCTCGTCTACCGCATGTGTCGCCGCGCCGGCTGCACGACCCGCTCGATCGTGGACTGCATGGTTGCCGCGACCGCCATCCAGGAAGACCGGCCCCTCCTGGCCCGCAATCGCAACTTCGAGGTGATCGCCCGCCACACGGAACTGGAACTCGTCGTCCCGGAGGCCGGCTGCCCCTGATTCCTCGGCGACGCGGAAGGTCGCCCGCGATACTCGCGTGTGCTGCCGCCGCTCTCTATGTTGCTCGCGCTCCGGTCGCGGCATCTCCGGCGTGCCTCCGATCCGCATTCTCGACTCAAACCTTCAACCGGAATCCCCACACCGTGCGAGCGCTCCACATCGAACCCCTCCCCGACTGGATCCAGGGCCTCTTCCAGCAGACTGCGGATGCAGCCGGAGTCGAGATGGTCTGGGGCGGTCGGATGGATGAGTCGGCACTCTGCTCTGCCGCCATTGACGTTGACGCACTGGTAACTGCCAAGCGGCCGATCGACGGGACCTTGATCGGCGCGGCCGCCGGACGGCGTCTGATCCAGGTGCAGGGGCGGGCGCCCTGGGCGGTGGATTGGGACGCCGCGGCTGGGGCCGGAGTGCCGGTGTCGGTGCTTCCGCACCGGGGCGCGATCGCCGTCGCGGAGCAGACCGTCGCGCTGATGCTTGGCCTCTACCGCAAGCTGGTGCCGGGACACCTGGGCACCCGGGACGCGGAGTACCGGGAGCACGGCGTCGAGCCCGTGCGCACCACGGAGCGCAAGATCGCCTTCAACTGGCTGCGCTACCCCGATGTCTGGCAGCTGCACGGCAAGACGCTGGGACTGGTCGGGCTGGGCGATATCGCGCTCGAGGTCGCGCGCCGCGCGCGCGCGTTCGATATGGAGATCGTATATCACAAGCGCATACCCCTGCCGCGCGAGCACGAAGCGATGGTCGGGGCGCGCTCCCTGCCGCTCCCGGAGCTCCTCGCCGCGAGCGACGTGGTCAGCCTGCACGCCCCCCACACCGACCAGACCGAGCGCATGATCGACGCCGAGGCTCTCACGCTCATGAAGCCCACGGCCATCCTGGTGAACACCGCGCGCGGCGGGCTGGTCGATGAAGATGCGCTCGTTGACGCCCTCCGGGACGGCCGCATCGCCGGGGCGGGGCTGGACGCATTCCTCCACGAGCCGCTGCCCGAAGGCAGCCCGCTGGCCGATGCGCCCAACGTCCTTCTGTCCCCCCATGTGGGCGGCGGGACCGGTGGCGGACAGCGCGGCATGATCGACGACGTGGTCGCGAATCTGGTCGCGGTGGCCGAAGGCGGGGAGGTGCGGGGACTGGTGAGCCAAACAACCCTGAACCACTGAGCGCCATGCTACGAGACCCGCTTCTGGTTGTCGCCTTCATGCTGGCCGTGGTGGCCTTCGCACGCTGGCTGGAAGAGCGCTACGACATCATCAAGAAGATCAGCTCCGCCGTGGTGTGCACCCTGCTCGGCATCACGCTGGCCAATGTCGGCGTGATCGAGCACACCGGCCCGGCGCACGAGGGTGTGTTCACCTTCGCCATCCCCTACGCGATCGTGCTCGTCATCATGGGCACGCAGATGAAGGAACTGGCCAATGCGGGAAGGCCGCTCCTGATCGCGTACCTCGCGGCGTGCGGGGGCAGCTTCGTTGGCGGGGCGGTTGCGGGCGCTACCATGGCCGGATGGGTCGGGCCGGAGACGTGGAAGCTCTCGGGTGCCTTCTCGGCCGCCTTCGCGGGCGGTGGGATGAACTTCGCCGCAGTCGGGCAGGGGCTCGAAGTCGAACCGAGCACCTTCGCCGCGGCGGCGCTGGCCGACAACATGTCGACCGTCCCCTACCTGCTGTTTCAGGTGTGGCTGGCAGGAATCCTGGCGGCGATGTTCCTGCGCCGAAGCGGTCCCGGGCTGGCGGAGTTGCCGGCCACGGATCCCAAGGAAAAGGAGGAACAGGAGGCGCAGGAAGAGGCGATGCGCCGCCGCTGGACCGACACCGACATCAGCATAACGGACTTTGCTATTCTGGGAGGCCTTCCCCTGGCCGCGCTGTGGGTGGCCCGGCTCATCAGCGAGGCCTTCGCCGAAAGGCTCGCTTCCATGTCGGTTGGTTCATCGGGGTACGGACTCGTGGAGTTCTTCAGCAATGTGCCGGATGTCCTCTGGCTCACGACCATCGCACTCATCGTGGCGCAACTGCCGTGGGTGAGAAAGCTGCGCGGGGCCGAGGTCCTTTCCTACTTCGCCCTCCACATCTTCTTCATCGCGCTGGGCGCGGCTTCCGACCTGGCGACCATCGTCGACGCCGGCGTGCCCATCTTCAGCTTCATGATCGTGATCATCGGCATCCACGTCGTCGTCGCGTACGGGATCGGGTGGCTCTTCCGCATCGATCTGGCCACGGTCTCGATCGCCAGCCAGGCCGCGATCGGCGGACCCGGATCGGCGCTGGCCATCGGCATGGCGATGAAGTGGCACAAGCTGGTGGCCCCCGCGGTCATCGTGGGCATCTTCGGATACGCGCTCGGGAACTACCTGGGCGTTGCGTGTGCACACGTCGTGAACCTGCTTCTGGGCTGAGGTCGAGATCGCATCCACAGCGCCGCCTCCGGTTACCCGCACTGCCTTCGAACCAACGTCCGCGCAGCTCTCGACGAAAGCATGCCCGCGTCCAGCGATGACCGACTGGTAGGCGTCCAGGGGATCGACGTCCTCGTGACCGGATCCGGCCGCGGGCTGGGTCGAGGCGTTGCGCAGGCGATGGCCTTTGCGGGCGCACGGGTGTGGCTGGTCTCGGAGGTGCCGGAGGAACTCGAGTGGACCGCAACCGACATCCGCGCGGCCGGAGGCGAAGCACACATTCTCGCCGCCGATCTCGGGCGGGCGGATGAACGGAAGGGACTGGTGCGCACCCTGCGCGGGGAAGCCCGCAAGCTGCGCGTCATCGTAAACAACGCGGGCGTGCTGGAACGTGAGCCCGTCGCCTCGCTGGACGCCGTGCACTGGCGCCGCGTCATGAGCGTGAATCTCGAGGCCCCCGTCTTTCTGACCCGGGACCTTCTGCCGCTGCTGGAGAACGAGGGCGGATCCGTGATCAACGTCTCATCGCGCGCGGGCGCCGGCGCCTTCGAACGGCAGGCGGCATATTGTGCATCGAAATTCGGCATAGAGGCATTCACTCGATGCCTCGCACTGGAGTTGGCTGGATCGCCGATCAGCGCCAATACGGTGACGCCGGGCCTCTCCATCAAGCCGACCTCGCTGACGCAGCGCGATGCGGAACGGGCGGATGCAGCGGCGCGTGCCCGTTGGAACGATCCCGTCAGGTTGGGTCCCGCGTTTCTCTTTCTCGCCGGACTGCGCGGCCACATCAGCGGCTGCCGTTTCGACGCCTGGACCTTGACCCGGCGACTGGAACAGTGGGGCGCGCTCGAGGTGATGAACCGCATTCACGAAATCGCCGAATACACGCCGGAGGCTGTCGGATGACCGAACCGAGCAACGGAAACGTGCCTGCGGGGGCCCACGGAAGCGCCGTGCAGGCGGCCGTCTCGCAACGGGCCAGGGTAGCAGTGGGGTCCTTTGCGAGTGCCGAGTCGGCCCCATTGTCCCCACCCACTCGATCAGGCCCGAGCGAGGGCTTGCTGGCGGGTTTGCGCCATCATCTGCTCGCCGGGGAGACCCACTACCCGGACCGCCCCGGCATGGGGGAACTGCGCCGGCGCGTGGGCGCAGCCCTTCCCGCCGTGGGGTTTCCCGCGCGCGAGCCCGATGGGGTGCTCATTACCCAGGGAGAAGGAGAGTCGCTCTTCGCGACCATCCTAGGCCTCGGCGGCGGAGAGGGGGCGGCCATCGTCGGCAGGGCCGGGAGTCGGCATCAGCGACTACTTGACTGGATGCGGGTGCGCGTGATCGAACCCGGCACCGATGCTGCGTCTGGAGTTGAGCCGGCATTTCACCTGATCGAGTACGGAGTCGGGGCGGAAATCCCGGGAAACGGGAACGTGTCCGACACGCCGGGCCTCGCTCACGTGCACGCCATCGGGGACCGCCTGTTCACCGCGGGCGACCGCCCAGGAGCTTCGGCCTCTGGCGAGCCGGACACTGCCCTCGCCGACGCCATCGTGATCGGCTCGCTGGACGGCCTCGAGGGAATGCACCCGTTCTCCCTCGGCTTCGTCGCCGCTCCACTGGACGTGCGGCCGCGCATCGCGAAGTGGAAGCAGGCGTCGTCGATCTGCTCGCCGGCCCCCTCGCAGCGCGCCGCACTGTGGGCGCTGGGGGTACGGCCATGAGCGCCCCGATGAAACCTCGGGAACGCGCGGGCTCCGCCTCGTTGCGCAAGGGTGAGGCGGCCACCTCCCTGCGCTACAAGATGATGGCGCTCGCGCGCGAAAGAGAGAACGTGATTTCCCTGGGGCGCGGCGATCCCGACCTGCACACCCGACCGGACATCGTCGAGGGCGGTCTGGCCCGTTTCGCCGACGCGATGGGCGAGGGGATGGCCGCATGGGACGAAGGACCGGTGCGCGGCCTGCTCCCGCTGCGCGAGGGCATCGCCCGCCGCTACGCCAGCGAGAAGGGAATGGAAGTCGATCCCGCCACCGAGATCGCCATCACCAACGGCGCCCAGGAGGGCCTCTTCCTCGCGATGCTGGCGCTCGTCGATCCGGGCGACCGGGTCGCCTGCCAGGACCCGCGCTACAGTTCCTACGACCAGGCGATCGGGACCGCGGGCGGCGACATCGTCCCCGTCCCCACCGGAGGCGACCGGCCCTTCGAACTCGGGAGCGACGAACTGCGACGGCACGCGCAGGGGTGCAAGCTGCTCGTGTTCGTGAATCCCTCGAACCCGACCGGAGCCTGCGTCGGCCCGCAAGGGGTCCGCGACCTGGCACGGGCAGCCGGAGACCTCGGCATGGTGGTGGTGTCCGACGAGATCTACGAGGACGTGGTCTTCCGGGAGGAGCCCTTCCTGTCGCTGCTCGCCGCGGATGGCGCCCGCGGGCGCTCGGTAGTGCTTTCGGGATTCTCGAAAGCCTACGCGATGACCGGCTTCCGGGTCGGCTACCTGATCGGTCCGCCGGCCTTCATCGATGCCGTCGAAGCCATCAAGAGCACGACGTCGGGCGCGTGCCCGGCCTTCTCGCAGTACACCGCCCTCGCAGCTCTGGAGGCCGAGCCGGATCCCCGCCCGGAGTATCTTGCGCGGTATCGACGGCGGCGCCAGGTGCTCATCGACGGTTTCGCCGGTCTGGGCGTCCCGCACGGTCCGCACGGGGGAGGCCTGTTCATGTGGGCCGACGTGTCGCGCTTCGGAATGGATGCCGAGACCTTCTGCTACCGCCTCCTCGACGAGGCGGGCGTGCTGATGTTCCCCGGGGCCTCCTTCGGGGAGCGCTGGCGCCACTGGGTGCGGGTGTCGCTGCTGTGTCCCGAGGCCCGCATCATCGAGTCGATGGCCCGCATTCGGACCTTCGCCCGAACCCTGTAGGATGACCGAACGAAGGACGGATCACGTCCGCGCATGACACCGGCGATCCAATGGGGAACCGGCAACGGGGAGTGGCGTAGTCCGGGTTCGACGGCTCACGCCTGCGAGCCTGCCGCAACCCGCGCCCGCACATGAACCCGGAGGGGAAGATCATGACCTTGCGAATCAACGACGAAGCACCCGATTTCACCGCCGAGACCACCGAGGGAACCATCCGATTCCACGACTGGATCGGGGCCGGATGGGCGATCCTCTTTTCCCATCCCAAGGATTTCACGCCCGTCTGCACCACCGAACTGGGCACCGTGGCCGCGCTCAAGGACGAGTTTTCGCGGCGCAACTGCAAGATCATGGGCATCAGCGTCGACGGGGTCGGCGACCATCACGCGTGGTCGGACGACATCGCGTCGTTCGGCGGGCACGCCATCAACTATCCCCTCGTGGGCGACCCGGAGCTGAGCGTGGTCAAGCTCTACGACATGCTGCCGGCCGACGCGGGCGACACCTGCAAGGGCCGGACTCCGGCCGACAACGCCACGGCGCGGTCCGTCTTCATCATCGGGCCGGACAAGAAGATCAAGGCCACGCTGACCTATCCCATGAGCACGGGCCGGAACTTCGCCGAGATCCTCAGGCTTCTGGATTCCTGCCAGCTCACGGCGACGAAGCAGGTGGCCACGCCGGCCAACTGGGAGCACGGTGAGGACGTGATCATCCTGCCCACCGTGTCCAACGAGGACGCGGAGGCGAGGTATCCCGACGGCTGGGAGCAGCCGCTGCCCTACATCCGCATCGTTCCGCAGCCCGAGTAGCGATACCCGGAACACCGGACGAAGCACTTACGGGCCCCCGGGCTCGCGCGGACCAGGCACTGCGCGGGTCCGGGGGTCGCCAGCAAGGAGCAAGCGTTGAGCGAACGACTGATCGCCGGAGGCACGGTGGTAACCGCGGACCGCATGGAGCCGGCCGATGTCCTGATCCTTGACGGGCGGATTGCCGAAGTCGGGCCCGACCTGACCACCGATGGCGAGGTCCTGGATGCGACCGGCCACTGGGTCATGCCCGGGGGCATCGACACCCACACCCACCTGGCCCACCCCATCGACCGCCTGGGGATCAAGACCGCCGACGACTTCTTTACGGGCACGGTCGCGGGAGCGTGCGGGGGCGTCACCACCATCATCGACTTCTCGCTGCAGCGCCGGGGCGAGACGCTGGCGCTGGCGCGTGACCGGCGCCTCGGCGAAATCGCGCCCGACGCCGTCATCGACTATGGCTTCCATACCATCGTCACGGATGTTCGCGACGATGTCATCGAGGAAGTGCCGGATTTGATCGACGGAGGATTCCCGTCCTTCAAGGTCTACATGACGTACGGCGACAAGATCGTCAACGACGACGGGCTGTTGCGCCTGCTGGAGGCGACCGGCGCCAACGGCGGAATCGTCCTGGTCCACTGCGAGAATGACTGCGCGGTCACGTATCTGATCAACCAGCATCTGGACGCCGGAAAGACCGGTCCCGCATTCCACGCCCCCAGCCGCCCGCCGGTGGTGGAGGCGGAGGCGACCCATCGCGCCATCATGCTGGCCGGGGTTGTCGACGCGCCGCTGTGCATCGCGCACGTCACCTCGGTGGGCGCGGCGGGTCACGTGGCTGCCGCCCGCGAGCGCGGCGAGCCGGTCGTGGCCGAGACCTGCCCGCAGTACCTGGTGCTCGATGACACCGTCTACGACCCCTGCGGCGGGTTCGAGGTCGCCAAGTTCGTGTGCAGTCCCCCGATGCGGGCCGCCGAGCACCGCGACGCCCTCTGGAGCGCACTCGCGGCCGGAACGATCCAGCAGGTGTCCTCCGACCACGCCCCTTTCCGCTATCACGACCAGAAGACCACCGGGCGCGACAACTTCACGCGCATCCCCAACGGCCTGCCCGGGATCGAAACCCGCCTGCCCCTGGTGTTCGCGGGCGGCGTGTCGACCGGCCTGCTCTCGCCCCAGCGGTTCGTCGAGCTCGCCTCCACCAACCCGGCGCGCATCTTCGGCATGTACCCGCGCAAGGGCACGCTGGACGCCGGAGCCGACGCCGACGTCATCGTCGTGGACCCGGAGGCCGAAACGGAGATCGACGCCGACAGGCTCCACTCTGCCGTCGACTACAGTCCCTTCCAGGGGATGCGAGTAAGCGGATTCCCGACCTGGACGCTTTCGCGGGGCGAGATCATCGTCGATCGCGGGGAGCCGGTCGCGGAGCGGGGCAGGGGACGCCTCGCCCCGCGTGGGACCATCGATCCGACGGCGTTGCCGTGAACCTCGACGACATCCGCGCCGCATTCCCGATCCTCCAGCGCCGCAACTACCTGAACTCCTGCTCACTGGGCGCCCTGTCGACCCGGGCCGAGGAACGTCTGCAGGACTTCCTCGACCGCTGGCACGACATGGGCGCCTCGGCGTGGTACGAGCACTGGTGGGGGATGCTTGCGGAGCTGCGCCGGCGGGTCGCGGATCTCTTCGCGGCCCCCGCCGGGACCGTCGCGCTCATGCCCTCAACCTCCGCGTGCCTCGCAGTCATCTCCGGGAGCCTGGACTGGTCGAAGCGCAACCGCATCGTCACGACCGAGCTCGATTTTCCCACGCTCCTGTATCAATGGAAGGTGCGTCCCGGGGTGGAGATGGTGGTGCTGGAGAGTCCGGATGGCGTCCGGGTCGACGCGCAGCAGTTCGAGGACGCCGTCGACGAACGCACACTGGCCATCGCCACCAGCCACGTCTTCTTCACCACCGGCGCCATCCTCGACCTCGCGTCGATCGCGGAGATCGCGCACCGGGCCGGAGCATATTGCCTCATCGACGGATATCAGGGCGCGGGCCAGATTCCCCTGGATCTCCCGGCGACCGGCGTGGACTTCTATACCGCCGGACCGCTCAAGTGGCTCTGCGGAGGTCCGGGACTCGCGTATCTGTACGTGCGCGAAGACCTGATCCCGGCCCTCGAGCCCAGGATCACCAGCTGGTTCGCCACCGAGGACCAGTTCCGCTTCAACCCCGGTGAATTCCGCTATCATGCGGATGCCCGCCGCTTCGAGCTGGGGACCCCCGCGCTCGCCACGGTCCACACGGCGCTCGGCGGCCACGACATCATCGAGGAACAGGGCGTCGAGGCGATTCGGGCGCGGAACGTCACGCTGACGGAGCGCCTGATCGAGGGTTGTGAGGCCGCCGGCTTCGCCCCCCGAGTCGTGGGCGAGCCGGATGAGCGCTCGGCGATCGTCCCGGTGCGCCATCCAGCGCCCGCGGACGCAGTTAGACAGCTCGCAGAGCGCGGAATCATCGTGGACAGCCGCCCGGGCGTGGTTCGGGCGAGCCCGCACTTCTACAACACGGCAGACGAAGTGGACGAATTCGTGGACGTGTTGGCGAACTAAAGAGGGTTTGGCAGGGAAGAGGGGCGCCTTACCCCAGCAGGTCGTCCCTGACCTCGTCGATGATGCCGTAGAAGCAGCACCACTCGCCCTCGATCACCGCTGGGCGCGAGCGCAGGCCGAACACCACGCCCTCCTCCGGGGCCACGACTTCCGCTCGCTCATCGCCGTAGAGATCGAAGACCCGTCCCAACGGCGTACCCGCCGGAATGGGCGTCTCAAAGGGCACGTCCGGCTCCCCGACCCACATCCCGGAGGCCGGAGCCAGCAGCGCCTGCTGATGCCCCATGCGCCAACTGGACGCGTAATGCGCCTCGCCCTCGATCATCCCGTGGTGGCACATCACGTTGCGGTAGCTGCCCGCCAGGTCCTGGGCCACGGCGTGGAAGTCGGAGGTGAGCGTGCGGCAGTTGCCCCCAAGCTCGATCGTGATCCCGGCCTTGCCCAGCTCCGCGATCTTCGAGGAAGGATTGGCGCCGCCCACACCGCTGCGGAACACCAGGTCCCATTGCGGCCCCATCGCGGCCGCGAGCTCGAAGCTGGGCGGGTTGTCGGAGGCGAAGATCATGTGCGCGAGATAGGAATGCTCTCCCCCCGAATGCACCGCGATCTGGAGGTCGCAGGCATCCTTCATGGCCTGCCAGTGCGCCCACGCCGCCCGCTCGGTCGGGTAGCCGTCGACCCGCCCCGGGTAGGTGCGGTTCATGTCGTACGAGAAGGTGTCCAGCGGATCGCCGCGCTTGCCCGCCTCGAACGCGGGCACGTTCATCGCCGGGACCCCGACCACGGTCCCGCGCACTTCGGCGGCGTCGAGCGTCGCGAACAGCTTGAAGATCGAGAGCGCGCCTTCGGGCTCGTCCCCGTGGGTCGCCCCGTTGATCCAGAGGATCGGGCCGTCGAATGCACCCCGGCATATCAGGATGGGAATCTCGCGCGCGACTGCGGCCACGTCGGATCCGACCGGAATCACGCCTCGGACCATCGTCCCGGGAGGCGCCTTCGCGCTCCCGATCGCCAGTACTCCGTTGCTCATGTTCGCTTC
>JAJDVR010000208.1 GCA_022826025.1 Gemmatimonadota bacterium | reverse complement strand
CCGCCGATCCGACCCCTGCAGGTCGGCTCCGCCATCCTGACGGAGGCTCGGAAGCGCTGGTACTGCTGGGATCTACCTCCACTGGCGGCTCTCCTCAAGCAGCTCGCGAATGATGTCGTGGGTACCTCGATTGTCGGCTTCCGCCTCGAAGTTCAGCACCAGGCGGTGCGCGAGCACGTCGGCCGCCACGGCGCTCACGTCGTCGATCGACGGCATGGCTTCCCCGTTCATCGCGGCGCGCGCCTTGGCGCCCAGCACGAGAAACTGGGAGGCGCGCGGCCCAGCACCCCAGCTCACGTACTTCCTTGTGACGGTGGGCGCGTCCGGAGAGGGGCGGGTGGCGCGCGCGAGACGGACCGCGAAGGAGATGAGCGCCGGCGAAGCGGGCACGCGCCGCACCAGGTTCTGCAGCTCGATCAGTTCTCCCGCGGCAACGACGGGCGAGATGAGGCCGTCGTCTGCACCGGTGGTTCTCATGGCGATCTCTTCCTCCGCCCGCTGATCGGGATAGCCGATCCGCAGCTCGAGCATGAAGCGGTCAAGCTGCGCCTCCGGAAGAGGATACGTGCCCTCCTGCTCGATGGGGTTCTGTGTCGCCAGCACGAAAAAGGGAGGAGCGAGGGGCATGGTCTCACCCGACGCCGTGACCGCCCGTTCCTGCATGGCCTGCAGGAGCGCCGCCTGGGTCTTGGGCGGCGCCCGGTTGATCTCGTCCGCGAGCACCACGTTGGCGAAAATGGGTCCGCGCACGAAGCGGAACACCCGCCGCCCGGAAGTCCGGTCCTCCTCGATCACCTCGGTGCCAGTGATGTCCGTGGGCATCAGATCGGGCGTGAACTGGACGCGGCCGAACTCCAGGTCGAGGGCGTCGGCGAGGGTCGAGACCAGCAGCGTCTTCGCGAGTCCCGGCACGCCCACCAGGAGAACGTGCCCGTTGGCAAGCAGGGCCGTGAGAAGCCCGCCCACGATCACCTCCTGACCCACGATGCGCTTCGCGACTTCGTTGCGCAGCGCCTGCGTGACCGTGCCGACCCGATCGAGCAGCAGCAGGTCCCGATCGTCCACCATCGTGTTCTCGAGCGTTCTCATGTGAGGCTGCAGCTCCGGGTTCGAATCGAGGAAGGGGCGGTGGATGCCTCTCGCATCCGCAAGATCGCAGCTTCCGCAAGCCTAGCGAGAATAAACCGATTTTCGGGACAGGATCCCGGCTCGCGCCGGGCGATGCCGAAGGTACGGGCACCAGCCCCCGGTGCGCCAGCCGCCGCTGTGGAAAAGGGCTTCCGGCGCGTGCTTCCCGGACCGGCGAAAACGGGGCGTTCCGGAGGTTGCGCCGGATGCGCCAACCTTCTAGCTTCTGTCGGCTGTTTCCGGGGTAGGATCGCACCGGTGGGAGGTTGACCAGGTGGGCGACGAAAAGCCCCCGCGAGCTCCGGCAGGAGATCCGTGGAATCCTCGGGCAGATGCAGCCCGCGTTGCGGGACAGGGACTGACCCTGGCGCTCGCGACCGGGCTCTTCCTGTGGGTGGGCTGGTGGCTGGACAACCGGCTGGGGACGGTCCCGGTGTTCACCGTCCTGGGCGCCTTCGTCGGAGCGGCCGCGGGCTTGTACAGCCTCTACCACCACGTCGTCCTGGAACCACGCCGGCAGAGAGAACGGGAAGAACACGAGCGATGACGCTCAAGTACGCGGGGGCGGCCCTCGCCATCCTGGCCGCCGCAAACGGCGTGATGTTCCCCTGGCTCGACGGCCCCGGCAGGGCCGGTCTCCTGGTTGCGGCCGCCATCACGTTTCCGGTTCAGGTGGCGGCCTTCGCCCTGCTCTGCAAGCACGCGGTACGGCCGGCCGAGGGGCTGGTCGTCTGGATCGGCGCCGCGGTCGTTCGCATGGCGATCGTGATCGCCGTGGGACTGGCGGTTACGCTGCTGCCGGCCCTTTCCCCCGTCACCACCCTGCTGGGGTGCGCGGCATTCTTCTTCGTGCTTCTGATGCTCGAACCGGTCTTCCTCGCCGCCCGCATGCGGTCCGCGGCGGAAGCGGCCTGATGGAGAAGCGTTCATGATCGCGGCCGCGCTGCTGCAGGAGGGGCACGGTGCGCCCGCCCACGGGGCGGAGGGCGACGGGCCGGATCTCGGCGGTACCCTGATGCACCACATCGTGGATGCCCACGAGATCGAGGGTCCGCTCGGTGCCGTGTGGCATCTGCCGGAATGGGAGCCCCTCGACCTTGGTCCCCTCGCCGTGAACCTGTCGCCCACCAAGCACGTCGTGTTTCTGTTGCTGGCGGCGGTGATCTGCGCGTTGGTGTTTACGCTGGTGGGGCGCACCGCGAGACGGCGCAAGGTACACGAGGCGCCGTCGGGGTTCGCCAACGCGATCGAAGCGCTGGTGCTCTACTTCCGGGACGAGGTGGTGCGCAAGAACATCGGCGAGGGTGCCGACAAGTACACGTCCTACATTCTGACGCTCTTTTTCTTCATCCTGACCATGAACCTCCTGGGGCTGGTCCCCTGGGGGGCTTCGGCGACCGGGAACATCTCGGTTACCGCGGTGCTGGCGATCGCCACGTTCCTCGTGGTCGAGGTGTCGGGATTCCGTGCCCTCGGTCCCGCCGGCTATGCGCGCACCATCTTCTTCGTCCCCGCCGGCATCCCCGGGTGGATGAAGCCGGTCATGCTGCTGGTCATGATCCCGGTCGAGGTGGTCAGCAAGCTGACCAAGCCCTTCGCCCTCGCGGTCCGCCTCTTCGCAAACATGACGGCGGGACACACGCTCATTTTCTCTCTCCTGGGCCTCATCTTCATCTTCGCGCAGCTCACCTTCGCAAGATGGGCGGTCGCCGGTGCTTCCGTCACGGCCACCACGCTGATGATGGTCCTCGAGTTGTTCGTGGCCTTCCTGCAGGCCTACATCTTCGCCATGCTCTCGGCCGTCTTCATCGGCCTGATCCGCCACGCCCACTGACGGGCGGGCGTTCTCCGCTTCACGACGAACCAATTCGAAACCTCCACCACGGACGAGAAGACTGACCATGCTGCACGCGACACTGACTGCGGTCCAGGAGGCCGCCATGGACATGGAGACGGCCAGGAACTACCTGAGCCTCCTGGGCGCCGGCATCGGGTTCGGGTTTTCGGTGCTCGGCGCGGGCATCGGCATCGGGCTCATCGGCAAGGGCGCGGCCGAGGGGATCGCGCGCCAGCCGGAGGCCGCGGGCCGGATCTTCAACGTCGGCATCATCCTGGCGGCGATGATCGAAGGAGCCGCGCTCTTCGGCCTGGTGCTCGCATTCCTGTACAAGACCCTTTAGGCCGGAATCCCCGGCGACGAGGCGGCCGACCTGTGCCGGATCCCGCATCCGGCCCGGTTGCGGAGCCCGTCGGGGGCACCTTTGGTGGCACGACTATGAGAGCATTATCGGTGGCTGCGGCGGCGGCAGCACTCAGCGCCCTTCCCGCATCGCTCCTGGCTCAGGAAGGACCGGGGCTTTTCGACATCAACACCGGCCTGAGCCTGTGGGCGCTGATCGTCTTCCTGATCCTGCTTCTGCTCCTCGCCAAATTCGCCTGGGGTCCGATCCTCAATGCGCTTGAGACCCGCGAGCAGAACATCCAGAGCTCCATCGACGACGCCGCACGGATGCGCAAGGAAGCGTCCGACGCGCTCGACGAGCACAGGCTGCAACTGCGCGAGGCGCGCCACGAGGCGCAGGCCATC
Organism: Gemmatimonadota bacterium; assembly: GCA_022826025.1. Taxonomy (GTDB): domain Bacteria; phylum Gemmatimonadota; class Gemmatimonadetes; order Longimicrobiales; family Gaopeijiaceae; genus BD2-11. The sequence goes on along the minus strand of JAJDVR010000208.1, from coordinate 26,350 downwards.
ATCGCCGAGGCGAAGGAGGCCGCGGCCCGCCTCGGGAGTGATCTGGAAGCGAAAGCGCGGCAGGAGAGCGCCGCAATCGTGCAGCGCGCGCGGCGAGAGATCGAAGTGGAGCGGGACGCCGTGCTGGAGGCGATCCGCAAGGAGACCGTCGGCCTCGCCCTCGCGGCCGCGTCCAGGCTGGTCCGGCAGCGTCTCGATGCGCCGGAAGATCGGGAACTGGTGAACGACTACCTGTCGTCGCTCTCCGACACGGCCAGGGGGCGCGACGCGTGAGGGAAGAAACGGTCGCCAGGAACTACGCGGAAACCCTCTTCGCGCTTGCCGGGCGTCACGAAGGAGTCGAGGCGTACCAGGACGCGCTGGCCGCCCTGGTCGGAACCCTCAACGAGAGCCCGGGCCTGCGCACCTTCCTGGCCACGCCGCGCATCGCCGCCGCCGACAAGAAGGTGGTGCTGCGCACCGCTCTCGCGGATCGCGTCCCGGGACACTTTCTCAGCTTCGTGCTGGTCACGGTCGACAAGCGCCGGCAGGCGCTGCTCGAGCAGATCGCGCTCTGCTACAACGAGCTTCTGGACGAACACCGCAAGCGGGTCCACGTCGAGGTCACGGTGGCGCGCGCGCTCGACGACACGGCGCAGGCAAGCGTCGCCGGCCGGCTCTCGCAGCTGCTGGGCCGGACCGCGATTCCCCATTTCCGGGTCCACCCGGAAATCCTGGGCGGGGTGGTGGTGCGGGCGGGCGACACCGTCTACGACGGCTCCCTGAGACGCCGCCTGGAAGGGATGCGCCACTCGTTGCTGGCGGCATCCCTGGGCGGCACTGGAACAACCAACGGCGGAGGCTGACGCCTTCGAGTTACCAGAGGACTGGGCATGGCTCATACTGATTCCCAACTTCGTGCCAGCGAGATCAAGGACGTTCTGCTTTCCGAGATCGAGCGCTACGAGGACCAGCTGCACGCCGAGGAGGTCGGCGAGGTTCTGGAGGTCAAGGACGGCATCGCGCGCATCTACGGGCTCACCAACGCCATGGCCAGCGAGATGCTGGACATCACCTCCAGCGAGACCGGGGAGACGGTCACCGGGCTGGCGCTGAACCTCGAGGAAGACAACATCGGCGCCGTGATCATGGGCGACTGGACGCAGCTCCACGAGGGCGACGAGGTGCGCCGCACCGGCCGTGTGCTGGATGTCCAGGTCGGGTCGGGGTACATCGGCCGGATCGTGGATGCACTCGGGGACCCGCTGGACGGCAAGGGACCTGTCGCCCCCATCGAGGGCAGCCGTCAGATCGACGTGGTTGCGCCGGGCATCGTACTGCGGCAGCCGGTCAAGGAGCCGCTCCAGACCGGACTCAAGGCCATCGACTCGATGATTCCGATCGGGCGCGGCCAGCGCGAACTGATCATCGGCGACCGGGGCACGGGCAAGACCGCCATCGCCGTGGACACGATCATCAACCAGGCCGACACCAACGTCATCTGCATCTACTGCGCGGTGGGGCAGCGCGCCGGAAAGGTTGCGGCGGTGGTCGAGACCTTCCGCGAGCACGGGGCGATGGACTACACCGTCGTGGTGGCGGCCAACGCCTCCGATCCCGCGCCCATGCAGTACATCGCGCCCTACGCCGCGTGCGCACTGGCGGAGCACTTCATGTGGCAGGGGATGGCCACCCTGGTGATTTACGACGACCTCTCCAAGCAGGCCCAGGCGTATCGCCAGCTCTCGCTTGTGCTGCGGCGCCCGCCCGGCCGCGAGGCATACCCCGGGGATGTGTTCTACCTCCACTCGCGGCTGCTCGAACGGGCCGCCAAGCTCTCCGACGAGCAGGGCGGGGGATCGCTCACGGCGCTGCCCATCATCGAGACCCAGGGCGGGGACGTCTCGGCGTACATTCCCACCAACGTGATCTCGATCACCGACGGCCAGATCTTTCTCGAGCCGGACCTGTTCTATTCGGGGGTACGTCCCGCCGTGAACGTGGGCATTTCGGTGTCGCGCGTGGGCGGGAACGCGCAGATCAAGGCCATGAAGAAGGTGGCGGGACGCCTGCGGCTGGACCTGGCGCAGTACAGGGAACTCGAGGCGTTCGCGCAGTTCGGCTCGGATCTGGACGCGGCCACGCAGAGGCAGCTGGCCCTCGGAGAGCGCACGGTGGAGGTGCTCAAGCAGCCGCAGTACCAGCCGATGCCGGTCGAGAACCAGATCGCCACCATCTACGCCGTCACCAACGGCTATCTCGATGCGATCCCGGTCGCGCAGGTGCGCAAGTGGGAGCGCGGCTTCCACGAATTCCTCGCGACCTCCGGGAAGGACGTCGTGAGCGGGCTGCGCTCCGAGGGGATGCTCACCGAGGAGATCGAGACCCGCCTGGTGGACGCGATCCAGGCCTGGAGCGGGATGTACCTGGCCGACTCCGACGCCGCCGGCAACGGCGGGGCGAGCTGACATGTCCGGAGCCCGCGACGTCAAGCGCCGGATTCGCTCGGTCGAGAATACGCGCCAGATCACGCGGACCATGGAACTGGTCGCGACCTCCAAGCTGAAGCGGGCCACCGATCGGGTAAGGGCGGCGCGGCCCTACAGCGAGGCCCTGAGCGCCATCGTGTCCAGCCTGCATGCACCGGAATACGCGGAGGCGCTGCCCGTGCTTCGCAAGCCGGAGCAGATCCGTCGCGCCGCTGTCCTCCTGATGACCGCCAACCGGGGGCTGGCGGGAGCCTTCAACGCCAACCTCATTCGTGAGGGGCGTCAGCTGCTTGACAGGCTGCGTACCGACGGGGTGGAGGTCGACCTGCACCTCGCCGGCCGCAAGGGGCTCGCCTACTTCCGCTTCCGCGGCGAGCCCATCGCTTCGAGCCGAACCGACATCAGCGACGACCCGACCGTCGGTGACGCCGAGGGGCTGTCCGGGCCGCTGCGCGAAGCCTTCGAGGCGGGTGAGATCGATGCCGTGTACCTGATCTCGTCGGAGTTCCGCTCTGCCATGTCGACGCCTCCGCGGATGCTTCAGCTGCTGCCTCTGCAGCCGTCTGAAGGAGCCCTTTCGGCCGAGGCGTTCATCCTGTCGCCCTCGGCGGTCGGGGTGTTGCGCGATCTCATTCCCCTGTACCTGCGCAACATGGTCTACCGGGCGCTGGTGGAGAACGCGGCCGCCGAGCAGGGCGCGCGCCGCACGGCCATGAAGAACGCAACCGACAACGCGGGAGAGATGATCGAACACCTCACCCGCACATACAACCGGGCCCGCCAGGCGCAGATCACGCAGGAGATCGCGGAAATCGTCGGTGGCGCGGAGGGCGTCGGATAACCCTCACGTTACGTCAGGCTTTCCGCCCTGTCCGGCGGGCCGGAGTCCATTTCCAGAGAACCGATAAGACGACCCAGATGATGTCCCAGACAGATATCGGCAGAGTGGTGCAGGTGATCGGTCCCGTGCTCGATGTCGAGTTCGAGTCCGGTCATCTTCCCGAGATCTACAGCGCCCTGCGCCTGCAGGCGACCTCCGGCGATGACCGCGAGATCTCGCTGATCGCGGAAGTGCAACAGCACATTGGCCGGGGACAGGTGCGGGCGGTGTCCATGTCCTCGACCGATGGCGTGACCCGCGGGATGGAGGTCGTCGACACCGGACAGCCCATCACCGTGCCCGTGGGCGAGGCGGCGCTGGGACGCATCCTCAACGTTATCGGCGAGCCGGTGGACGAAATGGGGCCGGTGCAGGGGGAGGACGGGGCTACGCCCGAGCGCTGGCCGATCCACCGGGAGGCGCCGCGATTCTACGCACTCGAGCCCAAGACGGAGATCTTCGAGACGGGGATCAAGGTGGTCGACCTGCTCGCCCCGTATGTGAAGGGAGGCAAGACCGGCCTGTTCGGAGGCGCCGGCGTGGGGAAGACCGTCATCATCATGGAGCTCATCAACAACATCGCCATGGAGCACGGCGGCCGCTCCGTGTTCTCCGGCGTGGGCGAGCGCACCCGCGAAGGGAACGACCTCTGGCTGGAAATGAAGGAGTCCGGCGTCCTGGATTCCACGGCGCTCTGCTACGGGCAGATGAACGAGCCACCCGGCGCGCGCCTGAGAGTGGGTCTCTCCGGGCTGACCATAGCGGAGTACTTCCGCGACGTCGAGAAGCAGGACGTACTGCTCTTCATCGACAACATCTTCCGCTTCACGCAGGCGGGTTCGGAGGTCTCCGCGCTCCTGGGACGCATGCCCTCGGCGGTGGGGTACCAGCCCACCCTGGGGACCGAAATGGGAGAGCTTCAGGAGCGCATCACCTCGACCCGGGACGGTTCCATCACCTCCGTGCAGGCCATCTACGTCCCCGCGGACGACCTGACCGACCCGGCGCCCGCGGCGGCATTCGCCCACCTGGACGCCACCACGGTGCTCTCCCGTTCGATCGCGGAGCTGGGCATCTATCCCGCGGTGGACCCCCTCGACTCCACCTCGCGCATCCTGGATCCCCAGTTCCTCGGCAGGAGACACTACGAGGTGGCCACCGGCGTCCAGCAGATCCTCCAGCGCTACAAGGACCTGCAGGACATCATCGCGATCCTGGGCATGGACGAGCTGAGCGAAGAGGACAAGATCATCGTAAACCGGGCGCGCAGGCTGCAGCGCTTCCTCTCCCAGCCGTTCTTCGTCGCCGAGCAGTTCACGGGGATTCCCGGCCGCTACGTCAAGCTCGGCGACACCATCGAGTCGTTCGAGCGGGTGGTGGCCGGCGAATTCGACCATCTGCCGGAGCAGGCCTTCTACATGAAGGGCGGGATCGAGGAGGTGGTGGCCGCTGGCGAGGAGCTGGGGGATTCGGCATGAGTTGCCTCAATGTGAAGGTGGTAAACCCGGAGCGTGTGCTTTTCGAGGGCGAGGCTGCTTCACTGGTCGCGCCCGCATGGGACGGCAAAGTGGGCGTCCTGCCCAGCCACGCGCCCTTCCTGACGCTGCTCGGGGAGGGAGAGGTGGATGTGGATCTCGTGGGCGGAGGCAGTGCCCGATATCCGGTTTCGGGGGGCGTGCTCAAGGTACTCGCCGATGAAGTGATCGTCCTTACCGAGTCGGGGCGCCCCACCTCTTCCGACTGAACCCGTGCGCCTGGACCTCCACCTGCACTCCCAGGCCTCGGACGGCTCCGAGCCTCCGTCGGGCGTCGTGGAGGCCGCCGCTGCCGGGCGGCTGGACGTGATCGCGCTCACCGACCACGACACCACCCAGGGTCTCGAAGGCGCCCGCAGGGCCGCCGCGCGAATCCCGATCGAGATCGTTCCCGGAATCGAGATCAGCACAGCGCACGCGGGCAGGGGGCTCCACATCCTGGGCTATTTCGTGGATCCCTCGACGCCCCGGCTGCGCGCGTACGAGACGCGGGCCCGGCACCGGCGCGAAGAGCGGATGGAGGAGATGGTCCGGCGGCTTGCCGCCCGCGGCGTTCAGGTCCGCTACGAGTCGGTGGTTGAAATCGCGGGGCCGTCGCGCCGCAGCCTGGGTCGGCCCCATCTCGCGCGGGCTCTTATGGCGGAGGGCTACGCGGACAGCGTTCCGGACGCGTTCGACCGGCTCATCGGGAACCAGCATCCCGCATACGTCCCCACGGCCTTCGTTTCGGCTGAAGGAGCCATTCGGATCATCCTCGAGTCGGGCGGTATTCCGGTTTGGGCCCATCCTCCCTACGAACTTCTGGAAGAGCTTCTTCCCGGGCTCAAGCTGGCTGGCCTGAGGGGGATCGAGGTCTACAGGCCCCGAACTTCACCCGAGCGCATTCTCTCGCTGGAACGCATCGCGCGGTCGTGGAACCTGCTGATGACCGGCGGCTCCGACTGGCACGGTCCCGACTCCGGAACACTGGGCGAGTTCTGCGTCTTCGGGGATGAGGTGGCGGGTTTCCTGGAAGCGGGAGGGATGTAGGGCGCGGTAGCCGCGCTTTGTCACCCCCACCTCTCCATCGCCTCCAGCAACCGGCAGGTGGCGTTCGCGGGGCGACGGGCCGTCATCACCGCCGAGATGACCGCCACCCCGCCCGCTCCGCTCCCGCCCAGGAGGGGGACGCGCTCGGCGGTCACGCCGCCGATGGCGAGCACGGGGATGCGGACCGAGCGCGCCACGGCGGCGAGGCCGCCGACCCCGATGACCGCGCCCGCGTCCGCCTTGCTGGTGGTGGGGAAGACGGTCCCGCAGCCGAGATAGTCGGCCCCGTCGGCCTCCGCCCGGCGCGCCACGCCGGGATCGTCGGTCGAGTGACCCAGCAGGAAGCCGTCCGGCACCACCCGGCGCGCCGCCGCCACGGGTACGTCGTCGGGGCCCAGGTGGACACCGTCCGCGCCCGCCGCCAGGGCGATGTCGAGCCGGTCGTTGACGATCAGCAGGGCCCCGTGGCGGGCGGTGACGGCGCGCAGGCGGCGGGCCAGGGCGAGGAGTTCGCGCGGCGGCGCCTCCTTGTCGCGCAGCTGAATGGCCGTGGCGCCGGCCACCACCACTTCCGCCACTACCTCTTCCAGCGGCCGCCCGCAGCGGGGGCGAGGGTGGGTGATCACCATCAGCCGCAGCGCGCGCCGTGGCGGATCCGGTCCGCCGGTCATCCGCCGCCCGGACCCGCCCCGGCGGCCTCCCGCCGCGCCCGTGTAACCGCGCGGTTGTGCTCGCTCAGGGTGCGCGAGAAGGTGTGCGAGCCGTCGGCGTTGGCGACGAAGTACAGGTAGTCCACCTCGGCCGGATGGAGCGCGGCGTCCAGCGCGGCGGCCCCGGGCGCCCCGATGGGGCCGGGGGGAAGTCCCCCCTGGGTGTAGGTGTTGTAGGGGTGATCGGCTACCGAGTCCATCGCGGCGTAGAGCAGCCGGGGGCGGTGGCCGCCCAGCGCGTACAACACGGTGGGGTCGGCCTGCAGGAGCATGCCGATGCGCAGGCGGTTGTGGTAGACCGCCGAGATCGCGGGCATTTCGCCGGCCACGCGAGCCTCCGCCTGAATGATCGACGCCAGCGTCACCACCTCTCGCTCCGACAGTCCCAGCTCCGTGGTCCGGGCCTCCCGCTCGGGGGTCCAGTAGCTCCGGTAGCGTTCGCTCATCGCCCCGACCACGGCGTCGAGCGGGACACCTCCGGCGAAGAGGTAGGTATCCGGAAACAGGTATCCCTCCAGACCCGGCCCCGGCAGATTCCAGCGAGTGTGGGCGTCTTGCCCGCCCAGCCTGACGCGAACGGTGTCGGCGGGCAGTTCGGTGATGCCGGCGATGCGGGTGGCGATCCGGGGAAGCGTGAAGCCTTCGGGAATGGTGACCGGCACCATCCTGACCCGGCCCTCGACGAGGACGTCGAGCAGGCGCCCCCATCCGGTTCCGGCGTCCAGCGCATATGCCCCCGCGCGTACATTGCGGTCGTCCCGCCGCAGCCGTCCGTAGACGCGGAAGAGCAGAGGTCGCCGGATCAGTCCGCGCGCCACCAGCGTATCGGTGATCTGCCCGAAGGTGGCTCCGGGCGCGACCGTGAACACCACGGTCTCGCCGTCCGCGGGCGCGGTGCGCGCGGGCTCGACGGGCGCCGCCAGCCATAGCATCACCCAACCACCGCCGAGCAGGATCAAGCAGGCGGCCGTCCCCAGAACGATCTTCGGCCAACCCACCGCCGCGCCCCGCGTAGTGACGGCCAGCACCGCGGAAGCGGTTGCGGCCGCGACCCTTCGGAGCATCGAAGCCGCGTCCGCCGCGGCCCTCGTCCACCCGCGGCTGGCCTTGCGCACCAGCCCGGCGATGACCGCGGCCGCGGTCTTCACCCACGTGGTCATCCTGAGGCGCCTCTTCCTCCTGAGTCCAGCCATCTCTGCAGAATCAGTGCCGCCGCCGCCGCATCCACGCGTTCCTTCTGCTCCCGCTTGCGCCGGGGCAACGCGAGTGATCGTACGACCCTCTCCGCGCGGGCGGATGTCATGCGTTCGTCGACATAGTACACGTCGAGCGCCAGGTTGCCACCGAGTCGATCTCCGAAACGCCGTACTTCGGCGCACCATGGTGTCTCGGTCCCGTCTGCTGCAAGCGGCAGCCCGACGATCAGCGCGGTCGCGCCGTGTTCACGCGCGAGCGCCTGGAGGGCGCCCATGGGGGGTCGCTTGCCGCGCCGCCGGGTCAGGGTGGGCAGGGGCGTGGCGAAGGTGCTCGTCGGATCGCTGATTGCGACGCCGATTCGCCGTTCGCCATAATCGATGCCGAGTACGCGCATGCGAGGCTGTCTCTCCCGATTCTGGAGGCTGTTTTCCGGATTGGTCTCGACCCACACTCATATATGACGCCAACAACATCGCACTCCGCTCCGGTCGCCGTCGAGCACCCGCGTCTCCCGTGAACGCGATTCGCATCATCGAGCGCAAGAGCGCCGGCCAGCCCCTCGAAGCCGGAGAGCTGCAGGCCTTCCTTCGCGCGTATCTCGAGGGTGACGTCCCCGACTATCAGATGGCGGCATTCCTGATGGCCGTCTGGTTCCGTGGCCTTTCGGGCGCCGAGCTGGATGCCGTCCTCCACACCATGATCGCCTCGGGAGCCTCCCTTGATCTCTCCCATCTCGATGGCCCGCGGGTCGACAAGCATTCTACGGGAGGTGTCGGAGACAAGGTTTCGCTGGTTCTGGCTCCCCTGGCCGCGGAGCTGGGACTCTACGTGCCCATGATGTCGGGCCGGGGTCTCGGCCACACGGGCGGCACCCTCGACAAGCTCGAATCGATTCCGGGCTTCCGCACCGACATCGCACTCGACCGCTTCGTGTCGATACTGAAGCGGGAGCGGTTCGCGATGATCGGGCAGACCCCGGAGATCGCGCCCCTCGACCGCCGGCTCTACGATCTTCGCTCGGTGACCGGCACGGTGTCGTCGATCCCCCTGATCGCGACCAGCATCATGAGCAAGAAGCTCGCGGAAGGGCTCACGGGGCTGGTGCTCGACGTCAAGGCGGGCTCCGGCGCCTTCCTGCCCGGGATCGACCGCGCGCTGGAGCTGGCGCGGACGATGGTGACCCTCGGCGTGCGCGCCGGAGTCGACACGGTCGCCCTGGTGACGGCGATGGATCGTCCCCTGGGGCGCGCCATCGGCAACGCGCTGGAGGTAGCCGAGGCACTGGACTGCCTGGCCGGCGGTGGTCCCGCCGATCTCCGGGAAGTGACCCTCGGCCTGGTTGCCCAGATGATGGTCGTCGGAGGTCTCTCGCGCGATGCCGGAAGCGCCCGCGCCCAGGCGGCGGCCACTCTCGACTCGGGCCGCCCGCTGGAACGCTTCGCGCGCGTGGTGGCCCTTCAAGGGGGCGACACCCGGGCGGTCCACCGCCCCGAAAGGCTGCCGGCCGCAAGGGTTCGCCGCTATGTGCGCGCGCAATCGGCCGGTTTCGCGGCGGCCATCGATCCGCGGACGCTGGGCCACGGGGTGGTCGAGCTGGGGGGTGGCCGGACGCGCCTCGGGGCAACCATCAACCGCGGGGTGGGCTTCAGGCTGGAAGTCCAGGTCGGGGAAGAGGTAGCGGCCGGCAGCACCCTGGGCGTCGTGTATGCGGCCACGTCGGAGGACGCCGACAGGGCGTCGGAGATGCTCCGTCGAGCGATTCCGATCGCTCCGGACGTTCCGTCGCCGCAGACGCCCCTGATGTCCCACCGGGTAACCGCAACCGGGGTCGAGCAGCTCTAGCGTGGTACGCCGCCGAAGATCCGCGACGCGTCGCAGGGCTCCGTCGGCTCCGTGCCCGGAATGAAGATCTCCTGGTAGCGCTGAACCTCGGGACACCACTCGGAGGCCAGAAGTCCGGTCTTGTTGTCCACCTCGAGCAGGAGCAGGGTACCCGGCAGCGGCCAGCGTGAAGGAATCTCGCGCTGCGGGGGTATGTCGGGGTGCGTCTCGTCGCCTTCCCACCCGTAGTACACGCTGCGCATGAAGGTGCCCCAGACGGGGGCCGCGTCTCCGCCGCCGGTAGAGTTGGGACGGATCTCCTGCGGCTGGTCCATTCCGTACCAGACGATCGCGTGCAGGTCGGGGGTGAAGCCGTTGAACCACGCGTCCGTCGAATTGTTTGTCGTGCCGGTCTTGCCGGCCGCCGGGATCTCGTGCGGAAGTCCGGCAATCAGGCGGATCGCCGTGTAGCCGGTTCCGGCTGCGACCACGTCCTCCAGCATGTGCACGATCACCCGGGCCTCCAGGCTGTCCATCACCGGGGTCTTCTCCGGCTGGGGCTCCCAGAGCACCTGGCCCTCGGCGTTCTCCACCCGCAGGATGCCGTGCGGCTCGACGCGCGTGCCCAGGGTCGCGAACGACGCGTACGCCTTGGCCATGTCGATGGGAAGAACCTCCGCCGATCCGATCGTGGTCGACGGGAAGCGCGGGATGTCGGTGCTCAGGCCGAGCCGGGTGGCCATCTGCGCGACGGTCTCGATGCCCACGTCGTCCCATCCCAGCCTGATGGCGATCATGTTGCGCGATTCCCGCAGGCCCTGGCGTATGGTCATGCGCCCCTTGAAGATCTCGTCGAAGTTCTGGGGCAGCCAGGGTTCACCGGTCACCTGCATGTAGGCGAAGGGCGCGTCGACCACGACATGCGAGGGCGGGATTCCGCTCTCCACGGCCGCCGCATAGACGAAGGGCTTGAACGACGAGCCCGGCTGGCGCATGGCCTGAGTGGCGCGGTTGAACTTGGAGTGGACGAAGTCCCGGCCCCCGACCATCGCCAACACCTCGCCGGTCGACGGCTCCAGAACGATCATCGCCCCCTGGACATACGGGGTCTCGAAGGCTTCCGTCGCCTCGGCGAACTCCCCGTACAGCGGGTGGTCGAACCCGGGCCGCTCCTCGATGCGCCCGAATCCCCACTCCATGGCCCGCTCGGCCAGGAACTGCATGTCCAGATCGAGCGTGGTCTGGATCTCGAGGCCCGCCGTGTACAGCTGGCTGCCGTAACGGTCGTCGAGGATCTGTCGGATCCATTCCTCGAAGTAGGGGGCCACCGGTCCCCCGCTGCGGGTGCCGGGGGTCGGGAGCGGAACCGCGGACCACCGTTCCAGCTCGGCCGGGCTGATGATCTCCTGCTCGGCCATGCGGCGCAGAACCAGGTCGCGCCGCGATCCCGCCTCTTCCGGGTTGAGGAAGGGATTGTAACGGCGCGGACGGTTCGGGATCGCCGCAAGGAGAGCGGCCTCCGCCGGGTTTATCTGCGTGGCCGGCTTGCCGAAGTACTTGCGGGCGGCCGCCTCGATGCCGTACACCCCGTCGTAATTCACCTGGTTCATGTAGGCTTCGAGAATCTGGTCCTTCGTGTAGGCGCGCTCGAGCTCCAGCGCCACCTGGGCCTCCTTGAGCTTGCGCACGAGACGCTTCTCGAAGCCGATGTCCTCGTCCCAGATGTTGCGCGCCAGCTGCTGTGTCAGCGTACTTCCGCCGCCGTGCTCCAGGGATCGGGTGAGAATCAGGTCGCGGGCCGCGCGCGCGATGCCGATCGGGTCCACGCCGCCGTGCGTGTAGAAGCGCTTGTCCTCCACCGCAACGAAGGCTCCAGGGACGTAGGCGGGCAGGGAACCGATGGCCACCGGGGTACGGCGCTGGATGCCGAATTCCGAGATGATGCGGCCGTCGCGGGCGAGCAGTTTCGAGGTTTGCCGGGGCTCCCAGTTGTGGATCTGGGCGATGGAGGGGCAGTCGCCGCACAGGTTTTGCCAGGACCCCCACATGAGGCCACAGGCAAGCGCCCCCGACGCCAGCAGGCTCCACGATACCGCCGGCACCGCGAGCAGTGCTCGAATTGCCGAAGCAAGAGCTTTCATGTTCATCCGGGGGCAGGCTTCGCGGGAAGCGTGGTTGTCACGGTCTGGTCAGGCTCATGTAACGAAAAGGTAACTGCGGTCTCGTCGCATTGTGCCGATCCCAGGTGCAGATACCCCGGGTCGCGCGTCCCGGATCCCGGACCGGCCTCCCCCTTTTGCGACCCGTAGCGGCTGTGTTAGAATGCTGCAATCCGGGCTGACGTACCGAGGTCAGCGACTTGGTGTGGGGAGTACCGAAAAAGGAGCTGGGGAGCGGGTTGCCGGCCGCCTTGGGCATGGTTCCGGACGCACTATTTGGAGTGCACCCAAACCATGGAGGTTGCCTGTGACACAATCCATCGTTCGGTCGACATCTTCCAAAAACCCCATAACGACTTCAAAACGCCCTGACACGAATGCCAATCGTTCGTGTCAGCGCTTCGGGAGCGGGCGCGCCTGTCGGGCGGCGCCCGCTTTTTGCTTCAAGGAGGCAACCATGACACGTATTCTGTCCACGCTCCCCGGACTGCTCGGGATCGCGGCGGCGGCGATTCTGCTCACCGCCGCGCCCGCAGCCGCCCAGACCGGAAAAGTGACCGGCGTGGTCACCGATCAGGCCACCGGCGAGCCCCTCGCAAACGTTTCGGTCTTCATCGACGGGACCGGACGCGGGTCGCTGACCCAGGACAACGGGCGCTTTTTCATCATCAACGTTCCTCCCGGCACCTACACGCTGGTCGCGGAACTCATCGGCTACGCCAGCGAGCGGCGCGACAACGTCTCCGTTTCCATCGATGTCACGGTGCAGCAGAACTTCCAGCTGGCCACCGAGGCCATTGCACTGGGTGAAGTCGTGGTGTCGACCAGCCGCACCCCGCTGGTGGTGGAGGGCCAGACCGGTTCCCTGGAGATGATCTCCAAGGACGAGATCGACGCGCTCCCCGTCACCGACATCATGGGCGTGCTCGAACTTGAGCAGGGCTTCCTGCAGGTTCCGGAAGACAACACCACGGTGGTTTCCTTTGCGCAGCAGAGGCAGGGGGTTACGGCCCTGCGCATCCGCGGCGGGCGGGGGGCCGAGACCACGGTCATGATCGACGGCATCCCGATCAACAACTTCGCGCTCGGCGGCCCGGCCTTCGACATCACCAACAAGGCCATCGAGCAGGTGGCGATCTTCACCGGACAGCTGGACGTGCAGTACGGCAACGCACTCTCGGGCGTCGTCAACTACGCCACCCCCGAGGGCTCCGACGAGCTGCAGGGCGAGCTGGAATTCCGCTCTTCCCAGTTCGGTGGCTGGCTCGGCAACCAGTACGACCAGACCCGCGGGTTCGACATGTTCGAGGGCGTCATATCGGGCCCGATCCCCATGACCGGCGACAACCTGCGCTTCCTCATCGCCGGACGGCAGCGGTACGGAGCGGCCCGTGCCTACGAGTTCGACGACGACGTCTTCGACCCGTCGAACCCGTCGACCGACTTCAACACCCCCGATGCCAACGACGTCATCCCCGGCTGGCGGTCCACCGGGTTCGACGAAGTCCGGGACGGCTACGCCAAGCTCACCTACTACGCCACCCCGGCGGCCAAGCTGAACGTTTCCTGGGCGGGGTACGAGCGCGAGTTCAAGCCCTTCGACTTCGACTGGAGCCTCGCCGTCAACCCGCTCGACTACATGACCACCGCGACCGACAGCGCCTATTACCTGGCGCGTCCGAGGACGCTGGACTACCAGAACCTGGTGCAGAACTCACTGCGCCTGGACCGCAACCTGTTGATCGCCCGCTGGGACCACACCTTCGGGCGGTCGGCCTACAAGATCACGGTGGGGCGCTTCGACCAGAGCCGCGAGACCTGCAACGTCATGAGCGGCGTCTGCCTCCAGAACCACTACGAGGACCCCAACTTCAACGGCGGATTCGTCGCGCCGGGGCCCGCCGTGTACAACAACACGCCGACCGCCGGGACCGATGCCTTCTGGGGCGGGGAAAGCGTGCTGACGACGACCGCCCGCTTCGACTTCCAGTCGCAGGTCTCCGACAACCACAACATCTCCGGCGGCGTGTTCTACCAGGGCCACGACCTGACCTACGATGAGTGGCAGGACGTGGGTGTGAACGACGTGGTCAAGCTGCACCAGCTCTTCGAGGCCCAGCCCTGGGATGGCGCGGTCTACATCCAGGATCAGATCGAATACGACTTCCTGACGCTCAAGCTGGGCGCGCGTTTCGACTACGGAAGGGCGACCGGGCTGTTCTTCGCCAACCCCGTCGACCCGACCAACGGCACGACCGCGCTGGACGTGTGCAGCAACCCGTCCCAATGGCAGAACGTCACCGTGCGCGAGTACGACGCCGCGACGGAAACGGTCAGCACCTCCACGGTTTCGGCCGATCCGAGCTGGACGCTGGCCGGCTGCACCTTCGAGGTCCGCGACGAAGCCACGCGCATCGCGTCTTCCGACGACTTCTCGGAGGCCGACACCCGCTCGCAGTTCTCTCCCCGGATCGGCGTGAGCTTCCCGGTCACGGAGAGCTCGAGCCTGTTCCTGAACTTCCAGCGTCTCTCGCAGAACCCGATTCTCATCAACAACTACCGCAACTCGGGCATCGGCACGGCACGGGAGGGGACGATCGACGGACCCGCCATCTTCGTGAACGCGTCAGCGGGCACAACCCCCTTCCTGGGCAACCCGCACCTGGTCACCGAGCAGGCGACGACCTACGAGATCGGCTACTCGCAGGAGATCGACGGCCAGTACGCGCTCTCGGCCGTCATCTTCTCGAAGGACCAGAGCGGGCTCACGGGCGTGGCCCGCGTCGGCAGCCCGCCCTATACCGTCATCGATCCGGGCGCCACCTACGGTTTCTCCGCGCCCGACTACGCCATCCTGACCAACCAGGATTTCGCGACCACGCGCGGCATCGAGATCGCGCTGCGCCGGCGTGTCGAGAACTACTGGGGCTTCGACGTGAACTACGGCCTCTCGGCCTGCCGCACCAACGCCGCGGACCCGGAGCGGGAATTCGAGGCCCAGACGGAGGAGGGGGACCCCTTCATCAGGGACGAGATCCCCTGCGAGATCGACCAGCCTCACAAGTTCACCGGCGTCCTCCGGCTCGCGGTACGCGACGACGTGCCCGACATCCCGTTCGGCGACCTGCTCGCCAACACAAACCTCTCCATGATCTTTTCCGGGGCGAGCGGGTTGCCCTACACGCCCACGCTTTCCTTCGCGGGCTTCGGCGAACTCAACCAGTTCGAACGCTACAGCGGGCGCGCGCCCATGCTCATGACCTTCAACCTGCAGGCGCGCAAGGACTGGACCATCAACAACGTCCGCTACGGCTTCTTCGTGAACGTCAACAACCTCCTCGACCGCGCGAACTGCATTCAGGTGTACGAGTCGACCGGGAAATGCACCGACGGCGCCGAGGACCAGAGCCGCCGGCGCGCGGGGAACACGGTGGGGACCAACACGGATTCCACCTTCTTCGACCGCCCGCAGTTCCTGGGGCCGCGCAGGACGATCACGGCCGGCCTGCGGGTCACCTTCTAGGGATCCGGTGGCCGCTGCAATGCAAAGAGACGCCAAACTTGTCCAATCGGAGTTCTCATGAAGAAACTTCTTACGCACAGGACAGGCCTCCTCATCGCGGGCCTGGTCGTGATGCCGCCGGGTACGCCCGGCGAGGCGCGAGCCCAGGAAGAGGTGACGGTAATCGACGCGGGCGGCGCGGGTTCAGACCTCGTGGTTCCGACCCGCCCGAACCTCTTCCAGTTGCGGGCCTTCGGCGATGAGGGCGCGGCGGGGGTCCGTACAAACGGATCCAACGCCTGGTGCCTGCAGAACATTCAGGGCTTCTCGAGCCGCTTCAACTTCGGCTGCGCAACCGGTTGGTATGTGCGCACGATTTTCGGGGGCTACACGAGCGCCATCTTCGACATGGGGATGAAGTGGGGCGCGCCCGCCAGCGACCTGCCCGAGGTGATCGACCCGGCAACCAGCGGTCTCAGCGGCGGGGGCTTCACCGTCAACATGACCACCCTGATCATCGGAGGAGCGGTACAGGGAGGGGGCGACAAGCTGTGGGCTTCGGACCGGAGCCCGGTCGATCTGCTGAACCTGGCGGCCAAGACCACCGAGGACGCGACCTGTACCAACCACAGCGCCCGGCGCGACGGCTTCATGTTCTCGGGATTCCAGCTCACCCCTACCTCCGACTGCGAGGCGACGCATCCCGCATCCGGATGGAAGGGCAGCCACCCGATTCCGGCCGAATCGTATCTGGCACTCCAGGCGTCCGCGCCGGAGTTCGGCGCCATGTACGACGCGATGAACCCCAACGACTACGATCCGTTCGCCTTCTGGCGCGTCCCGGAGGAGATGCAGGCCACGGAGAAGTTCCTGGGCGACTGGCAGACGTACGGCGAGTTGAGCGACTGGTACCGGAACGCTCTCGAACGCTACGGCACGGTGATTCCCGGAGGTGCGGGGTCGCCCAACTACGCGGGCTGGCCGCTGGGACTCACCCAGTTCTACGACGGGTTCTACTTCGGGCTGCCGACGGTGGGGAACGTGATGTACTTCCAGTCCATCATCGTCAACGAGTCCGAGAAGGTCTACGGCGTCGGGATGACCTACGACTCCGTCTACATCGGGATCAACGTCGACCCGCTGCTGCAGGGGCAGGGCGACGCCCACTACTTCGATCCCGTGCGCAGCGCGATGCTCTGGAAGGAGACCGGGAGCCGGTGCGCGGACGCGATCGATCCCCCGGGTTCCGGCTGCAACCGGACCGGCGGCGACGACTGGGCCAACGGCGCCGCGGGCGCGGGCATCGTGTTCCTCAAGACGCCCATCGGCGATGCACGCTACAAGCTGTTCAGCGATCCGTCGAGCGACTTCTACAATCCCGCGCACCCGCGCGCCGGCGACACCATCATGTTCCAGCACCAGCGCCAGTGCGGGTTCGGGGGCTGCATTCCGCGCACCTGGAGCCGCAGCCAGCGCGCCCATTTCGGGCATTTCGCCTCGATCGGCGAATACACGCTGGACGGGGAGACGCCGGGCGACCTGTCCGACGGCGCCTACCACCGCATCTTCCGGCCCGAGGCGTGGCCGGAGCGCACGGGCGTGTACAACAAGTACGTCCCTGGTGAGGGTGAAGCGGGCGCGCCCACCTGGGACTGGAACCACGACGGGCAGCCCGACACCATCTACGCCGACGCCTGCGGCAGCCGCGGGTGCGTGGCTCTGTGGGCGGACACGCTCCCATCGGGCTATACCAACAGCTACGGCAACATCTCGGATATCGCGGTGGGTCCGGTGCACATGGCCCCCGGCGACACCGTCCCCTTCGTGGTGGCGCTGGTGGGCGCCGCGGACTCCACGTCCATGGAATCCGCCCTGGACAACGCCATCGGCTTCTATCAGCAGATGTACCTCGGACCGGAGACGGCGCCGCCGCCGGTGATATCCGCGGTGGATGTCGTCGCGGGTCAGGCGGCGCCCACGGGTGAAGTTGAAGGGAACCGGATCTCGCTCTTCTTCGACGATGCCCCGGAGGAATGGGTCGACCCCTACCTCGCGAATCTGGACGTCACCGCCGACATCGCGCGCAACTACTGGCTGGCGGATTCGGTCGCGGCGCGCTCCACCAACAACGTGGCCGCCATCCACATCTTCAAGTCCTGCGACGGAGGTTCCACCTGGACGCAGGACGGCGACTGCGACGGCGACCCGGTCTTCGACGAGACCTCCAAGTGGACCAACTTCGGGTGGCAGCCATACATCACCTTCGAGGCCGAGGACGACGGCACCCTGCCCAACGTCTTCAGCGACTTCGCGCTGATCCCCGGCGTGACCTACACCTACTCCATCGTCACGGAGACGCGCGGAGCCACGTTCAACGTAGTGCGCGGCACGCACGTCGACTCGCTGCTTGCCGAGGAGGTGGTGTTCGCGCCCGAGCTGATCGGGGCAGTGTCCGCTTCGGGCACCAACCCCAACGTGGCGGTGGTGTACGCGCCTCTCAACCTCGCGGCGGGCGCCAGCCGGGCCGAGCTGAACGAGGTCTCCCGCAGCGGCAACTCCACCGTACCGGTCGATTTCTTCGTGGTCGGAACATCTCCCGTTTCCGGGCAGTACCGGGTCGTCTTCGGCGACAAGCTGGTGGTCAACCAGGTGGACAACCTGGACGACACCGGTTCGCCCACCACCACCCAGACCACCGTGGCCGCGCAGACGGTGCGAACCATAACCGGGATGGAGGGGGAGCCGAAGGAGGTCGTGATCGCCAGCGTGGACTTCAACCGGTCGGGCACCGTGACCATGTCCGGGTTGGAGGCACTGCCGGTCGACAGCGCGATGCAAAGCTCGATGCAGCGCACCACGGTGTTCGAAGGAGGCTTCGGCATGGTGGTTGCCGCCGGGTCGACTCCCTTGCTCGCGTCGACCACCCTCGAGGGCGGCGAGGCCACCCCCGGCGCCTTCTTCAGCCGCGAGGACTTTCCCTTCTTCACGGTGGCGGTGGACGCCGCGGAGGGGGGTACGCTGGACCCGCCGTCCAGGGTCTTCACCACCGCGTCGGCCGACACCGTCGCGGCGCGCGTGCAGCCGACCGTGTGGTGGCTGACGGGTCCCTCGGGATATGCGGGCGGTGACGAGTATGGAGAGTACGCGATCGTCTGGAATGCGGACGCATGGGGAGATGGCGCGCCCTTCCAGCTTCCGGATCCCGCGATCGAAGCCAACGTGGCGGCGTCCCTGTCGGGGCGGCCGGCGGCCTCTACCTCGAGCACGGGCGAGGATATCCTGGCAGCCGTTCAGCAGGTCGATCCGGACGTCGAAAGCCTGGAGTCGTACTCGCTTCCGTTCTCGGTGCGCAACAACACCTACAGCCGGGATGTGCAGATTGCGGTGGTCGACCACCAGGAATCGGTGCTCGTCGGACAGGGGGTCGACACGGCCCGGGTGGAAGTTCCCGCGGGCGTGTGGGTGCCGGGCGACCAGATCTATTTCGTCGAGACCGTGACCCGCGAGATGACCGACGACCAGGGCAACACCGTCCTCGACGCGGGCGGGCAGCCCGCGACGGAGACGGCCACGGTCGTGACCTTCGACGTGACTCTCGGCTGCGATGCCCCGCGTCCCTCCTGCGATCCGACCACCGGCGGGGCGACCGAATCCGGCTACATCCCGGTGACCGAGCAGGTCACGCTGACGGTCCCCTGGCTGGTACCGCTTCAGTCTGGCGACGAGGTGGTGGTGGACGTGCAGAGGGCGATCACGGCGGCGGAGGCGGCGGCCACCGGCGCGGTCTCGCTGGAGAACGTCCACGTGGTGCCCAACCCGTACCTGTACGGGAGCGCGTTCGAGCGCGCGACCGACGCGCGGGTTCTGAAGTTCACCAACCTTCCCCAGGAGGGGACCATCCGCATTTTCGACGTGGCGGGGCGGTTCATCCAGGAGCTCATCTACGGCCCCGAGGATCTGCAGGGGATCACCGCCTTTTGCGGCGCCGGGGACTGCGGGGGAGACCTGAACTGGGACATGCAGACCCGCGAGCGGACGAACCTCGGAGCGGGGCTGTACATCTTCGTGCTCGAATCCGGCGGCCAGAAGAAGATGGGCAAGTTCGTCGTCATTCGCTGAGCCTAGAGGCCAAGGAGATAGATCAATGAACCGTGCACTGCTGTCAGCAGCCCGTGGACAAACTCCCCCCGGCATTCGAGCGGCGATGCATCCGCGCTGGAACGCGTTGCTCTGCGTTGCCTTTCGGCCCAATAGCGCTGCTATTCGGCCTTCAAGGCGCCTTGCCAGCCCGGTGCCTCGCCGCTCTCTGTGCTCGCGCGGATTCATCCACGGACTGCTAGCGCTCACGCTCGTGGCGACGGCGGAGATGCTGGAGGCTCAGGAAACGCTGACCTCGACGCCGGAACAAATCGTGACCCGGGTCGGAACCCGGGGCGCCGCCTTTCTCGCCCTGGGCGTCGGCGCGCGAGGCCAGGCGCTGGGAGGCGCCTTCGGAGCGGGGGCGGACGACGTGACGTCGCTCTACTGGAACACTGCGGCCATGTCGCGCATCGATGGCTTCACCGCCGGGATGACGACGGCGCGGCTCTTCGACGAACTCGACATCCAGCACACCTTCGTGGGCGTGGTGATGCCGTTCGGCTTCACTCGCATCGGCATCAGCGTCAACACGCTCGACTCCGGGGAGATGCCCTGGCAGAGCGAATACTGGCCCAACGCCGGCTACGGGGGCGAACAGGATCCGACCGCCGCGTCCTTCAGCTGGACGGGAACGGCGATCGGGCTGCACTTCGCGCAGCCCATCACCGACCGCCTGACGGTGGGTCTTGCGGGCAAGGTCGTCGAGGAAGGGATCACAAACGCAACGGCGAGCTATGTCGGCGTCGACATGAGCACGGTGTTCCGGACCGGGCTCTACGGCGTCACCATCGGAGCGTCGCTCACCAACCTCGGGACTTCGGGTCGATTCGAGGGAAACCTGCTTAACAGCCGGGTGAACACGTCATTCTCCGAGAACCAGATCGACGACTTCATCCGGGTCATGGAATTGTCCGCGGCGACCGACCATCTCGAGCTCCCCACGTCGTTCCGCTTCAGCGTGATGCTGGACCTGATCGGGGGCGCCGATGCGATCGTTTCTCCGGACGCCGACCAGTCGCTCCGCCTGATGGCCGACATCAACGATCCCGTCGACGCGCCCCAGGAAACCGCGCTCGGGCTCGAGTACGGCTTCAGGGGACTGGCCTTCGTGCGGGCCGGCAAGCGCTTCGCGAACGAAGACCAGATCGACCATGGGCTCATGCACGCGGCCGCCGCGGGTGGGGGCCTGCGGCTCCCGGTCGGGGAGCTGGGCACGCTGAGCGTGGACTACGCCTATACGTCGATGGAGCAGCTGGAGAACATCCAGGTCTTCAGCTTCCAGCTGCAGTTCTGATGCGGCTCGGTTTCGGAGAGGGAGACCTGGCCGTGCTACCCCGTGGCACAACGGGAGGAAATAGACTGATGAGAGTACTGAACCGGTTGGCGCTGGCCGGGCTGGTGATGGCGCTGCCCACGGCCGTGCACGCCCAGTCCGAACAGGGTGCCTGGAGCGTCGAGGTGTCCGCGGGAACCCAGATGTACGCCCCGTCGAGTTCGCTCATGAACAGCCCCATGCTCGCGCTGGAGGCGTTGTATCAGCTCACCCCGCGCATCGCGCTGGGGCCTGCGATTCAGTTTCACCGCGCCGACACCGACGGCAGCTTCTACGTGGCCGCCATCGACTTCGGCGCCGACAGCACCCGCATCTACGAGGTAGGCCAGACGCTGAGCGCGCTCCACTACGGCTTGAATGCGCACATCAGCGTCATGCCGGGAAGCTCGCTGGACCCATATGTCGTCGTCGGCGGGGGTGGAGCCACGCTTTACCTGGATACGCAGGCCAACGACGACTTCCGGCGCGTGACCCATCAGATGGTGCTGGGGGGCGCGGGGGTGCGCTACGCCGTGACGGAGGCCGCCGGCATCCAGGTCGACGTCCGCGACGTCATCTACCGGGATTTCGACCGCGATGTCCTGAACCCGGTCGAGGAGCGACTCCGCAACTGCAAGAGCGACGGGACCTGCCGGTTCCCGGATGC
This sequence comes from Gemmatimonadota bacterium, assembly GCA_022826025.1. Lineage (GTDB taxonomy): Bacteria > Gemmatimonadota > Gemmatimonadetes > Longimicrobiales > Gaopeijiaceae > BD2-11. Next base: position 4,930 of record JAJDVR010000208.1, on the reverse strand, counting down.
GGAACGCACCGACCTCCCGGACAAACAGGACATGATCCACAACATCCGCCTGTCGATCGGGTTGACGTACGTCCCCGGACTCAACCGCTAGCGGGCAGGAGGCGATCAAATGAAAGCAGCACGCAAGCGAATCCGGCTGCACGCGGTGGGTGTCGCCCTGTGCGGCGCGCTCCTCGTGGGTGCCTGCGAGACGGACAACGTCACCGACCTCACCGAGGACCGGCCGGTGCTCAAGATGGCGATCGCGCCGGGGGATGCGGTATTCCCCTCCGGTTCGGTCGAGCTCTCGAAGGCGGTCGTCTCCGGGTTCGATCTCTCGGTACCGGACGGGTTCGACCGGGGGACGGGAGCGGGAGGGTTCTTCCGTGACTTGGACAACGGACAGTTCACATCCGCCGCCGTGGACATGGGCCCTGCGGTTCGCAACTCCTCGCAGGATCCCCGGCTCCCCGCCCTGAGGGAGAGTTCTGCCGCCCTGGGCAATCACTTCGGCATGTATGAACTGATTTCGATTTCCACCAACCCGGCCTTTGCGGCCGGCGATTGGGACATGTGGGGCGAAGTTACGGGCCTTGAGCCTTCCACGGTCTATACGGTCGTCCTGGCGCGCATGGCGCTTCAGGTGAACGGTGAACTGGACCACAACCAGGTGCTGACGGGACTCCCGGTGGACGCTCCCGACGAGCTGTCCTTCCTCCCGGGGCGGGAACTGGTCTATTCGGGCGTCACCTGCGACTACAGCGCGATCACCCGCGTGGGCGCACCGGTCAACCCGGTGGCGCTGGGCATCATCGAGACCGACGCCGACGGCAACGGAACCGTCGACTGCATCATCAGGGCCACTCCCGGCGACCTCTGGCCGGTACCTGCGGCAGGTGCGGAGGCCACCACGGCCGCCGATTTCACCGCGGCCAACGCTCCGTTCGGCTCAAACGAAGTGGGCGCCAACGTCGCGCCCGGGCAGTACAACTACCTGCTCCTGTACGAAGGTCCGCCGGGCGAGGACGCACTTCCGGAGGGTCCCCCGACCGTCCGCATGCAGCTGGGTCCCGACGTCGATGCCGACGGAAACGCAATCAACAACGCCATGGCGCCCTTCCCGACCGGTGTAGTGCCCAACGCGCCCGAACTCTCCGGGGGCGCCAACTCCTTCGCCGCGCCGGGCCAGATCGACGTCACGCTGGCGGGCTTCTCGCCCCTCTCCGGCGGTTCGTACCAGCTTTGGCTGTACGACGCGGGCTCGGGTTCCTATACGTCCGCAGACGCCACGATCTACCCGGCGATGGACATGGACATGATGATGATGGGCTCCACCTTCTCGCCGTCATCCTCGGAGGACGTGTACCACGCGAAGCTGGAAGTGTCGATGGATCAGGACTTCGCCGACTTCACGCACGTCGCCGTGAGTGCGGAGTCGGGTCAGGCGGGCTCTCCGACCGGGGGGCCGTTCCTCTTCCAGGAATACCTCACCTCCGACAACCTCATGCGGCAGGGGGCCATGACCTTCGGCCACCTGGGTCCGGGTGGGGAAATCGTGCCCTTCTTCGGTGGGGGCTCGGGCTCCGGGTCCTTCTACGAGAGCTCGCTGCTGGTGGAGCTGAACCGACTGCCGGCGCCACCTCCGGGACTGCACTACCAGAGCTACCTTGCGGATATTTCGCCCACGGGCCTGACCAGTTGGGGGCGGGGTAACACGATCACGCTGGATGCGCGCGGGAACGCGATGGACCGGCTGGAGGCGTCGCAGGTGGGAGATTTCGCATCGTTCACGCACTATCTGATCGTCCTGGAGCCCGACGGCCTCGAGTCCATCACGGACATGCGCGTGCAGCAGAGCGACGACTACAAGAACAAGTTCAAGGATTTCTTCGGAGGCTGATCTCGGCGCCGGCATGCCGCAACAATCCGCGCCCGCCGCCCGCAGTGGTGGCGGGCGCGTTTGTTGCATGGGGTCTTGCGACGGACCCGGGTGCACACGTACTTGCCCCGGATGCTAGATTCCCATGCGATGCGGCAACTGGCGGAGTCCTGGAGATGAAGACACGTTCCGTCCGGGTCGAAAAGCCCTGGGGCTACGAGCTCATCTGGGCGCACACCGGACGCTACGCAGGGAAGATCCTTCACGTGAACGCGGGCGAAGCGCTTTCACTGCAGTACCACCGCGAGAAGGACGAGACGCCGTACCTGCTGGCCGGGTCGATGCGGCTTTGGCTGGGCCCCGCGGAGGATGCACTGGAGGCGCGGCTGATGAGGGAGGGGGATGTGGTGCGCATCGTTCCCGGAACCGTTCACCGCATGGAGGCGGTGACGGACGTGGACATCCTGGAGGCGTCGACGCCCGAACTGGACGACGTGGTCCGGCTCGAGGATCGTTACGGGCGCGCAGGGAGTGCCGGGCGACAGGGATGAGGCCGGGCATCCACGGACTGCTCGACGTTGCCGCGTCCCCTGCCCGGTGGGGGACGCTCCTGCTGGTCATCCTGCTGCCCAGCGTAGCGTGCAGCCAGGAATCGCCCACCAGCGGGCCGGTCGTTTCGTCGGATGCCGCCCTGCAGGCGACGGCCAACGCGCTGCTTGAGGACATCAGCGAGCGGTCGGGGATCAGCTTTACCAGGCCGGTGCGCGTCGAGTGGCGCAGCGAGGAGGAACTGGTCCGGTATCTGACCTTCAAGCTCGATGAGGAGTTCCAGGAGGGCGAGGTGGAGCGCATCCGCGACACCTACGCACTCCTGGGGCTCGTGCCCGAAACACTCGATCTGGAAGCGCTCTTTCTGGCGCTGTATACCGAGCAGGTCGCCGGGTTCTACGATCCCGACTCGGTGGCGCTCTACGTGAGATCCGGCCAGGACGAGGAGACGGTCGAAAGCGTGCTGGTCCACGAGCTCGTCCACGCCGCCCAGGACCAGTCCGTCGACCTCGACGCGCTGACCGCGCGAACGCGCGGCAACGACCGCCAGGTCGCGGCCCGGGCGGCGGCCGAGGGCCACGCCACCCTCGTGATGCTTGAGTACGCGCTCGAGAAGCAGCAGGGGGCGGAGGTGGACCTGGTGGCGATTCCCGACTTCATCGACCTGATGGGGCCGTCGCTGGCGGCAGCGGCGAGTTCGTCCCCGGTCCTGAGCACCGCTCCCGGAATCGTGCGCGAGTCGCTCATCTTTCCCTACGTGCGGGGTACCGAGTATGTCCGCGTGCTATGGCAGCGGCGCGCCGGCCGGCCGCCTCCCTTCGGAGAGCTGCTTCCTCACTCCACCGAGCAAGTGCTTGAACCGGAACGCGCGTTCGGTCCCGAACCGGATGCGCCGGTTGACATCGACATCTCCGGCGGCGGTGCTTCCGTCACCTACACGAACTCGCTCGGGGTGGCGGAGATCGGAATTCTGTTCGAGGAGGTCGCGGGGGACCGGCGGCCGATACGCGGCTGGGAGGGCGACCAGTTCGCCCTCGTGGAAGGCGATGACGGCAGCCGGGGGCTGGTCTGGTGGTCGGTCTGGGAGGACGAAGCGGCGCGCGACGCGTTCGTGACCCGCGGTCGGGCGGTGGCCGCGGCACTGAGCGACGCGACCCTCGCGCCCGACATGCTGGATGGCCGGTACGCGGCGGTGCTGACGGTCGGTGCGGTACCGGCCCCGCCGGCAGCAAGGATCGTGGGGGGCGCATGAGTTCGCGCGCGTCCGCGGCGCATGCCGTGCGGGTGAGCGCGAAGGAGGGCCGGGGGTATCCCGTGCTCGTGTCCCGCGGCCTGCGCCATGCGATGTCCGGACTGCTCGCCGAGTACGCGCCCGCCCACCGCTACGCCGTGATCGCCGACGCCAACGTCGCCCGCCTGCACGGCGAGTCGTTGCTGGGCGTAATGGCGAGCGGCGGGGCGCGGGCGGAACTGTTCACCTTTCCCGCGGGGGAGGAGAACAAGATCCGCCGGAGCTGGTCGCGCCTCTCCGACGAGCTGCTGGCTGCCGGATTCGGCCGCGACGGCTGCGTGGTCGCGCTCGGGGGCGGGGTGACCGGCGACCTCGCCGGCTTCGTGGCCGCAACCCTGCTGCGGGGCATCCCGGTGGTGCAGGTGCCGACCAGCCTGGTCGCCATGGTGGACGCCTCGGTGGGGGGCAAGACGGGGGTGGACACCCGGGCCGGCAAGAACCTGATCGGGGCTTTTCACCCGCCGCGGGTGGTGGTCGCCGATCCGGACTACCTGGGCACGCTGCCTGCGGCGGAGCGCGCCCAGGGGCTCGCCGAGGCGGTCAAGCACGGGGCGATCCTGGACGAGGGCTACTTCGAGGAGGTCGCGCGCTCCGCCGCGGGGGTGCTGGCGGGAGACGGCGCCGCCATGGAGGCGGTGGTGCGCCGGTCGGTGGAGCTCAAGGCCCGCGTCGTCAGCGCCGACGAACGGGAGGGGGGGCTCAGGCAGCTGCTCAACTTCGGGCACACCCTGGGGCACGCGCTCGAGGCGGAATCGGGCTACGCTCTCCCGCACGGTTCCGCCATCTCGCTCGGCATGATTCTGGAGGCGCGCGCGGGCGAGCGCATCGGGCGTACCGCGGCGGGTACCGCCGACCGCTTGAGCGAGGCGCTCGCCGCCTGCGGCCTGCCCACGGTTCTTCCCCAGGGCACCGCCGCCGCCGCCGTCCTGGCGCGCACTCCCGCCGACAAGAAGACGCGCGCCGGATCCCCCTCCTACGTCCTTCTGGACCGGATCGGACGAGTGGACGGTACAGGCGGGTGGACGCACGCCCTGCCCGACGATGTGGTGCTGGCCGTACTTGACGAGGCACGATGATTCCCCCGACACGCATCTTCTGAATGGACCGCGACGCCGACCGCCCCCCTTCTCCGGGCCGGTCACCCGCCACAGCCGGCGCCGTGCTGGCAACGGCCGCCGCCGATCCCGGCCGGCCGTTTCTTCTCTTCGAGGACGGCATGATGACCTACGGGC
>JAJDVR010000091.1 GCA_022826025.1 Gemmatimonadota bacterium | reverse complement strand
TCTGAGACTGACCGATCTGGAGTCGGGGGCCACGGTTGAGACCAGTGAAGGCTTCGAGGTGCCCGGAAGCTGACCGCGGATTCCCGGTCCCCTTGAGATGAACGAGCATCGCCCGCCCTACTTCGCCGCCGTCATCGCCGGCGCCGCGATCTTCCTCCTGTACATCGTCACGCTGGCCCCCACGACGGCGTTCTGGGACACGAGCGAGTATATCGCTACCGGATACATCCTCGGGATACCGCATCCGCCCGGAAACCCGCTCTTCGTGGTCCTGGCGAGGGTGTGGATCGTTCTGCTGTCGCCACTCGGGCTTCCGGTTGCGGTGCGTGTGAACCTGTTGGCCGCCTTCACTTCCGCGGCGGCGAGCGGGTTCTTCTTCCTGGTGGCCCACCGCATCGCATGGGGGCTGCTGGGCGACCACCGGCGGGCGCTGGTGGGGGCGGCGGCAAGCGCGTTGCTGGGCGCCACGGCGTTTACCGTGTGGAACCAGTCCGTGGTCAACGAGAAGGTCTACACGGTCAGCGTGCTGGTGATCGCCGCGGTGACCTGGCTGGCGGTGCGCTGGCGGGACCGGCGCGGCGAACCCGGGAGTGGGCGCCTGCTGCTGGTGGCGGGCTACCTGATGATCCTGGGCTGGTCCAACCACACCATGTCGCTCCTGCCCGTGCCGGCCCTGGGCCTGATGCTGCTGATGACGGCCCCGAGGGTGCTTCTGCGCCGCGACCTGTGGATCCGCGCGCTCCCCCTCGTCGTGGTCGGCCTGTCCTTCAACGTGTTCCTGCCCATTCGCGCAGCCCAGCGGCCGGTGATCAACGAAGGCGACCCGCTTTGCGAGTCCGCCGGCGAGGTGGCGGCCGCGGTGTTGACCGCGGGGAACGCGGGTTGCGCCAGGCTCGCCTCGGTTCTCCAGCGGGACCAGTACGCGCCGCCTCCGCTCAGCCAGCGCCAGGCGCCCCTGTCCGCGCAGTTCCAGAACTATTTCCAGTACTTCGACTGGCAGTGGGCGCGCGGCCTTGATGCCACTCCCGTACCGAGCCGAACGAGGGCTCCCGTCACCGGGGTCTTCCTGGCTCTGGGCCTGTTCGGCCTGCTCGTCATCCGGCGCGCCGACAGGGGACTGTTCGCCTACATGGCGACGCTGACGGTGACCGTGACGGTCGCGCTCGTGATCTACCTGAACTTCAAGTACGGCTATTCTCTGGCGCCCGAGATCGCCGACCCGGACCTGCACGAGGTACGCGAACGGGATTACTTCTACATCGCCGGGTTCATCGTTTGGGGCGTGCTGGCGGGGGTCGGGCTCACCGGGGTCTGGCACATGGCCGCGCAGCGGCTGAGGTGGAGAGGCCCGGACGCCGGGAGCTGGATGCCGGTGATGGCCACCCGGCTGGCGCTGGGGCTTGTGACATTCCTGGCGGTGCTGATCGCGCTGACGCCCCTGGCGGCCAACTGGCGCTGGGCGAGCCGCGCCGGGGACTACGCGGCCCGCGACTGGGCGTATGATCTGCTCCAGAGCGTCGAGCCTTACAGCGTCCTGTTCACCAACGGGGACAACGACACCTTCCCGCTCTGGTATCTCCAGGAAGTGGAGGGAATCCGCCGGGATGTCACCGTCATCGTGGGGCAGTACCTCTTCACGCAGTGGTATCCGCGGCAGCTGCAGGAACTCACCCGGCCGGATCGGCAGCGGCCCTTCGAGCCCGACGAGCGGGTGGCCGGCCTGTATCCCGAGCGCGAGATGCCCACTCGCCCGGTGCTCTCGCTCGCGCCCGAAGACATCGACCAGATTCAGGGGGCCGCCACGCCGCAGGACGCGAACGTTCGCCTGGGACCCGTCGTGGTGCAGTACCCGCGCGGCACCTACCTCGACCGGGGGGACCAGGTGGCGCTGGCGATCATTCGCGACAGCATCTCCGAGCGCCCCATCTACTTCGCGTGGACCGGGGGGATCATACGCTCGCTGGGCCTGCACGACTTCGGGGTCCGGCAGGGGCTCGCGACCCGGCTCGTTCTGCGGGACATCGAGACGGACGGGCGTTTCGTCAGGACGGACGCCGCCCTGGGCGGGGAATGGGTCGATCTGGAGCGCACACGGAGGCTCTCCAGCGAGGTGATGATGGCCCGCAGCCTCCGTTATCGGGATATCTGGGCCGACCGCACCACTCTGAACATCCCCTACTACTACTTTCACTTCAGCCGCGTGCTGTTCGACCGGGGTTCGGCGGCCGGGCTGCCCGCGGACGAACTGGCCCGGTACCGCGCCGACATGGAGGCGTTCGGCGTCACCATGCAGGGCGGATACCGGGTGATTCCCGAATCGGAGCCCGGAGCCGGATGAGGATCCACGTTTCCGAAGGCCAACGGGGCCGGGACCCGCTCCAGGCGATGTCGAGTCGGCTGTCACGCCCCGAACTGCTCCGCTACGCCCGCCACCTGGTCCTGCCCGAGGTCGGCCTCTCCGGCCAGCGCAGGCTCAAGTCGGCCCGCGTGCTCGTGGTGGGCGCGGGAGGGCTCGGCTCGCCGGTGGCGCTCTATCTTGCCGCGGCGGGAGTGGGAACGCTCGGGCTCGTGGACTTCGACGAGGTCGACGCGACCAACCTGCAGCGTCAGATCCTGCACGGGGAATCCGACGTCGGTCGGCTGAAGCTCGATTCCGCCCGCGACCGGCTCGCCGAAACCAACCCCCACGTCCGGGTCATCGCCCACGACGCCAGGTTGAGCAGCGGCAACGCCCTGTCCGTGCTGGCCGACTACGACGTGGTCGTGGACGGCACCGACAACTTCCCGACCCGCTACCTGGTGAACGACGCCTGCGTGATGCTCGGCAAGCCCAACGTGTACGGCTCGGTGCACCGCTGGGAGGGACAGGTGTCGGTGTTCGCCACCGAGGGCGGTCCCTGCTACCGGTGCCTCTTCCGCGAGCCGCCCCCGCCGGGCCTGGTGCCCAACTGCGCCGAGGGCGGAGTCCTGGGGGTTGTCCCCGGTGTGGTGGGTTCGCTGCAGGCGCTCGAGACCGTGAAGCTGATCCTCGGGCAGGGCAGTCCACTCGCGGGGCGGCTCCTCATCTTCGACGGGCTGGAACTGGAGTGGCGCGAGGTCTCCGTCCGGCCCGATCCCGGCTGTCCCGTATGCGGCGACAGCCCCACACAGACCGAACTCATCGACTACGACCTCTTCTGCGGCGTGGAGCCGGAGGCTGAACCCATGACCCTGTCCCCAAGCGAGACACCCCATGAAACGGCGGCCCCGGGAAGCATAGACGTCCTGGAGGCCAGCAGCCGCCTGGAGGGCGAGGCCCCGCCCTTTCTGCTGGATGTGCGCGAGACCTACGAATGGGACATCTCCAACCTTGCGCCGCAGGGCGCGGTGCTGATTCCCATGGGCGAAGTGGGTGCCCGTCTGGACGAAATCCCGCGCGAGCGCCAGATCATCGTCCACTGCCGTACCGGCGTCCGCAGCGGGGACGTGGCGAATCAGCTCTGGCGGGCGGGGTACCGCGACGTGCTGAACATGGAGGGCGGGATCAATGCCTGGGCTCGGCAGGTCGATCCCGGGCTCCAGATCTACTGAAGCAGTCGAACCGCACCTCGCTCCCGGATCTTCTGCGGCTGCCCGGACAAGGGCTCAGAACGCCGCCAGCTCCCGGATCGCGGAGACCACGTCGGGCACCTGCGGAAGGATGACCTCCTCGAGCTGAGGCGCGTACGCAACCCAGCAGTCCCTGGAGGCGATTCGCCGCACCGGCGCATCCAGCCACTCGAAGAGTTCATCGGCGACCCGGGCCGCGATCTCGGCGCCGTAGCCCCAGGAGAGCCCGTCCTCATAGGCCACCAGCACGCGGTTGGTTTTGCGCACCGACGCGGCGACGGCGTCCATGTCGAAGGGCGACAGGCTGCGCAGGTCCACGATTTCGGCCTCTATGCCGTCCCGTTCCGACGCCACGCGGGCCGCGTCCAGGCTGCGCTTCACCAGCGCGCCGCAGGTCACGATGGTGAGGTCCGAGCCCTCGCGCGCGACGCGAGCCTTCCCGAAGGGGACCATGAAGTCCTTCCCGGGCTCGATACTCTTGTTGTACACCTGGCGGTACAGGTGCTTGTGCTCGAGGAAGATGACGGGATCGTCGCATCGGATCGCGGTGCGCAGGAGCCCGCTGGCGTCGAGCGCGTTGGAGGGCAGGGCGACGCGCAGCCCCGGCGTGTGCGTGAACAGGGAAGCCCCCGTCTGCGAGTGGTAGATGCCTCCGCCCGTCAGATAGCCGCCGAAGGGCACCCGGATGACCACAGGCGCGTCGAACGCGCTGTTGGAGCGGTAGCGCATCGTCGCCAGCTCGTTGCGGATCTGCATGAACGCCGGCCAGATGTAGTCGAAGAACTGGATCTCGACGACGGGCTTGAGCCCGCGGGCCGCCATCCCGATCGCGCGCCCGACGATGTTCGCCTCGGCGAGCGGCGAGTTGAAGACGCGGTCGCTGCCGAAACGCTTCTGGAGCCCGTGGGTCACCTTGAAGACCCCACCCTTGCCCTGCACCTGCTCGAGGGCTTCCGCGCGCGAAGCGTCGGCTACGTCCTGACCGAAGACGACGATGCGCGGGTCACGCTCCATTTCGTCGCCGAGGCAGCGGTTGATCAGGTCGACCACGGTAAGCTCCTTGCTTCCCCGGTCGAACTCCGCCGAATCCTCGGTGTCGAATTCCGGCTTCGTGGGCGGCGCGGTCTCGGAGTAGAGGTTCACCAGCGCCCGCTCCGGCGGGGGCTGGGGACGCCCCAATGCCCGGGCGGCAGCTTCCCGAACCGCGGCATGGGCCTCCGTCTCGATGCGGTCGAGCTGCTTCGCGGAGGCAACCTTGAGGTCCAGCAGCTGCTGACGGGTGCGGGCCAGGGGATCCTTTTCCTCTTCGGCAAAGCGTTCTTCCACCGTTCGATACGCGCGCTCGTCGTCGGACATCGAGTGCGAGTAGGGCCGGATCGTGAAGGCGTGCACGAGCGCCGGTCCCCGACCCTGCCGGCAGTGGCGCACAGCAGCGCGGCTTGCCTTGTAGCTGTCGATGACATCGGTGCCGTCGCATTTCGCGATGAACAGATCCGGGAAGGAGGAAGCCAGCCCGGAGATGCTGCCGCCGGCGGTCTGGACCTCCACCGGCACCGAGATCGCGTAGCCGTTGTCCTCGATCAGAAAGATGACGGGAAGCTTGAGCGTGCAGGCGGTGTTGAGCGCTTCCCAGAACTCGCCTTCCGAGGTGGCGCCCTCCCCGGCCGAGACGAGCACGACTTCGTCCTCCTCCACCTGCCCCACGCGCTTCCGCATTTCCGCGAGCCCGGCAGCCCGGCGGCCGCCCTCGGCGCATCCCACGGCCTGCAGGAACTGCGTTCCGGTCGGAGACGACATGCTCGTGATGTTGAGGCGGGGGTCGCAGAAATGGCTCGGCATCTGGCGCCCGCCGGATGCGGGATCGGCCTCGGCGGCCACTGCCTGCAGGAAGTGCTCGTACGGGGTCTGGCCCAGCGCCAGAGAGAGCGACCGGTCGCGGTAATACAGATAGAACCAGTCGTGGGCGGGCCTGAGGTGGGCGGCAATGGCCACGCCGATGGCCTCGTGGCCCGCGCTCGAGATCTGGAAGAAGGTCTTGTTCTGCCGCTTGAGCGTGATCTCGCGGTCGTCGATGCCGCGCGAGGTCACCATGATGCGGTAGAACTCGATCAACTGGGTCGAGGTAACGGCGAGCCCGTCACCGGGGACCTTTCTGCGGCCACCGGCGGGCGCGTCGGGTGGTAGTGTTCGGGTGTCAGGCGCCATAGGGGTCATCTGGAACCGTCGCGTGGGTGGATCGCCGCGCGCACGGACGGATGCTCGGGTCCGGGAGCCCTGGCCTGCAATGCGCATGCCGGCCAGGGTCGCGTTGTGTTGCAAGACACTGCTCACCGAAAGATAGCCGGAGCGGGCAACAGGGTCCAACCACCGGACGGCCCGGAACCTCCGTCAGCGCGCTGCCGCGGCGTTGAGCTGGTCGGCCAGCAACTGCGGATCGGCGACGGGTGTCTGACAGGTGTACTGGTGGCAGACGTGCGCGCGCGGCCCCCGGTCACGCTGGTCGCCCGCCGCGAGCCGCCAGGGCGCCCGCGGCGTCCTGCCCGCCTCGTCGCCGGTGACCAGCCGGTCGGGCAGATAACGGCCGTGCGCCGCCTGCAGCAGCGCCCGCGTGGCGTCGTCGTCGGGGTCGCCCTCGATGACCACTTCCACGCCGGGCCGGTCGAAGGCGTCGGCCACCGTGAGCAGCCTCCCGTACGCGCTGGGGAAGCGCGCCATCGCAGCCGCCTCGCCGGCCAGCACCCGCGCCGCGAGGATGCGATAGTCCTCGCGGTCCAGAAGGCGGCCCAGCCGCAGCAGCACCTCCGCCGCCAGGGAGTTGCCGGCGGGAGTGGCGTTATCGGTGGCGTCCCGGGGGCGCACCACCAGCGCCTGGTCGGTTCGGTGCGTGTCGAAGAGCAAGCCGCTCGCGCGATCGAGGAATCCCTCCAGGAGAGCATCGGCAAGCTCCGTGGCGCGATCGAGCCAGACGGCCCGAAGCGTCGCTTCATGCAGCGCCAGGAAGGCCCCCGCGAGCGACGCGTAGTCCTCCAGAAACCCGCCCACCGGCGAGGGCCGGTCCTTGTGGCTGCGCAGCAGGCGGCCGTCGCGCCGCAGTTCGGCGAGGATGAATTCCCCCGCCTGCTCGGCCGCGCGCACGTACTCGCGCCGTCCCAGGGCTGCCCCGGCTTCGGCAAAGACGCGAATCGCGAACCCGTTCCAGGCCACGATGACCTTTTCGTCGCGGAACGGCGGTTCGCGCAGCGCCCGGGCTTCGAGCAGAACGGCCGATGCCGGCGCGAGCACAGCGTCGAGTTCGTCCGGCGCAAGCCCCTCCGCCCTGGCCACCGACTCCGGGTCGTGGGGCAGGTGAAGGATGTTGCGGCCCTCGAAGTTGCCGGCCGGGGTGACGTCGTAGCAGCGCCGGAACAGGCGCGCCGTGGACGGGTCGAGCAGTGCGTCGATCTCCTCCGCCGTCCAGAGATAGAACAGCCCTTCCTCGCCCTCGGAGTCCGCGTCGCGAGCGGAGTAGAAGCCGCCCTCCGGCGAGCGAAGGTCGGTGAGCATGTAGGCCAGCGTCTTCTCGGTGACCGCCAGGAATTCGGCGTCCCCTGTATACAGATGAGCCTGCAGAAATGCACTCGCGAGCAGGGCGTTGTCGTAGAGCATCTTCTCGAAGTGCGGTACCAGCCAGCGCGCATCGACCGTGTAGCGGTGGAATCCCCCGCCCAGCTGATCGTGGATTCCGCCGCGCGCCATCTTGCGCAGCGTGTGCGTCGCCATGGACAGGAGCTGCTCGTCCCCCGACCCGCGGTGAACCCGCAGCATGAGTTCCAGCACCATGGGCTGGGGGAACTTGGGCGCTCGCCCGAAGCCTCCGTTGATCGTGTCGTAGCCGCGCGCGATATTGTCGCAGGCGGCGCGCGCCAGCCCGGTTCGCGCTTCGTGGTCGTCGGGGGATGCCCGTCCCGCGTCCGGAGGCCTCATGGAGCGCTCCAGCAGCCCGCGCATCCGGCTCGCGGCCTCGCGCACTTCGGCCTTGCGCCCCGTGTACGCCCGGCCGGCGGCCTCGAGCACCTGGCGGAACGACGGCATGCCGTGGCGAGGCTCCGGCGGGAAGTAGGTCCCCCCGTAGTAGGGCAGCCCCTGCGGGGTCAGGAAGGCGGTGAGCGGCCACCCTCCCTGCCCGGTGATGCTCTGGACCGCGCGCATGTAGATCGCGTCCAGGTCGGGCCGCTCCTCCCGGTCCACCTTGATGTTGACGAAGTGCTCGTTCATGAGCGCGGCCGTCCGGTCGTCCTCGAACGACTCCCGCTCCATGACGTGGCACCAGTGGCAGGCGGAGTAGCCTATGGAGAGGAGGATGGGCCGGTCATCGTCGCGCGCGCGGCCGAGCGCTTCGTCGCCCCACGGGTACCAGTCCACCGGGTTTCCGGCGTGCTGCAGCAGGTAGGGGCTGGTTTCGCGCGCCAGCCGGTTGCGCGCGCGCCCGCCGGACGCCGGCCGGGTGCGACCGGAGGAGTCGGGGCGCGTGGGTGGTGGCGTGTCGGTCATGGCTGCATCGCCTCCAGAACCTGCTCCCGGAAGGCGCGCGCCCGCTCGAGCACCTCCGCCTCGCTCACCGTCAGCACCTCGCGGTCGCGCACCACCACGCGCCCGTTCACCAGCACCGTGGCGACATCGCTTCCGCGGGTCGCGTAGACCAGGTGCGAGTAGACGTTGTAGAGCGGGGTGAGGCCGGCCCGGCGGGTGTCGACGAGCACGACGTCGGCGCGCTTGCCCGGCTCGAGCGATCCGATCTCGTCGTGCAGCCCGAGGACCCGGGCGCCGCCCATGGTGGCGAGGCGGAACACGGTCTCGGCGGGTAGCGCGGTGGGATCGGCGGTGGCGAACTTGTGGATCTTGGCGGCGGTGTCCATCTCGTCGAAGAGGTCCAGGTCGTTGTTGCTGGCCGGCCCGTCGGTCCCGAGCCCCACCGGGATACCCGCGGCCAGCGCCTCCACGATCGGAGCGGCCCGCGAAATCCCCAGCTTCATGTTGCTCTCCGGGTTGTGGGCGATGCCCGCTCCGCTGGCCGCGACACGCGCGATGTCCTCCTCGGAGAGATGGATGGAGTGGGCGAGCACCGTCCCCGGCCGCAGGGCGCCGATGGACTCGAGCGCCTCCACCACCCCCATCCCGGTCAGGCCTCTCACTGTGGCGGACTCCCCCGCGTCTTCGGCGGTGTGGATCTGAAAGGGCGCTCCATGGTCGTTGGCCAGCCGCACGGCGGCCGCCACGTCTTCGAGCGAGGTCGTGTAGAGCGAGTGGGCGGCCACGCCGGGGGTCAGGGTGGGATGGTCGCGGTAGCGCTCCATGAAGTCGGCGGCGTCCGCCAGGGAGGCGGCCGGCGACGCAAAATCGGGGGTGGGGAAGCCGATCACGTGCGGCCCGAGCACCGCGCGCATGCCGGCGTCGATGGTGGCCCTCGCACCGTCGTCCCGGAAGTAGTACATGTCCGCGAAGGTTGTCGTCCCGCTCTTGAGCATCTCGATGCACGAGAGCAGCGTGCCCCAGTACACGAAGTCGGGGCTCACCAGAGCCGCCTCCGCCGGGAAGATGTGCTCCTCCAGCCAGGTCATCAGCGGGAGGTCGTCGGCGAGTCCCCTGAGGAGCGACATCGCCGCGTGCCCATGTGTGTTGACCAGCCCCGGGATCACGAGGTGGCCGGTTGCGTCGAGCACGGCGACATCGGAGGGTCGGGGGTCGTCGGCGGCCAGCAGGCCGGCGATGCGTTCTCCCTCCACGAGCACTGCGCCGCCCTCGAGCACGGTTCCGGGATCGTCCATGACCACCACCGTGCCGCCGTCGATCAGCAGCAGCTCATCCGCCCGTGGCGCAGAGGATGCGGTGCACGCTGCCGAGAGCACCACGACCAGCGCCGTCAGGACGCCGGAACCGGGACACGGGACCCCGCGCTCGGCGGCGACCGTCATTTTGCGTTCCGTCCCGTACATGTTTCTCTTGTCGCCTTGATCCGATTGCGCATTGCCGTTCTCCGATTCCGCCGTGTCATCCACCAGCACCTAAGATATCCGGCAACGCCTCTCTCCGGACACCCATGCCGGATGACCGGCTTCCTCCAACCGGACAGCCAGGGTTCACTTCGACGATGATCTCTCCCATCTGGCGACCCACGCCGGAACGGCGCGACGCGGCGAATCTCACCGACTTCCGCGCCTTCCTGGCCCGGCGGGGACACGATCCAGGCGCGGGCTACGAGGCGCTGTGGAGATGGTCGCTGGCGGACCAGGCGGCCTTCTGGGACGCGTTCTGGGACTGGAGCGGGGTGGTGGGGGACAAGGGCGATGCGATTCTGGAGACGGGACCGGAGCCGATGGAGGCCCGGTATTTTCCCGGCGCGCGACTCAACTTCGCCGAGAACCTGCTGCAGCGAGCCGATGCCGCCCCGGCCGTCATCGCGTACTCGGAAGCAGGGCCGGAGTCGACCCTTTCCTGGGCGGAGCTCCGGGATCTGGTGTCGCGCGTGGTCCAGGGGATGCATGCCGCCGGCGTCCAACGAGGCGACCGCGTCGCGCTGCTGCTCCCCAACGTTCCGGAAGCGATTGCGGCGGTTCTGGCGGCGGCCAGCCTGGGGGCCATCACCGCCAGCGCATCCCCCGACTTCGGGGTGGACGGCGTGGTGGACCGCTTCGGACAGATCGCGCCCCGCCTGCTGATCGGGGTCGACGGCTACCAGTATGGGGGGAAGTGGCATTCCACCCTGGACAAGCTCGCCGAAGTCGCGGCCCGGCTTCCATCGGTGGAGCGCGTGGTGGTCGTGCGTGCCCGGCTCGCGGATGGGACCGGGCGCCCGGATGGGGGTCCGCTCCCCGGTTTTCCCGGCGCGGTCGATTTCCCGGGCTTCATCGCGCCCTTCGAGCCTCGCGAGATCCCCTTCGTCCGTCTCCCCTTCGCGCATCCGCTCTACATCCTGTTTTCCTCGGGGACCACCGGCCCCCCCAAGTGCATCGTCCACAGCGCCGGCGGGGTGCTGCTGCAGCATCTGAAGGAGCAGCGCCTGCACGCCGACGTGAAGGCGGGCGACCGCGTGTTCTACTTCACGACTCTGGGATGGATGATGTGGAACTGGCTTGTCTCCATCCTTGGATCGCGCGCGACCGTGCTCCTGTACGACGGTTCGCCCTCATTTCCCGGCCACGGCGTCCTGTTCGACTTCGCCGATTGGTCCCGGATGACCCACCTCGGGACCTCCGCCCGCTTCATCGCCACGTTGCGCACGGCGGGCGCGCGCCCGCGCGAGACTCACGCGCTGGGCTCGCTTCGCACCGTGTTGTCCACCGGCTCGCCCCTCGATGCGTCAGGCTTTCGCTACATCCACGAGCACGTGAAACGCGACGTGCATCTGGCTTCCGTGTCGGGTGGGACGGATCTGTGCGCCTGCTTCGTCGGGGGGCTGCCGACCCGGCCCGTCTTCGCCGGGGAGATCCAGGGGCCCGCGATGGGGATGGCGGTGGAGGTGTACGACGACGGCGGCCGTCCGCTGGAGCGGGGGAAGGGGGAACTCGTGTGCACCCGACCCTTCCCCTCCATGCCCCTGGGCTTCTGGGGCGACGAGGGCGGCGAGCGTTACCGCGACACCTATTTCCGGCGCTTCCCCGGGGTCTGGCACCACGGCGACTTCATCGAGAGGACCGCCAGCGGGGGATACGTCATTCACGGCCGCTCCGATGCGACGCTGATGGTTGCCGGCGTGCGCATCGGGACCGCGGAGGTGTACCGGGTGGTGGAGGCCTTGCCCGAGGTGCGCGAGGCGATCGCCATCGGCCAGCGCCGCGCGGAGGGGACGCGCATGGTCCTCTTCGTCCGCCTGCGCGCAGGGCACGCGCTCGACGATCGTCTTCGCGACCTGATTCGAACTCGGCTGCGCACGCGCGCGAGCCCGCGCCACGTTCCGGCGGCGATCCTGGAGGTACCCGACATTCCGCGTACCCGGAGCGGCAAGATCGTGGAACTGGCCGTCAGGGCCGTCGTCCACGGCGAGCCGGTTCGCAATCGCCAGGCGCTGACCAACCCGGATGCGCTGGAGCATTTCAGGGATCGGCCCGAGCTCACCGACTGATCCCGGTACGCGCCAGGCGCCCGCGCCATCTGCGGCCAGCCGTCACAGGTGCGCGGCGATCGACTAGATTGGAGTTCGTGCGCCAACCAACCCGCCCGCGGAGAAGCGACACGCCTTGGGGACCTACCGGAGTTTCGTCATGCTTGCGCTGCGCCGCCCCTCCGTGATACCCGCACTCCTGGGCGCCGGGTGGGCTTTTCGGCGGCGAGGCTGGTACCGAAAGCCCCCGTTTCTTCCGCTCCCGTCGGCTTCCTTCCTGCGCTGGCGCCTGGATACGGCCTACGGCGATCCGCAGGCCCGTCCCCCGGCAGAGGAGGCCGAGCGGTTCCTGCGCTGGGCGGCGCGCATGCGGCGAGGCCGGTGAGGGAACGCGGGTCGGATCCCCGGGCATGACCAGGCGCACGCGCATCCTGATCGCCGTGGCCACCGTGCTGGTCGCGGTGGCGCTGGTGTCGTCCACCGTCGGACGGGCCATCTACGCCGGCCGCGCTCCCGGGCTGGGCTCCTTCGTCACCGTCCACTTCGCCGGCTATCTCTTCTTCCTGCTGATGCCGGTCGAGGCGCTCGTCCCCTACTATCAGACAGAGGGACACCCTGGCGGCGTGCTCGTGCTGCTGGCGGTCACGACCGCGCTGGCGGCCCAGGCCATCGACTATGGAATCGGCCGCGCAGTCGGGACCGGGATCCTGGAGGATTTCCTGGGACGCGAGCGCTACGCGAAGTTCAGCGGCCTCATCGCCCGATGGGGAAGCTGGGCGATTCTCACCTTCAACCTGTTTCCGCTCTCGTCTCCCAACATGCTCCTGGTTGCCGGCATGTCACGCTTCGGAGCGGTCCGTGCGCTGGCCCTGAGCGCCGCCGGGCTGGTCGCCAAGTACATCGCCATCGTCTACCTGTTCGATGCCCTGGGGGGAGACGCTGGATGACTCCATGCTGAGCGTCGCGGTCACCGGAAACATCGCGTCCGGCAAGTCCTCCCTGCTGCGGGCCTGGGCCCGGGCGGGCGTTCCGGTGATCAGCGCTGACGACCTTGCGCGCGAGGTGGTGGAGCCGGGGACGGACGGGCTGCAGGAGGTCACGCGTGTGTTCGGGAGGGACGTGCTTGGCCCGGACGGACAGCTCGACCGAAGCCGGCTGCGGGACCGGGTGTTTCGGGATGAGGATGCCCGGCGCAAGCTGGAATCGATCCTGCATCCCCGGATTCGGGACCTGCGCGAAGGATGGCTGCGCGAGCAGCGCCGCCGCGGGATGGAACTGGTGGCCGCCGAGATCCCGCTGCTTTTCGAGACGGGCTATGCTCGTGGAGTGGACGTGACTATCGTAGTCCACGCGCCGCCGGCCGTGCGCCTCGAGCGCCTTGTGCGTGTGCGGGGTCTGGACGCGGAGGAGGCAGCCAGAATCATGAGCACCCAGGCCGACGCGAGACACACGCGCGCGATTGCGGATCACGTGATCCCCAACGACGGCACCCCGGCCGAACTCGAACAGCGTGCTCAGGAACTCCTTGCCCGACTGAGGGCACGGATTCGGCGGGAGCGCGGGTAGCCATGCCGGAGGCTCGGGTGCTTCGCATCGACATGCATGTGCACACGCACGCGTCCTGGGACTGCCTCAGCGATCCGGAGAAGGTGCTCGCAAGGGCTGTCGCCAGAGGTCTGGATCGCATCGCCATCACCGACCACAACCGTATCTGGGCCGCGCGCGAGATGGCGCGCCGCTACCCGGACCGCATCATCCCGGGCGAAGAGGTGAAAACCGCGGAAGGCATCGACGTGATCGGGCTCTATCTCGAGGAGGAAATCCCCCGGGGGACGCCCGCCAGGGAGGTGTGCGCGCGCGTTCGGGAGCAGGGGGGGCTGGTCTATCTGCCTCACCCGTACGCGCGGGCCAAGGGAGGCTCGGGCCGCTACGCGGAGGAGCTGGCCGATCACGCCGACATCATTGAGGTCTTCAACGCGCGGCTGCACGACCCGGCGCTCAATCAGGCCGCGGCCGACCTGGCGGATCGCCGGAGCCTGCCCGGCGGGGCCGGATCGGACGCCCACACCGTGTGGGAGGTGGGCAGAGCCCGCGTCGAGGTTCCGGCCCATCCCAACCGGCCCGACGCCTTCCTGGAGGCGCTGGGTTCGGCCCGCGTCTCCGGGGCCGCGTCTCCGCACGCGGTGCACCTGGCGTCAACCTTCGCCAAGGTTGCCAGGCCAATGGTGAAACCCGGGAGACCCGGAACAGGCGCCCGCATGGACTGACAGGTCCTCACAGACGAGTTTCCCCGATCCGGCATGCGATACCAGACCCCCTCCCATCGGCAGGAACCGGCCCGACGACTGGCGGCCCGGCTGGCCGGCG
>JAJDVR010000113.1 GCA_022826025.1 Gemmatimonadota bacterium | reverse complement strand
CCCCAGTAGCGCTGGCGCGAGATGCACCAGTCGCGCAGTTGGTAGTTGACCTGCTTCTCGCCCAGCCCGCGCTCCTCCAGGGCGGCGGTGATGGCGGCCTTGCCCTCCGCCACGCTCAGCCCGTCGAAGCGCCCCGAGTTGACCATGCGCCCGGCGGCGTTATCGGTCCAGGCCTCCTCGAGCGGGGTGTCGGCGCCGTCCCCGGGCCCCGCCACCACCCGCACCACGGGCAGCCCGAACTTGTTCGCGAACTCGAAGTCGCGCTCGTCGTGGCCGGGCACCGCCATGATCGCGCCGGTGCCGTACCCGGCGAGCACGTAGTCCGCGATCCAGACCGGGATCTCCGCGCCGGTGGCCGGATTCACGCAGTACCCTCCGGTGAAGACGCCGGTCTTCTCGCCGCCGATCTTCTGGCGGCTGACCACGTCCATGGCCGCCACACGGTCGACGTACGCGCGCACCTGATCGCGATGGGATGGGGCGGTGATGCCGTCCACCAGCGGGTGTTCGGGAGCCAGCACCATGTAGGTCGCTCCGAAGATCGTGTCCGGGCGGGTGGTGAAGACCTCGATCACGTCGTCCGAGCCGGCCACGGGGAAGACCAGCCGGGCGCCCTCGCTGCGGCCGATCCAGTTCGCCTGCGCCTTGCGCGTCGACTCCGACCAGTCGATGTGGTCCAGGTTGTCGAGCAGGCGCTGGGAGTAGTCGCTGATGCGGAAGAACCACTGCGCGATCACGCGCTGCTCGACGGTGGCGTCGCAACGCTCGCACCGGCCGTCCTCGACCTGTTCGTTGGCCAGCACCGTCTTGCACGACGTGCACCAGTTGACCGGCGCCTTCTTGCGCTCCGCGAGCCCGGCCTCGAACAGCTTCAGGAAGATCCACTGGGTCCAGCGATAGTAGTCGGGGGAAGTCGTGTCCACCGAGTGATCCCAGTCGAACATCCCCCCGATGCGGCGCAGCTGGCGCGTGAAGTTCGCCACGTTCGCCGGGATCAGATCCATCGGATGGGTCCCGTGTTTCAACGCGAAGTTCTCGGAGTGGATGCCGAAGGCGTCGAAGCCGATGGGCTCGAAGACGTCGTGGCCGCGGAGCCGCTGGAAGCGCCCGTGGATGTCGGCCCCGGTGAAGGCGTAGATGTTGCCCACGTGGAGCCCCTCCGCGGAGGGGTACGGGAACATCATCAGGTTGAAGTAGGGCGACCGGGAAGCGCGAAGCTCCTCTGCCGAAAAGGAGTTGGCGCCGCGTTCCTCCCAGATCCGCTGCCACTTCGCTTCGACCTGGGAGGGGGAGTAGCTCGGGTGGGACCTCTCTTCCATACCCCTACGTTCGCGCCGGGCGCAGCCTCTCGCAACCTCCACGGAGGGCACCGGAGCGACTTTGATCGCCTGCCGGAAATCGCGGTCTGGCGTCCCGGATGTTGGCTGCGCGCGGCGGGAGGTGCGGTGGGCCGCGTGGCCGAAGATTGATGGGGCGGATGGTGACGCGCAGACGCGCCGCTACCAGCCTCCCCGTCCCCTCAGGGTCGAGACCTCGATCAGCCCGTTCGGAAAGCCTGTCCCCCAGCGCATGGTGGCGTCGCCGGGATTGTGATAGCGAACCGAGTGCACCTGATTGGGGCGTAGGGTCTCCAGGACCACCCAGTCCTGCGGAACGTCGCCATCCATTATGACGGGGACCGTGGAACCCATGGCCGAGCCGCGCACGTTCATCCAGCGGGGGCGGAGCTGACGGATCGCGTCGCCGAGCATCATGGTGGAATAGTTCGCCAGTTCCTCGGCCTCGATCAGGTCCGGATCCCGGCGGATGCCGTCACTGCCGCCTGTGGAGACGCACGCCTGGGCAAGGATGATGAGCGACGATGCAATCACGGTTTTCATTCCGGTTCGTCGCATGACCCCTTCTCCGTCCAGGGTTCAGCCAATGGGTTCATCATCGGCGATGCAGGTTTCGAGCCGGGCTCGTTGGATCGGTGCCCAGGAAGCGGATCAGCTCCGCGTTGACGATGTCCGGCGCCTCCTCGTGGGGGTTGTGGCCGATGTTCGGGATGAGAAAGACCTCCCCGTTGGGCAGGATCTCGGCGGCCCGGCGGGCGTTGGCGGGAAAGTCCGGTCCGTCGATCTCGCCGCCGAGGATCAGCGCCTTCGTCCTGATGTGCGGCCAGTCGTCCACCACGGTGTCGATCGAGCGCAGGTTGCCGCCGAGCCGGCGCACGTACGCGAGCCGGGGCCAGTCCCCGCTCAGCCGCTGGCCGTGCCGGATGCGCAGGTGGTCCAGGAACTCCGGCTTCCACTCCACGTAGCGGCGCGTGTCGGTCCGCACGTCCGCCTCGTAGGCGCGCTGGAGGTCCGGGTCGGCGTCGATCTCGCCATCGAACGGACGAAACCCGCGCCCGGCGCGGTTGTCGGTCAGACCGATCTGGTTGATGGTGACCAGATGCGTCGTCTTCTCCGGATACAGGAAGGCGAAACGGGTCGCCATCATCCCGCCCATGGAGTGTCCGATGACGGCGGCCTCGGAGATGCCGAGGTGTTCCATCAGCCGAGCCGTGTTCGAGGCGTGCAGGCTCATGCTGTACGGCAGAATCGGCTTGGACGATTTCCCCCAGCCGAGCCGGTCCTTCACAACGACCCGGTAACCCTCGTTGGCGAGGGCCTCGATCTGGCGCTTCCAGTACCAGCCGTAGTAGCTGCCTCCGTGGTGGAAGACCGCGGCGCGACCGTTCGCGGGCCCGACCGGAGCGATGTCCATGTAGGCGATCCGCACATCCTGGCCGTAGACGCGCAGGTTCATGAACTCGACCGGATGCGGGTATTCGAACTCCTCCAGGTTGATTGAGATCGGCCCCCACTCGGCGGGCGGCTCGGCGGGCGGGTGATGGGACTGCGCCGCACCCGGATGCGGCGGCGCGAGGGCCAGCAGCGCGGCGAGTGACAGCGCGGCGCACATGTGCGTCCTGGGGCCTGCGGTGGTGGTCATTGGTCTTCTCCTGTCGCTGCATGTCCGCTGTCGGGGTCGGTTGGGGCGAATCTCGTCCATTGTACCTCTATCCCGGGTTGCCGAGCACCTCGAAGGGGTCCCCGGCTTCCTCGGTCTCCGCCTTGATCGCCGCGATGGCCGAGCCCAGATCGCCGTCGTGGTCGTCGAGCAGCGCCTGGAAGTCGGGGAGGCGGTGGTAGTAGCGCATGCGCGCGAGCAGCGTGGCGTTGTTGAGCGGGGTGTTCACGAAGCCCGCGTAGCTGCTCGCTTCGAAGGTCGGCTGCACTTCGGCGATGAAGCGGGCCAGCGCCTCGGCGAAGATCCGTTCACGCGCCGCCAGGCGCTCCTCGCGGGTCAGCGCGGCATCGCCGTAGACGCGTTCCAGGTCCGCCACCAGGCCGTCTAGGAAGACCGAGAACTTCATCGCATCGCCCCACCGCTGGCGCGCGCGTGTGCAGCGCACGGTCGGGATCTCGCCCGAATTGGCGCAGAAGAACGCAGCCGCGCCGGCGTCGCCTACGAAGGTCGCGAAGCTCTCGTTGAAGCTGACGCTCCCCGGCACCCAGAGGTGGGCGTGCGAGACTTCGTGCAGAATGGTCTGCACCACCCCGATCTCGTCCTGGCGCAGCACCGTGGACATCAGCGGGTCCGCGAACCACCCCAGGGTGCTGAAGGCGGCGGTGGGGCGCAGCCAGGTGTCGAATCCCTCCTCTTCCAGCTTGCGCTGTTCGTCGAGGGCGTCGTCCAGGTCGAAGAATCCCCGGTAGGGAACCCGGCCCACCACCGGAAACCACCAGGTCTTCGCCGCAAGGCGGTCCTTTTCGGCCGCGGACAGCACCATCGCCAGGGTGTCGCGGTCGAGGTGGGTGTAGGTGGTGTAGGAGTCGCCGACGTCGAGCCCCAGCTCCTCGATGGCGAAGGTGCGCGCCAGGCGGGCGAAGGTGAGCTTGCCGCGCGTGCGTTCGTCGGTGTCCGGGTCGACGATGACGTCTTCGATCGGCCGGCGGGCCGTCAGGATGCGCGCCTCCTCCCATCCCGCGCGCAGGACGTAGAGGGGCGAGCAGGACGCTGCCGCAGCCACCACCCCGGTGGCCGCGACCCCCACCAGCAGCAGACGCCTTCCCCTTCCCATCGGACGGGTAACGGTCTGCGGGCCGCTAGTTGCTCCCGCCGAGGGACCGCATCAGCGGGATCCCGCCCTCGGTGGGCACGTACACCACCGAACCCGCGGGCAACTCGCCCAGCTTCTCGATGTAGTGGAACGTCAGGTATTCGGGGGTCAGGCCCTCGGAGATGATCCGCTGGGCCTCGGCGATGCCTCTCGCCTCCTCGATCTGCTGGCGGGCGCGCTCCTGGATGATCTCGGTCTGGAAGCGCTCCTGAGCGACCTGCTGTTCGCGCTGCTGGCGCTCCTCGATGGCCTGGCGCACGCCCTCGGGGGCCTGGATGTCGCGCACGAAGGCCTGCACCACGTTTATGCGGTCCTCGGCGCTGGCCTGGATGGCGGCTTCTATGTTGTCGGACAGCTCCGCCCGGTCCGGGGAGAAGATCTCGTTGATGGAGCGCGTCGCGACCGCGTCGCGGACTCCGTTGCGCACGGAGTTGAGTACGATGGCCGCGGTGATCTGCCGCTCGGTGCCCAGCTCCTGGAAGAGGGAGGGGGTGCGGCTCGGTTCGATCTGGTAGAGAACCGAGACCTCGAGCGTCACGTTGAGCTGCTCGCTGGTCTGCGCCTCGATGCGCTCGACCGTCCCTCCCGTCGGGAAGCTCTGCTCGCGCACCGACATCTTCTCTATGCTCGCGAGGGGATTCACGACATGAACGCCCTGCGCATGCGGGCGCTGGTTGACGCTCCCCAGAAAGTGCTCCACGCCCACCTCGCCGACATCGATCAGGATGACGGAGTTCATCGCCAGCAGCGCGACGCCCGCGGTCATCACCCCGTAGGAGATGAGCCGGGTCATGCCGGGATTGCGGCCGGTGGTGGTGGAAAACAGGCGGATGAGCCCGCCGGCGGCGATGGTGAATATGGCAAGCAGTGCGGACGTCATGGGTCATTCCTCCTTCCAGGTGGATCGTCGCCCGCGCGGCGGGCGAGTTCGGCGCCGACGGAGTGGAGCGAGACGCCGGCGCCCATCAGCGCGACCATCAGGTGGTACAGCAGGTCGGCGGCTTCCGCGGTTATCGCCGCGGGGTCACGCCGGGTCAGGGCGACGGTCAGCTCCACCAGCTCCTCTCCCAGCTTCTTGAGGCGGAGGTTTCTGTCCGCGAGCAGGCGAGCGGTGTTGCTTCCCGGCGGCATTTCCGCGGCCCGGGAGCGCAGGGTGACCCAGAGATTGTCCAGCACCTCGCCTCCGCGGAAGGTGGGTTGTCCCTCCGAGCCGTCCTCCTCCTCGGGCGCGTCGACGGTCGGCTCCGGTTCGTGGGTCCCCGGTTCGACGAAGCAGGTTCGCGCTCCCGTGTGGCATGCCGGCCCGGCCGGGCGCACCTTCGCCAGCACGGCGTCCCCATCACAGTCCACATGCAGCGATACCAGCGACAGTACGTTCCCGGATGTCGCGCCCTTGCGCCAGATCTCCTTTCTGCTTCGGGACCAGAAGTACATCTGGTCCGTATCCAGGGTCAGGGCGAGAGAGGTGCGGTTGGCGTACGCCAACATGAGCATTTCGCCGGTCCTGGCGTCCTGCGCGATCGTGGGAACGAGGCCATCGGGGTCGAAACTGACGTAGGTCAGGTCGCGTGTGTGCTGAATGTGCCGGCCGGGAAGCGTGGCCGGCGGCCCGTTTCGGGTCCGTGCATCCGGTGGGACGGTCATCTCTGGCTGCTCCTTTCAGCGCCGTTCGATGCGCGCATAGACATCCCGCGCGCCGTGAGTACGGTCTTTATGTTCGTCACGGTGGTTACCCCGTCGTGGAGAATACCCGCCAGCAACGCGGCCGAAGCTCCTCCCGAGGTGAGCACTTCCAGCACGTCCTCCGCCGAACCGCCGCCGCCGGAGGCCACCACCGGGACCGATACCCGCGACGCGACCTGCCGGGTCAGCTCCAGATCGTACCCGATGCGCGAGCCGTCCCGGTCGATGCTGGTGAGCAGGA
>JAJDVR010000156.1 GCA_022826025.1 Gemmatimonadota bacterium | reverse complement strand
CGACAAGGCATCCGGGCGCCGCACGATGCTTCCCGGCACCACCTTGGCGGAGACGGAAGGGCGACCCGGCCCCGGTCCGCCCAGGCGCACCTGCGCCTCAACAGGCACTGCCGTCAGGATGGGGACGAGAGCGGCGAACGTCGGAGCAGCCCTCCACCGAATCTGCCCGAACCACGAGGATGCCGTGCCTCCGATCACCTGCCGTTCTCCTGATGCTCGAGAAGGACGCGCAGCTGCGAGACCGACGGCGGTCCCCAGCGCACGACAAGAACCTCGCCCTCCGAATCGGTTACGACGGCTGCGGGAAGCCCGTCGATGCGCAAGACATCGAGTGCGCCCTGAATCACCGCATCGCGCTGCCCGGGGTTCACCTCGGAGAGGATGCGATATGGTGGCTCGTATCGCTCCGACCAGGCGGCCAGGATCTCAGGCGTCTCTTCCGGATCGTAGGGCACCCCGAAGATCTCCAGCTCCGCGCTTGTGAAGGAGGCTCTGAGGAGGTCGAGGCTCGGCAGCTCATCGAGGCACGGGGCGCACCAAGTGGCCACGGTCGTATACAGAATGAGACGGCCCCGTTCGCCGGGAAGGACGTCCTGCGCGGCCCGGATCGGCCCTTGCACGGCATTGAACGTCTCCATGGCCTTCACGCGCGAGGTCACCGTGGGCAGCCGGCCGCGTGGCCGGTAGGGGGTCAGGACGAACGGAGCCCCCGTGGGCGACGCCGAAGGATCCTCGTAGGCGGTGACAAGCATCCCCGCGGGGACGGCCGTGGTGTCGGACCGCCGGCCTGACGGCCAGTCGATTTCGAGCCTGGTCACCTCTTCCGCGTTGCCGATGCCGATGTGCAGCGTCGCCGAGTTCTGCGCGGCGAGACCTTCGCCCGCGCGGTGCTCGCGCAGCAGTTCGCGGCCCCGGAC
The DNA here is from genome assembly GCA_022826025.1 of Gemmatimonadota bacterium. Lineage (GTDB taxonomy): Bacteria > Gemmatimonadota > Gemmatimonadetes > Longimicrobiales > Gaopeijiaceae > BD2-11. The sequence continues at coordinate 28,532 of JAJDVR010000156.1, read as the reverse complement.
CTCGAGGAGCACCCGGGCACCATAGGCATCGCGGGTGCTCCACTGGCCGGTGGGGAACGCATACCGGTTTCCACCCTCGAAGCGAATTGCCACCATTCCTCCCGGATCACCACGCTCGCCCATCTGGTTCCGGAACAGCTGAAACAGCGGTGCGTTCGCGTTGACCACCGCGATGTCCTGCCACCCGTCCCGGTCGTAGTCGAAAACGGCGAAAGCCCTGCTGTCTCCAGGGTGATCCAGGCCGGAGATTCCGGAGACCTCGACGTAGTCGTCGCCGTTCTGGTTCAGGAACACGTGGTTGCGCTCGTGTCCGCTGAACGATGCCCCCGACTGGAGCCGCTCCGTCGCTCTCGAATAGAGGTCGGTTTCGAGCTGAAGCGCCCCGGGATGCTCGTCCGAGCGCACAACTGCGCGCCAGTAGTCAGTTCATATGTCGATGGGCAGCTCGACCGCCGATGGAGCGGTATAGAACCCGCTCAGGGCATGGATGTCGAGATCCGAGTCGTTGTCCAGGTCGATGAACTGGCTTCCCCATCCCCAGCCCGCCGCCTCAACCGGCAATCCGGGTCGCTCGAGGCTGGAGACCTGCTCAAACCCGTCCATCCGGTTTCGGAACAGAGTATTGCCACGAGCCATTCGCCTGAAGTTCCCGTCGACGTCGTTCAACCGCGCGGCGATCCGCAGGCCTGCCTTGCTGTGCATGTTCGTCACATAGAGGTCCTGCAGGCCGTCGGCGTCATAGTCTCCCCACGATGCCCCCATGCCGAAGCCGAGGTCGGCCGTCCGGGTCGCCGCCGTGACGTCCGTGAACGCGCCCCCGCCGTCGTTGCGGTAGAGGTTGTTGGGCGCGAAGTCGTTCACCACGTACACGTCCATGTCGCCGTCATTGTCGTAGTCGGCCCAGGTGGACTGGTAGGTGTTCCTGAAGAGGTTGAGGGCGGTGTCCTCCACGCGTGCGAACCGGCCGCCGCCCCGGTTCCGCAAGAGGACGTTGGGGGGCCCGAACTTGTTCTTGATGACGTGACTCTCGCCGCCGGTCGCAAGCGCCCACAGACGCTGTCCATTCAGGGGATCGAGGAAGGCCATCGTCTCGATCGGGTGCAGGGCGGCTGCGAAGGTGGAGACGTAGAGGTCGAGCAGGCCGTCTCCGTCGTAGTCGACGGCCGATACCGACGAGACGAGGGCCGGCAGCGGACTGTCGAACAGGTCCAGCGAACGTTCGACGAACCGGCCGTCCTCGTTCACCAGGTAGACGCTCGGCTGCAGCGTCCGGCCGAGAAAGACGTCCTGGTCGCCGTCGTTGTCGAAGTCGGCGAACAGGGCCGACGAAGTGAAATGGGACACGTCGAGGCCGATCCTCGCGGCGACCTCCTCGAAGGTTCCGTCACCCTGGTTCTGGAAGAACTGGTTGGGACCCCAGCGTGCCATGACGTACACGTCGTCGAAGCCGTCGCCGTTCACATCCGTGACCGCAATCCCCGGATGCCGATCCGCCGACTGCACATCGAAATAGGGCGTGGGACGCTGGAAGCCGTCCGGATCGAGCAGGTATTCGAGGACGAACTCCTCGTGTATCGAGCGGCGGGCCGGGCCGAGCGCTTCGGGCTCCAGGACCTGATCCAGGATCTCGGCGAAGAGGAGGCGGTCGGCCGCCATGGTCCGCAGCTCTCCGGTTCGCCACTCCACGATGCTCCAGGTGGGCGGCCCGCCCCTTTCCAGCGGAGCCCCGGCCGCCCATGTGACGATCAGCTTGCCACGCAACCAGAGCCGACCGTCCGGGACGCGTGCCAGGGCCTCGAAGCCCAGGTCGGTCTCGAGGCGTCCAGGGATGTCCACGAGCAGTTGACCGCGGATCACCTCGAACTTCGCATGGTCGAAGTACTCGACGTGGTCCAGGAGCGGCCGCCACAGGGCCAGATCCCGTCGGGCAACATCAGTCGCCGCAGGCTGACGGGAAGCCCCCCCGACCACGCCGAGCGCGTTCCCGCCCCGGGGTTCGACCGACAGGAGATCCACAACCTTGACGAGGTCTGCGAACACCGTCCGAGTGGACTCGTCGGGGAGGTGGAGGTTCAGGGTCGAGTGGCCGAGGCGCTTGATGTGCGGTGAGATCTGGACGATGGCTTCCTCGGAGGCGATCATCGCGTCCCATCCGGCAGGAGGCTCCTGGGTGCTCGCCGCGGTCGCGCAGATCAACGTCGTGAGAACCGCGCAGGCGCTACTCCAACGCGAGGAGGTCGAGGGGCCGCGCGTCGCCGGACGTGCTTTCCGGTTCGTCATGGGGTTCCGCGCTAGCGGGCCCGAATCAGGACCAGAGAGATCGCCGCCCTCACCGGCCCGAACCCGGCGGGATCCTCCTCCACGGGTGGAAGCTCCGGGTTCGGGACTCCGTCGCCGAAGCTCGCAAGAATTGCGGCCATCGCGGCGGCCCCCACCCCGACGGTCAGCCAGGTTCGCCTGCGGTCGAACTCGCGCTGCTCCAGGCGAGAGATGCGGCTGGCCGGGATCGTCAGGTCCTGCCCCAGGGATCTGGTCATGATTCCCACGGTCTGGTCCACGACCGAGACGCGCAGGATGATCTGGTCGCTGTCGGCCCGAACGAGCGTCCCGTCCATCGCGAGGCCGGGAGCGAACTCCGCCAGGTCGTCAAGCCCTTCCTGTGTCAGGTGCACACGCACCCTCTCGCCGGGCGGCACGGTCCCGCGTTCCGCCGTCACGTAGCCAAAGCATCCTGAACAGAGGAGTTGGACAACGCCCAGGCAGGCGTATCCTCGGGTCCGGGAGTGTCTTGAGAACAGCATTCGCCAGGTCGCTCGGAAAAGACGCGCCCGCCGGCACCGGGTTCAGAGAGCCGGCGGGGCGCGTCTCACTCCACCGTTTCAGCCCGAGAGGCTGGGATTGTTGAACCGCTCGACATTGGGGAGGGGCATGCACTCGTTGCCCCCATAGGTGATGGGGGTGAACGGATGCGTGCCCTTGGTCCACTCGTCAAACCCGCCGTAGCGGCGCAGGTCGCCGAATCTCTTCCCCTCGAGGAAGAACTCTCGCCGCCGTTCCTCGATGACCTGAGCGCGAATCTCGGCCTCCGAACCGCCCTCAAAGGGTGGGATTCCCGCAGCGGCGTGCAGCTCGTTGATGATATCGACCGCTCTCTGGCCTCCCGCGGCCTCGGCGATGATCAGCTGCGCCTCCACATGGCTCGCGAGCCGATAGGGCGCGGCATCCGAACGGTACTTGGTCTGGAGCCACAGGTCCGTCACGCCGTCCGTCGTCTTGCCGCCCGTATTGGTGACGCTCACCCTCGGATCGGGAGCGCCCATCCAGGTCACGTCCCAGTAATGGGGATCGACGGAAATCCTGCGGTTCTGATTGTTGTTCAGGTAGATGATGTTCCGGCGCGAGTTGTTGGCCGACGAGCGGCTCACGTTGTAGGTGAAGCCGGGCGAGACCTGCTCGGCCGCGGAGAGCGCCGCCTGGTTGTCTCCCAGGGAGATATTGGCCCGGGCGAGCCCGACGTAGGCGGCATTCCTGATCTCGGCGTCGTTCGCCAGCGAAACGGCTTCGGTGAAGCGGTCCCTCGCCAGTTCGAACATTGCCGGCGGCTGTACCTCCGGGCCGTTGTCGAAGGCCGCGGTGCACATGGCGTCTCCGAAGATGACGTAGTTGAAACCGGCGTACAGGTTGGCTTTCGCGAGCAATCCGGTTCGGCCCGCCACCTCCTGGTCGGACCAGGCCTCAAGCCTGCCGATAACGTCGTCCGCGAGGGCGCGGGCCGTCGCCATCGGCGCATACACCCCCGTGCCACCGCAGCCGCTCCCGACGTAATCGCTGCTCGCTGGCGTGATGTTGCGCTGCAGCCACTCGGCGCCCCCCGCCTCCACGAATCCGCCGATGATCTCGCCGCCCAGGTGGGAAGTGCCCCAGATGAAGCTGGAGTAGGCACACTCGAACTCACCCTGGACGCTGGTGGTCAGCAACGTGGCGAACCCCGGGTCGTCCAGTGCTTCGGCAGTCGTGGCACCGGGGAGCTCCACTTCCAGAAGGTTGTCACACCCGAGGAGCGACAGCGTCAGAAGCAGCGTCAGACCGCCAACGCTCAGGTGATAACCGCGATTGTATTGAAATCGATTGCGCATGCGACCCCCTCTCCCACCTGCCCGCCGCGCGGGCAGGAAACAATATCGTGCTCGGTCACTCGGCTGACGGCGGGTCATCAGAACCTCACCCTCAGTGTGGTGATGACGGAGTGTGGCAGGGGTGGCGGATTGAGCTGCCAGCCGTACTCCCGGTCCCGCGCGTGTTTTGCTTCCGGATCCAGATCGGTGAAGCTCTCGTGCACATACGGAGTCCAGAGGTTTCGCCCGGTCACGGTCAGGGTTGCCCGCGACATGCCGAAGCCCTCTACCACGCTGGTCGGCAGGCTGTAGCTGAGAGAGACGTCGCGCAGCCGGATGTGGTCTTCCCGCTGGTGGTGCGGCCACTCTACTCCGGCCGTCAGGAATGAGGCCGCCAGGATCGGATCGAGTTCGCCGATGCGGGCCTGGGCGCCCTGGAGCGAGTTCCCGAAGGAGTTGTCCCGCTTCCACTGCGTCGTGCTGAACCTGGTACGGTCCGCGTACCACGTGAACAGTGCATTGAGCGTCAGGTTGTCGCCGAGCGTCAACTGCGAGGAGAGGCTGCCCAGCCATCCGGGTCCAGCCTGGGCGGTGAAGAAGTAGGGAGCGTTTCCGCAGGGGACGGGCGGGTGTTGGCCGATCTCGGACTCGTCCATGTTGAAGACACCCGGCGGTCCTCCATGGCACATGATATTGACCAGATTCCGGCCCTGGGGCCCACCCCACTGCGCGGAGGCGACATGCCGACTCCAGTTTGCGCCCAGAGGCCAACCCTCGATGTGCTGGAAACGGCCTCGCCGGTCGATCTGCAGAGGCGGGAGCCCGCCGTTGTCCGCAAGCAGGTTCGTGTTATGGGAGACTGTGCCGGTCAGGCTGAAGCCCAACGCCCGCGTCTGGATGGGGCGCGCGGTGAGCGACAGTTCCCAGCCGTTGTTCTCCACCCTGCCCGCATTGACGAAGCGGCTGGTGGAGAAGCCGCCCGACGGCGCCGACGCCGCGATCAGAATCGCGTCGTTCGTCGTCTGCCGGTAGTGCGTCAGTTCGAGGTTGATGCCGTCCTGGAACAGGCTGGCATCGAACCCCACCTCCAGTTCCGACCCGACCTCGGGTTTGAGGTCGGGATTGCCCACTTCTCCGGGCCTGACGGTGGGCACGTCTCCCGGGCCCACCGACGGGATATAGGTCCGGACGGCCGCGAAGGCGTCGGGCTGCATCCCCGACCTCCCCCACGCGGCCCGAAGACGAAGCGTTTCGATGGCCGGCAGGTTGAAGAAGTCGGCATCGCTGATCACCCAGCTTCCACTCAGCTTGGGATAGTACGCAGCGTTGAAGGATTCACCGAAAGCGCTGTTGGCGTCGGCGCGCAGCGCGGCGGTGAGGAACAACTGTTCCCGCCATCCGACCGTCTGCTGGCCGAAGACCCCGAAGGTCTTGTTCGCGACGTAGGACTCTCCGCCCGTCGCCACCGATCCGGAAGAGACGGTGGACACGGCCGGGGTGGGCATCTGGATGGCGCTCGCGGAGGTCACCCGGAACTCGCGTACGAAATACTGTACCCCGAACGAGGATGCCGCGGTGACCTCGGACAACGGCTCGAACGACGCGGTGAGGTTGTAGTCGAACGTCTGATTCACGTCGCGTTTCTCTTCAACACCCTTCGCACCCTGGCCCCCACCCTCGGAACCGTGGAAGCCGAAGTATGACGCCTCGTCGGTGTCCGGCATGCGGGGCACGAATGTCGAGAGCCTGGAGTCGGTGAAGTCCAGTCCCCAGACGACTCTCTGGCTCAGCCAGTCGGTAGGTCGGTGGTTGATCGTGGTCGAAACCGTGCCCCGGTTCAGCCGGTCCTGCCAGTCGCGTAGCGCCGTGATCTCGGGGGGAGCGTTGGAGAACCCCCGCAGCGGCGTGTCCCTGGTGACGGGAGAACCGAATTGGTGGGTGGCGATCAGGCCGAAATCGATATCTCGTGCCGTGTGCCGGAGACTGCGGACAACGCCGAGATCGACGGCCATGTCGAGTTCGTCCGTCACAGCCGCCTGAACATTCGCCCGCACGTTCGTTCGGGTCTTGTCGTTGTTGGGCAGGTAGCCTTCCTCGTCGTCGAAGGCCCCCGAGAAGTAGTACGTGAGATTGTCCCGTCCACCCCTGACGTTGACCACATACCCTTGGACAAGCCCCGTGCGGAAGACGTCGCGTCCCGCCGCCGCTTCGTCCTGGTAGGGATGCTGGGAGATGATGGTCCGTCCGTCCGAGGCGATCCCGTAGTTGGTTGGGAGCCGTCCGGCCGGATTGTGGAACCAGTTGGCGCCCTGGCGGGCGACGACCTCGACCGTCGCGCGACCCGGAACGCCCTTCTTGGTGATGACCTGGATCACGCCGGCCGAGGCTTCCGTTCCGTAGAGGGTGGCTGCCGCCGGGCCTTTGATGATCTCGATCCGCTCGATTTCCTCCGGGTTGAGGTCATTGAGACGGGAGGTGCCGTCGCTGGTCCAGGGGCCGAAGCCGACGACGCCTCCGTTGGCGCGGACCCCGTCGATGTAGAGCAGGGGTTGTGTGCCAAGCGCCACCGTGCTGCGTCCGCGAATGATGATGCCGCTGCCGGACCCGACCGAGCCGCTGCCGACCTGCACGGAAACCCCGGGGATCTGTCCGGTCAGCATCTGCTGGATGTTCGTGGGTGCGCTGGTCTCGAGTTGCTCGGCCGCGTTCATGGTCCCGACCACGTTGGCGACCGCCCGGCGTTGAATGGTGCCGACGGTGCCGGTGACGACGATCTCGTCCAGCCCGAGAGCTTCGATGTCGAGCTGGAAGTCCATCGTCGCGGTTTGGCCGGACGCCACAGTGACCGTGGTCTCCTGCGTGCCGTACCCGATCATCTGGACCCGAAGCGGGTGCGTGCCCACCGGCACGTTGAGGAAGAGGTAGCGCCCCTGGCTGTTCGCCACAGCGCCGATTCCGGTTTCAGGGATCGAGACCTGGGCGCCAGCCAGCGGGCGAAGCGTTTCGCCGTGAACGACGGTGCCGGTGATGGTGCCGCCCTGTGCCAGCGCGGGAGTCGCTGTGAGGAGGAGGAATGCGAACAGACCGAGACCAACGAAGAACCCGCGACGACTCATCCTGCACCTCCACACAACGAGTGGCCCCGCGGGCATCGACGGGATGTCGACAGGAGTGGACCTGAAGAGCGCGGAACCACGTACAACTTAAATCCAGCATTCTAGCGGAATTGGAGGGCTGGCACAAGCCAGCGTCGTCGTGTGATGTTCCCGTCAGCTTCCGCCGGAGCCTGTCGGGCGCGGCACACTCTCCCCCGGCAGAGGTGGCGTGTGCATCGGATCGCGCCGCGCGCGCGTGGCCTGCTCGAAGGCGTAGCCGAGGGCGAACAGCCGGGGCTCGCTGAACGCGCGGCCGAGGAAGGAAATCCCCACGGGCAAGCCCCTTCTGGTAAATCCTGCCGGCACGATGAGGTCGGGCAGGCCCCCGAGACTCGCGATGTTGGTGCCCACCATGCCGCCGAAGTGGTTGACGGCGGAGCGCAGGGCCGGAGGCGTGTTCGAGGGGGGGTAGACGATGGCGTCCAGGTCCTGGGCGTCCAGCATTCCGTGCACGATCGCCTGAACCATCGGGAAGCCGTGCTCGCGCATCGCCACGTACTCGTAGTCTGTGAGCTCGCCGCTGGCCTCCTCCTGCCTGAAGATGTTCCAGCGGACCGGGTTCGGGCGGGATCCGTCGGGCATCAGCGCTACGATCCGGTCCGACCGCTCGATCATTTCCTGCAGCGTTTTCGGATACTGGGGCCCGAGGGTGGCGAGATAATCCTCGATCTGGGACCGGAACTCCGGATAGCGGACCGTTGTGTACCAGTCGCCCTTGACGGTCAGAAGCCACGGTGGAAAGCGCACGTCGACGACCGTCGCGCCCTGGGCGCGCATGGTCCCCAGCGCCGCCTCGACGACCCAGGTGACCCCGTCGTGCTCCCCCATGAAGTCACGCGCGATCCCGATGCGGGCACCCTCGAGCGCGCCGGGGTCCAGGAACTGCGTGTAGTCGGTCTGGAAGCGCCCTTCGCTCTTCTGCGTTGTCGGGTCGGCCGGATCGACGCCGGTCATGACCCCGAGCATCGCCGCGACATCGTACACGTGACGGCCCATCGGACCCGCCATGTCGAGCGTGATCGAGAGCGGAATGACTCCGTCGTGACTCAACAGGCCGTGCGAGGGACGAAGCGCGGCGATGCCATTGTCCGTCGCGGGTCCGCGGATGGAGCCGCCGGTGTCGGTGCCGACGCCCAGTTGCGCCATGGACACGGCGACGGCGATGCCGGCCCCGGTCGATGATCCGGATGGCGTTCGCGTGGGGTCGTGGGGGTTCTTGGGGAAGTAGTTGCCGACCGAGCTGAGGATGCCGCCGGACGCGAGCTCGCTCAGGGCGGTCTTGGCGAGGATGATCGCCCCGGCGTCGCGCAGCTTCTTTACGATAAACGCGTCGTCGGGGGGGATCGCGCCGGCCAGCAGGGCCGATCCGCCGGTGGTGGGCATGTCGCCCGTGTCGACGTTGTCCTTGAGCACCACCGGGATGCCGTGCAGCAGCGACCGCGGCCCGCTCCGCCTGCGCTCCTCATCGAGCTCCCGCGCGCGCTCGAGGGCGTTCTCGTTCAGCCACAGCATGGCGTGGAGCTCGGGTCCGGCCTGGTCGTAGGCCTCGATGCGCGCCAGGCTCATCTCGATGAGCCGTTCCGCGGTCAGCTCGCCGGAGTCGAACGCCGCGTTGAGGTCCTCGATGGTGGCCCATCCGATTCCGCTCGGCTCCGCGGGCGACTGGGCCCGGGCCGGCATCGCGCAAAGGGTGATGATGAGGAGCGCGGCAGCCCGTCGCTCCAGGAGCCTCTGCGAGATGTACGCAATGGGGAGCATCATGGTGAGCATGGGTGAACCCTCCAGGTATGAGTATCCGGGGTATTTCGCTAGAGGTACACGGCGCCCCGCCGGGCTGCAAGCGCAGTGTTACGTCAGCCTCCAGGGCCCGGGATCCGGAATCGGCCGCCCCGCGCCGAGCGCGCCTTCCAGCTCGGCGGCGACCGCCAGCAGCGACGCGTCCCTGCCGTGGGGCGCGAGCAGTTGAAGGCCGAGTGGCATCCCGTCCGAGTCCCGGCTGGTGGGCAGAGCGACGGCTGCCGCCCCGAGGAAGTTGGCCGGCCGGAGAAAGGCGCCCAGTCCCGCGTGTCGCTCGTCCTCGGGATCGAGAATGCGCGCGCTCTGATCCGAACCGGGCATCAGCAGGCCGGCCACGGAAGCCATCTCCCGGGCGAAGCACGCCCCGACCCTCGTCCTGCGCTCGAGTGCGGCAGCGTAGTCCGCGCTGCCCACGTCGGCGCCCGCCCGGATGCGCGATCGTATGACGCTCCAAAGCGGCGCCGCCTCATCCCGGGCCAGACGGCCGTAGCGCTGGTAGGCTTCGTGAGCGAGGATGGTGGAGTTGTCTCATCCCAGACCGTCGAAATCGAGGATCGTCGGCGGAGACCAGGTCTCCAGAGTCCAACCGGAGCCGGCAACGCGCTCCAGTGCCCGGCGCCAGTGGTCCACCGCCTCCGGGTGCATCGGGACGGGCCACGCCTCTTCAGCGAGAACCGCCAGCGTGCGCGTGCCGGAGGGCATCGACGCCTGCTGCGCGGTCAGCGTGACGGGGTCGTCGAAGTCCGGACCCGTGAGCACAGCGGTCAGGGTGCGCGCATCGTGCACCGTGCGCGTGATGGGACCCAGGACGTCCAGCGTGGGACTCAGCGGAAGACAGCCGGCCCTGCTGATGAGGCCCGAGGAGGGCTTGTACCCGACCAGGTGGTTCATGAGCGCCGGCGCACGCACCGACCCCCCCGTGTCTCCCCCGATCGCAATCGGCGCCAGCCCCGCGGCGACGGCCACTCCGGAACCGCTGGACGAGCCGCCGGGCGCCCGGTCGTGGAGCGGATCCCACGGATTGCGGGCAGTCCCGCAGGTGGGGTTCTGGCCGGACAGGCCGAAGGCGAACTCGGTCATGGAGGTCTTCCCCAGGACCACCATGCCGCTCGCAATCAGTCGCCGAACCACCGCGCTGGTGTGGTCGCTGACGCAATCGGTGCGGGCCAGCGATCCCCCCGATTGCGGCGTGCCTGCCCACGCGAGGCTGTCTTTGACCGCCACCGGGACGCCGTGCAGCGGTCCGAGGACGATTCCGGCGGCAAGAAGGCGGTCGGCCGCCTCGGCCAGCGCCTCTGCTCGCTCCGCCGCCACATGTGTGAAGGCCCTCAGCGCCGAGCCGCGTTCGATCCGATCCAGAAACAACCGGGTGAGCGCGTGGGAGTCGGTCTCGCCGGTCCGTATGGCTCGGGCAAGCCCCCGGGCGCTGCGGTAGTGCAGCGGCGTCTCCGGCTCCGTTACCATACGCGAGAGACCGTCAGTCCAGTGGCTGACCGACCTTCTCGGGCATCTGCACGAAGGTCACGAGCGAGACAATCGCGCCGGCGAGCACCACGAGGAAGAACGACTGCTCCCTCCCGATGCTCTGCAGCCAGGTCAGCAGGTAGGGCGTAAGGCCGCCAAGCAGCGCCACCGTCAGATTGTAGGGAATGCCGATGCCGACGGCGCGCACGTTGGCCGGGAACTGTTCCGACATGATCGCGGGAGCGATGGAGGAGTACATCGCATAGAGCACGAGCCCGAACAGCTCCAGCAGGAGAATCGAGATGAAGGTCGGCTGGATCGCCGACATCAAAGGATAGAACAGGACGAGATAGCCCAGGGCGAAAAAGATCAACTGAGGCTTGCGCCCGATGCGATCGGAGAGTGCCCCGAACACCGGCTGCACCAGCATGAACACGATGAGCCCCACGGTATTGGCCGCGAAGGCCACGGAGGCATCCGCGCCGACCGCGCGGATCGCATATGTGGGCAGGTACGGAACGAAGATGTAGAAGGCGAAGGTCGTCAGGGTGGCGAACCCAACGATCCGCAGCAGGGCGACCGGATGCTCGCGCAGGAGGACGTGCAGCGGCCGCTTCACGACGTCCTTGCCGGTCGCGGCCGGCGACGCCTCGGGCTCGGGGACCGCGGTGCGAATCCAGAGGCTGATCAGCCCGCCGACCCCGCCCAGGATGAAGGGCACCCGCCAGCCCCATGTCCGCATCGCTTCTTCGGCAAGGGTCGTGGTGAGCCCCCAGCCCAGCGCGGACGCGACCAGGATGCCCGCGGCCAGGCTGAAGAACACGAAACTCGAGTAGAAGCCGCGACGGCTGGCGGGCGCGATTTCGGCGAGCAGGGTGGTGGCCGAAGCGTAGAGTCCGCCCAGCGACAGCCCCTGTACCAGGCGCGCCAGGGTCAGGATGACGGGCGCGACGATCCCCGCCGAGGCGAACGTCGGGGACAGGCCGATCACCAGTGAACCGCCCGCCATCATGAGGACGCTCAGAACGAGCGCGGCCTTGCGGCCCCGGCGATCCGCGAACACGCCGATGATCCAGCCGCCGAGCGGGCGCATGATGAAGCCCACGGCGAAGATGCCGTACGCGGCCAGCAGTGCGGTCGTCTCGTTCCCGGGTGGGAAGAACTGGCTGCTGAAGAAGATCGCGAAGGTGGCGTAGACGGTCCAGTCGAACCACTCGAGCGCGTTGCCAACGCTCGCGGCGACGATGGCCCGGCGGCGCGAGGGGGTCGGGGCGGGAGACGAAGCAGCCATGCGCGCGCCTATTGGAAGATCCGGAGTTTCACAAGAAAAAGGGCCCGTTCGTGGATGGTGGCACGAACGGGCCGCTTGTTCGGTTCCACGCGCGAGCGCGCGAGGGAATCAGCAGAATACGCAGAGATGGTTGTTGATGACCCCCATGCTGTCGAGCAGGTCGATCGTGTCATAGAAGGGCGTCAGACCATTCGCGGGACCGTTGGCGAGGTCGATGGTCGTGCGTCCCGACCGCCCCACGATAAGGGGATCGGCCCCATGCTCGACGAGATAGAGGATCACGTCGTTCATGCCGCGGCCCGCGGCGCCGTGGATGGTGCCGTAGCCGAGGTGGTCGCGAAGGGTGACGTCGGCACCCAGTTCCTCGACCAGGTATTTCAGCGCGGGCAGCCATCCGTCCGGAACGTGCCTGTGGAAGTTGCCGGCGCGCCCCGCACCCTCGCCCGAGTTCCCGGATGCCGCATGAATCGGATAGGTGCCGGGGCCGCCCGGAGGAATGGGCGGAACACCGGACTGGTCTTCCTCTGGTGCTTCGATTTCAAGACCGACGTAGAGATTCCCCGCCGGTGCCTTGGTCGGCATGTGGGGATCGGCACCGTATTCCACCAGCAGCTTCATCGCGGGAATGTCGAGCCCGTGCGCCGCCCGCCAGAAGGGCGTGGCGCCCCAGGTGTTGACGCCGATCCCGCCGAAGTTGTACGCCAGGAACCAGTAATCCATGGTTAGCCGGGCGTTGACATCGGCCCCCGCCTCCAGCAGGGCCCTCATCGTCTCGACGTGACTCGATTCCTGTTGTTCGAAGGCTCTCTGCTGAGGGTATCGGGACTTGGACGCCCAGCGGGTGTTGATGACCGCGTAGAGCGGCGTGATGCCCGACGGGTAATTGGCGGTGTTCGGGTCGGCTCCGCGCTTCAGCAGCTCCAGGCCAAGGTCGTAGTGCCCGTTGATCATGGCGCTGTTGATGGGCGTGTTCAGGTCGCCGCCGCTGGGCTGATTGATGTCCGCGCCGCCCTCAAGAAGGGTGATTGCAGCCTCGCGGTGACCTTCCCGCACAGCGTGCAGAAGGGCGGTCAGGCCCCCGTGATAGCCCGCCCTCTCCTGGGAGGTCGGGGCTCTGCCGGCGGTCTGCGCGGAATCCCAGTCGATGCGCACCACCTCCGACGCCTCTACCGGCGCTACCGCTTCATGGGCGCGCGCGGCGCGCAGTGCTTCCTGGGTCTGGGCCAGGGTCGGCGCCCAGGTCTCCGGATCCGGCGACCTGGCCCGATAGATCTCGAGCACGGAGTCGCGCACCGCAGCCGTGAGCTTCTCGCGGTCCGCGAGATCCTGGAACAGGACGACCTTGCTGGTGATGCCCACTTCCGCTCCCCGGCCGATCAACGCGTCGATCGCGGGCACGCGGTTGCGGGAGGCGGCGAACATCAGCGGAGTCTGGCCCCAACTGGCCTCGCGAGCGTTAACGTCCGCCCCGTGATCGGCCAGCGCCTCCACGGTCTCTACGTTCCCCGACAGAGCCGCGAAGTGGAGGGGGGTGGTACCGTTGGCGTTGCGCGACTCCGCGTTCGCACCGGCCTCCAGCAGGGCGCGCACGGTGCCGCTCCGTCCCAGTTCAGCGCCGATGTGCAGCGGAGTGAGGTCGCCGAGGCGGGTAGGGGCTTCGAGGTCGGCCCCCGCGTCAACGAGCAGACGGACCAACTCCACGTTGTCCAGCTCGGCGGCCCAGTGAAGCGCGGTCATGCCGTCGCTCTGGGCCATGTTCACCTCGGCGCCCTCCTCGAGCAGTGAACGCACCGCTTCGATGTCGTCGCGCATGGCGGCATCGGCGACCGGCGACTCCGGCGGTGGCGCCGCCCACAGGAGGGCGAGCATCACCGCCGGAAGCCACGCGTTCACATGGGCCTTGCTCTTCACCGGACGCCTCAGCTCGAGGAAGCGGCGTCGGCGGCCAGCTCGCCCGAATAGCCCAGGCTGAAGGCTCCGGTGCTGTCGCCGAAGCTGGTGAGGTCGGTGTGTCCCAGCTTGTGCAGCAGGGTGAGCATGACGTTGGCCAGAGGCGTGCCGGTGGGCGCGTGCAGGTGCACGTTGCCGTCCATTTGCCCGTTGGCCCCGCCCAGGACGATGAACGGCACCCTCAGGTGGTTGTGCACGTTCGGGTCGCCCATCGGCGAGCCGTAGATGATCATGCTCTTGTTGAGCAGAGTCCCGTCGACTTCCTCGACCTGGTGCAGCTTCTCCATCAGGTACGGGAGCATGCTGACGTGGTAGTTGTTGATCACCGCGAAGTCGGCGATCGCCTCTTCGCTGTCGCCGTGGTGGGAAGCCGGGTGGAACGGGGTGTCGACACCGCTCTCCGGGAAGGTGCGAGCCGAGGAATCACGCGAGAGCTTGAAGGAGAACACCCGCGTCATGTCGGTCTGGAACGCCAGCACCTGCAGGTCGAACATCATCTGCATGTGTTCGCTGAAGGAATCCGGCACCCCCGCGGGCGCTTCCGGCATGTCGCGCGGATCGCCGCCGGTGTTGCGCTCCTCCACCATCTGGATGCGGCGCTCGATCTCGCGCACGTTCTCCAGATACTGGTCCATGCGCTGCCGGTCGCCGGGTCCGAGCGTTTGCCGCATCTGCGCCACCCGCTCCGCGATCCAGTCGAGGATGCTCCGGTTGGTGGAGCGTCGCGCCAGCCGCTCTTCCGCCGTCGAGCCGGCCCCGAACAGCTGTTCGAAGGCGACGCGCGGGTCGCGGATGACCGGGAGCGGCTCCGTCGGGGATGCCCAGCTCAACGAGTCCGTGTACACGCAGGTGTAGCCGTACGCGCAGCCCCCGGCCTGGTTGATATTCTCGATGCACAGCTGCATCGAGGGGATGGGCGTATCCTGACCGAAGCGGTCCGCGTAGATCTGGTCAAGCGACGCGCCTACGTAGACATCCGAGCCTTCCGTCTGCTTGACGTGCGCCTGCGTCAGGAAGGTCGCCGTGGAGCGGAAGTGGTCGCCGCCGATCTCTTCGGGGATGAAGGCCTCGGCCATCTTCACGTCGGTGTTGCTGACGATGGTGAGGTACCTGCGCCAAGGCTCCAGGCTGCGCAGGGACGTCGGCGACAGGTCGAAGTCGTGGCCGATCGTCGAAGGGCTCCAGAAGTTCTGCTTCGCGCCCCACGTGGTGCAGCCGGCCGCCCCGTGCGACATCTCCATCGCGATCAGGCGGGTGGCGTCCAGCTCCCGAACCGCCTCCGCACCGCGCAGCCCCGCGGGAATCATGGAATCCAGCAGCGGCAGGGCCACGGTCGCTCCCATGCCCTTCAGGAAGATGCGGCGCGGAATGTGCTTGCCCGTGATCAGTCTCATCGTCTTTCTCCCTCGGTCCTGCGATGTGAGCTTCGCGGTCGGCGAAGCGACTCTGCTCTCTGTATCCGTATCGCGCGATCCGGGCCGGGCCCTCCGGGGCTCATCTCTTCGGATCGCGATCGCGGTTATCTGCTCTGCGCCTCCTCGACGACGACATCCGGCACCTGGCTGTAGAGGAAGGCCTCGCTCTCGATGACGCCCGTCAGGAAAGAGGACATCCTGTAGTCGTTGGCTTCGGCGGCCGCGACGATCGCCCGGATCTCGGGCATGTCGTAGTACTCGACCCGGCGGCCAAGGCCATAGGCCATCAGGTTCACCGTGAAGTTGCGAATCAGCGGAATGGGGCGCTTGAGGAGCGCTTCCTGAAGCGCGGCCGGGCTCTCCACCGGGGTGCCGTCCCAGAGAGTGCCCCGCGTATCGAGCGGCATGCTGTGCTCCCGGATGCGCCACTTCCCGGTCACGTCGTAGTTGTCCAGCGCGAGGCCGATCGGGTCCATGAACTGGTGGCAGGCGGCGCACACCGGGCTGGCCCGGTGACGCTCCATGCGCTCGCGCGTAGTAAGCATGCGGCCGCCATCGCTGCTCTCGGTCTGATCGAGATCCGGAACCCCGGGCGGCGGCGGCGGCGGCGGCGTGCCCAGCATCACCTCCATCACCCACTTGCCGCGCAGCACCGGGGAGGTGCGGTTGGCGTGGGAGGTGAGGGTGAGGATGCTGCCGTGTCCGAAGAGGCCGCGGCGCCGGTCGTCGGGATACTGGACCCGCCGGAAGGTCTCGCCCGCGACGCCGGGAATGCCGTAGTGTCTGGCGAGCCTCTCGTTGACGAACGTGTAGTCGGCCGTGAAGAGCTCGATGACGCTGCGGTCCTCCTGGACGATGTTGTTGAAGAAGAGCTCGGTCTCGGCGAGCATCGCGTTGCCGAGCTGTTCGTGGTAGTCAGGGAAGAGCAGGCGATCGGGATTGACCTTCTCCAGGTCTTCGAGCCGCAACCACTGCGCGGCAAAGCGCGAGCCGAGCGCCTCGGCCCGCGGATCGGCGAGCATGCGCTTCAACTGTGCGCGCAACGTGGCCGGATCGGAGAGTTCGCCCCGGTCGGCCAGGTCAACCAGAGTTTCGTCGGGAAGCGTCCCCCACAGGAAGTACGACAGCCGCGAAGCCAGATCGAGATCGGAGATGGGATACAGGTCGCCCGCCCGTGCCCCAACCGGCGTTTCCTCGACCCGGAACACGAAGTCGGGGCTGGCCAGAATCGCCTGGAGCGCCGTGCGAACGCCGTCCTCGAACCCCTCTTCGGCCTTCAGGTCGTAGAAGGCCATCAGCGACTCGACTTCAGAGGCTCCCAGCGGACGCCGGAACGCCTTGCTGCCGAGCCGTTCCACGATCTCGCGGGCGCAGGGGCGCGTCTCGGCCGCAGACGACGGCCTGCAGCTGAAAATGGCGTGGCGGCTGGGCGTCTCCGAGATCCCGGTCGGGTTCTCGGGGCCCAGGATGACCAGGTCCTTCAGATGCGCCAGGACGGTGATGCCGTAGCCGCTGCCGCTCCCGATCTTGCGGTCGCTGAGCGACCAGTCGTGTGGCGAAAGGATGTCCTCGACGGGGCCGTCCGTGGCCCGAATGAAGACCGCGCTCACCCGATGCGGTCCCGCGGTCACATGGAAGGGCTCGGTGGTGAAGCTCATGCCGTTGGGGTCGGCGACGTGCATCCAGCGATCCACCTCGAGCAGCATCAGCGGCTCGCCGTCCAGGGAGATCTCGATCTGTTCGCCGGGGGTCACGCCGCCGGTGATCTCGCCGGTCGTGGTGTGCTCGAACCAGAGCTGGAAGGTGTACTCGCCGTCCGCCGGGAAGTTGTGCACCACGCTGACGCCTCCGCGAGTGCCGCGGGGCGCGCCGGGCACCCGGTCCCACTGCGAGGCGTAGCCCGAGTTCGTGTAGGTCACCGAGTTGCTGGGGGCGTCGGGTATGCCCACCGCCAGCCGGCTGATCTCGTCGGCGGCGCGCAGGTAGGCGTCCAGGTTGGTCGGGGAGAGCATCTGAACGTCGGCGATGTTGTCGAAGTTCGCGCTCTTGGTGTCGAGCGGCAGATAGTCGCCGCCGTCGATTTCGAGGTCGAGCAGGTCACGGATGGATGCCGCGTACTCTGCCCGGTTCAGACGCTGGAAGGACCGATTGCCCGGCATCGGGTTGTCCGCGGCGGCTTCGTCGATGAGCTGTTCGAGAGTCTCGACCAGCATGACCAGGGTATCGCCGGCGGGCCGCGGCATTCCGGGCGGGGGCATCATGCCCGCACGCAGCTTGCGGATCATCTTCTCTGCCGTCTCGGCAGACTGCGGGGCGTCTTCGACGTGGAAGGCGGCAAGGGTGAGATTGCCGGTCAGAAGGGCGTCGTTGTGGCAGACCTGGCAGTACATGCGCACGACGCCCGTCAGGTCCTCGGGGGAGGCGCCCGGCGAGACTTCGACGGCTGGGGAAAGGGCGACGGGCTCGGGGTTCCGGTCCGGAACCGTCCCGGACTGATGCCCGACTGCCGCGGCCAGGCCTGCGAGCGCCATCACGCTGGCGAAGTGGAGTCTCATGGCATGTGCCCTTGCGGATGTGCGTCGCGGTGACTCGGACCGGCTTTCCTGACCCGCCTTGCGATCCGCGCCGCCGCCTGGGGGGCGGAGCACGGCGCCAGGAGACGGCTAGCCAGCATACACAGTACAGCGCCAGGCTGCGGTTCCGCAACATTCGCGCGGAATTGCGGGCGCGAGCGTGCGCGTACGCGAGGGCGTCTCCCACGGTTGACCGCCGTGTGCTAACGTGCCGGTACGCCCCTCCGGCACCCGGGGCGGACGGGTCCGACAGGACGTGGCCCGGCATGCCTTCCGCGCACAAGGAGCATCAAGATGAAAACATGGCCCGCTCTGTCGGTTCTCATCCTGGCGGCGGTCGCGTTCCTCGTCATGCGACCCGGCCAGGATTCGGATTCGCAGCCTCCCACCGCCATGCAGGCACCCACTCCGGAGGAGCGGGAGGCCGCCTTCCAGGCCGAGATCCGCATGGAAAACCCCATCGCTCCGCTGAACTCGGTCTGGATCGAGGAGCTGACCTGGATCGAGGTGCGCGATGCGATGGCCGCCGGGAAGACCACCGCGATCATCCCCACCGGGGGTATCGAGCAGAACGGGCCATACGTCGCCCTCGGGAAGCACAACTACGTCCTCGAGGGGGCGTGCGACGCCATCGCGCGTGAGCTGGGCAACGCCCTCTGCACCCCCATCATCAAGCTGGTGCCGGAGGGCGGATTCGAGCCCAAGACCGGGCACATGCGCTATCCCGGAACTCTCACCGTGCGCGA
This sequence comes from Gemmatimonadota bacterium, assembly GCA_022826025.1. GTDB lineage: Bacteria > Gemmatimonadota > Gemmatimonadetes > Longimicrobiales > Gaopeijiaceae > BD2-11. The sequence goes on along the minus strand of JAJDVR010000156.1, from coordinate 10,026 downwards.
CGAGACCTTCCGGATGATGCTCGAGGACGTGGGACACAGCCTGCACGTGCACGGGTTCGAGCACATCATCTACATCGGCGACAGTGGAGGAAACCAGACCGGCATGGCCGCCGCGGCCGCCGCGCTGAACGAGCGCTGGGGCGAGACCAAGGCGCACCACATCGCGGGCTATTACGACAACGCCGGCGTGGTGGCGCGCATGAACGAGCTGGGGGTGGAGGAAGGCCCCAGCGACGGATACCACGACACGTACTGGCTGACCTCCATGCAGATGACCGTCGACCCCTCGTCGGTGCGTTACGACGAGCGGGTTGCCGCCGGGAAGGCCACCATCAACGGTGTCTCGATCGCTCCCATGGAGGAGACCATCGCGCTCGGCGAGCAGCTGATGGAGTGGCGCAACAACAAGACTGTGGAGCTCATCCGGGAAGCGATCGCCGGAAGCGATTAGCTTAGTTTATCGGACTAAGTCAGCAAGGGCGCACGGGGCGGCTCAGAACGCGAACCCCGCCCTCTGGAACGCGGGGTTCCCGTCCACCAGCGTGAGCAGGACGCGGTCGCCCATCTCCAGGATCCGCTCCGGCTCGCGCTCCAGTTCCCACAGGTCCTCGAGGTCGAGCACCACCATGTCGGCGACCTTGCCGGGCTCCAGGCTGCCGGTCCAGTCGTCCGAATAGGTCAGCCAGGCGTTGTCGATGGTCACCGCGCGCAGCGCCTCCTCGAGCGTGATGATCTGCTCCGGTCCGTGCTGGTCTCCCCAGAGGTCCGTGCGCGTGAGCATGGCATTGAGTCCGATCCAGGGGCTGTATGGGGAGGTGCCGTAGTCGGAGCCCACCGCGATGCGCACGCCGGCGTCCAGGTAGCTGCGCAGCGGCTTCAGGCGGGCCATGCGCCCGGGGCTCAGGTTGGCCGAGAAGGAACGGCCCTGGTGGTAGATGAAGGACGGATTGACCGCGGCGATGATGCCGTATTCGGCCATCTTCTCGAGCACGCCGGTTTCCTCTTCCATGGGCAGGTAGGCGTGGATGACGCTCCAGCGCAGATCGGCGTCGGGGTCCTCGGCCCAAATGGAGTCCATAAGCTTGGCGAAGACGTCCACCGTCTGCTTCATGCCCAGGTCGCCGGTGGAGTGGATGTGGGGTTCCCAGCCACGGTCGACGGTCGGGCGCAACTGCGCCTCGCGCACGTCGTCCTCCACCCAGTGATACCCGTAGTTGGGCTCGCCCTCGATGCTCTCCCAGTCGACGAAGGGCACGGAGACCCAGGAACTGCGCGTGCCCGCGCCGCCGTCGATCTGCCACTTGGTGCCGCGCCAGCGCAGGAAGCGGTCGCCGATGTTGTTGAAGGGGAGAGTGGCGAAATGGGCGTCGATCTCCTCGGGGGACTGGGTGTTCCACATGCCCTCGTAGACCTGCAGGATGCGGAAGTGAAGCATGCCGCGGTCATAGGCGTCCTGGTAGGCGCGCATGACCCGTCCGCCGCCGCCCGGGTCCACGATGGCGGTCACGCCCAGGCTTGTCATCTCGCGGCTGCCGTAGTCCACCGCGCGCACCTGCGCCTCGTAGTTGCGCTGCGGCGGGCTCACCGTGACCAGCCGCGTCGCGTTGCCGAGGAACATGCCTGTGGGGACCTCCACTTCACGCGTCTGGCCGTCCACCGTCAGGGTGCGCATCTCGCGGAAGACCCTGTCCTCGTAGTTGAACCAGTCCAGGTCCTGGAGCCACCAGTCGGGCCAGGTGGAGGAGTCGGAGTCGTCGATACCCATGAGGCGGAAGGCGGCGGTGTTGACCGCGACGCCGCGGTAGACCCGGCCCAGCCGCACGGGGTTTTCCGGGGTGTGTTCGTCGATCTGCCAGCGGGTGAAGGGCCTCTCATACTTGTGTTCGTCCCAGCCCCGGCTCGTGACCCATTCGCCCGGCTCGGGGTCGAGGCGCTCCATGAGGTCGGCGACAAGCTGAGTGATCTCGTCGGTGCTCATCGCGTAGCGCAGGTCGTTCTCGAACGCGGCTTCGATTCCCAACTGTGAGAAATGGAGGTGGGAGTCGATCAGGCCGGGCAGGACGACGCGGCCCTCCAGATCGGTCGTGCGCGTGTCGGGGCCGGCGAGGGCGAGCACCTCCTCGTCGCTGCCGACCCGCATGATCTCCGAGCCGTTCGCGCCCTGGCGCCAGGCGATGGCCCGGGCGACCGAGAAGTCGTCGTCTACGGTGAAAACCTGGCCGTTGTGCAGGATGTGGTCAGGGGCGGCCGCGCCCGTGGACGTGCCCTGTCCACACGCGGCTGCGCCGAGCAGCAGGACGCCCGCGAAGAACGCGGCAGTCGGGTCGGCTCCGCTACGCGGACGGCAGGGTTTCGGGCGCCAGGGTGAGCGGTCGAGTCTGGATGCGCGCATCAGTCGTTCCGGGGTTCAGGACGAGGTTGGAGGATGCCCCCGTCATTGTAGTGCGCGACCGCGCGTTCCGCCCGACCGATCGGCTCCCGTGTCGTACGCAAAGACCAACCCTCCCCGGAGACTGCTCCCCGGGGAGGGTTGGCGGAACTGCTATCGACGGGCTGAACCCGGCGTAGTCGTCAGTGCTCGTGCACGTGGATGTGGAGCGGCTCGGTCACGAAGTCCGGGTGCCCGGATCCGACGCTTCCGTGCATCAGGCTGAAGGTGATTTCCGTGTCGCCCTCGGCCCCTCCGTGCAGGTGTCCCCCGAACTCCCCGGGGGTGTCCTGCTCGAATTCGGCTATGGACTCGTCCTCGACTTCCACTTCCAGGTAGAAGTCCGCATCCAGCTGGACCGGGTCCATGTTGTGGTCCACGAAGCGCACGGTGATGTGGGGGGTTTCCTCGCCCGGCTCGACCTCGAGTTCGCCGGTCCACTGACGATCGTGGCCATCGTACGACGCGATCGTCTGGCCGCTCAGCACCAGGATCACGCCCTCGACTTCCTCCGCATGGTCTTCTTCGGGTTCGGTTGCGCTCTCGCACGCCGAGAGGGCCAGGATGCCCGCGCTCAGCAGGGCGAACGGCAGTTTCAGTCTCGGATGTCTCATCGTTCTTTCCTCATTTGTGTTGATGTTCCGGTCGTTCCTGTCACGAAGCCACTCCGGCTGCCCGGACCGCTCGCTCTAGAAGACGACCCGGTATGCCACGCTGATGGATCTGCCCGCCTCGGGCATGATCTCCTTCACGCGCGACAGGTGGTTCCTGTATTCGGCATTGCCAAGATTCTCTCCCCGCACGGTGATCACGTTCAGCCGCCCCCCGACCGTAATCCGGATTCCGGCGGAGAGATCGAAAACAGCATATCCATCAGTTGCGCTCTCGAAGGGGCCAGTCCGGTCCTGGCGAGCGGCAACCCGGGTTTCGGCCTCCACGAACCAGTCGCGGGGCGCGAAGCCAATGGCGAAGCGCCCCTGCAGCGGCGGGATCAGGGGAAGCGGTTCGTCCGTGGCTGCGATCCTCCCGCGGACGTAGGAAGCCACCGCTTCCACGGTAAGATCGCCGACCACCGCCCATTCCAGCGCGCTCTCGAAGCCGGCGAGCACGGCATCTTCCCCGTGGAACTGGAAGATGGGCAGCCGCACCCGGCTCAGTTCTCCCGTCTCAAGGGGGAAGACGTACCCCGAGATGGCGTTGCGGAACACCGTCATCTCGGCGTTGAGCCGGTCTCCCGTAAGGCGTACGAATGCGTCGATGCCGGCGCCGCGTTCGGTATCGAGCGACGGATTCCCCACTTCGAACGCATAGGCAGCCAGGTGGGGACCTTCGGAGAAGAGTTCATTGACGCTCGGGGTACGGAAGGCCCGGGCGAAGGAGGCACCCACCGTGAGGTGCCGCGTCAGTTGGGCAAGTGCCCCGAGTGATCCGGATGCGGCACTGAAGGACCGCGCGCGGATGTGGCCGATATCGGAGGAGCGATCTTCCCGGTCGGGCCGTACGCGCGCCCAGTCGTAGCGAAGGCCGGCTTCGAGGCGTATCGGATTCAGATCGATTTCTTCCAGCGCGAATACGGCGAAGGATGTATGTGTGGAGTTCGGGGTGTACAGTCCGCCTCCGAACCCGAAGTCCTCCCAGGAAGCCCGCGCTCCCACTCCCCCCGAGGAGAACGGTCCCCGGTCCGCGTGGCGAGCCAGCAGTTCGCCGCTCACGGTCTGACGCTCATAGAGCGTCCCCAGGATGTCGGGGGGTTCGATCTCCTTGTGTCGGTACCAGGTGTACCCTGCGTCGATCTCGATGGTCTCGAAGACGCCCCGGGGCCTGATCAGGCTCCTGAGCCGGGTCGCGGTCCGCTCCATCTCGATGCGAACCCCGGCTTCGTGACCTCCTACGAATCCTCCGGGGATACCGTAGTCGTTGGCGTAATAGCGGAAGGTGGCGCCGGCGTGGCCCCAGTCGTCCACCCACGATGTTCCGCCCGAAAGCTCCCGGACATCGGAATTGGTGTTGTGGAGCACTCCGACCGGGGTCTTCAGGTCGCTGCTGGTGCGACGCGCGAGCTCCAGCCTCACGGGAATGTGGTCGGTCAGGCCATACGTGGCGTTCAGGCTTCCGCCGGCCGCGTTGCTGACGCTCTGTCCCTGAAGGGTGAACGCGCCCGTGAGATGGTGGGGCACCGAGGAAGGCACGTCGTCGCGCACGACGTTGATGATGCCCCCGAGGGCGTTGCTTCCGTAGAGGATCGCGCCCGGCCCGCGGATGACCTCGATCCGGCGCGCGGACGACGGGTCGATGGCCGTGGCGTGGTCGGGGCCGCTCGCAAACTGGTCGCCCACGCGCTCGCCGTCCTCGAGCATCAGGATTCGGTCCCCGCTCAGGCCCCTGATCACCGGATGCGCGGAAGCCGGCCCCATCGTGCTCACCGCCAGTCCCGGCTCGGAGGCCAGCGTTTCCGCAAGGGTCCCGGCCAGGCGGCGCTGCAGGTCCTCTCCCGCGAATACGCTGGTCGGGCGCAGTACTTCGTTGGCCGCGCGCGCCACGAGGGACCCGGTGACCACCACGCCCGGCAGGGAAATGGGATTGGCTTCCATCTCCACCACCACGATCTCCTCGCTCGACGCGTCCACCTCGAGGGAAACCGTGCGATAACCCAGTCGCTCGACCCGCACCGTGTAGATGCGCGGACCCGGCACGGGAACGTGGAATGTGCCGTCGCCATGCGAGACCGCCATCCCCGCCGCGGCATCGATGGATACCATGGCGCCGGCAAGAGGCTGACTCGAGTCCGCGTCGCGTACGACGCCCTCGATCTCGCCCTCGTGCTCGACCTGCGCGGACGAGCCGACAGCTCCAAGAGCCATTGCCAGAACTGCCGGAATGGAACCGGCCAGTTGCTTCGGAGTCATGGACACCCTTGGCCAAGCCCCACCGGCATGGCCTTTCGTTCCTGCGCCAGGCCGTGCAGTGGGTCTCGCCGAAATGCTTCAGCGGTTAGCGCGAATTACGGGAAGGGCTGTTGCCGCGAACGAGCGGATGGTGGTTTTCCGGGACAGCCAACCCGGTAGAGGGTCAGGCCGGGGGAGGAGCCCTCGGACCGCTGCCACCGGGCGGAGTCGGGCGGTTTTGCCAGGCGGTCGCGGTCGGGGTATCCGGGCTGGTTTCAAATACCAGCCGGATATCGATCAGAATCAGGGGAGCAACCCCGGACGACAACGTGCGCGTCAGTTGGCACAGAAGGTGGCTGTGCCCGGTGTCGCAGTGCTCGCTGTTCTCCCCTTCAATGTGCACAACGATGCTCAGCCCTCTGACTTCGAGCACCGCGTCGGCCACCGGAAGACCGGCGAACAGAGCGAACTGAAACAGCGAGAGGGAGAGGACGCCGAAACGGCGGGGATCCCGCAGTCGAGGAGAAATCGGCTTCACAGCCATGCTGCCAAGGTGCAATCCGGATGCCCTCGCAGGGCACTCCGGCCCAATCCAGCAAGCTGCGTTCGGTGGCGCAAGGTGTCAAGGCGACAACGCGCCGTTTGACCCCTGCCGACTTCCGGCACACAATACCCGGATCCCCGGCTTGGGGGATGGCCAGGACGGGAGTCATCTGAAAGGAGCGGACGAAATGAAACCGGCGAAGTGGATCCTCGGAATACTGGTGCTCACCGCGCTCCCGGCGTTTCCGGCCGAAGCCCAGGACCGCCGTAACCTGACCCCCGGGCAGCAGGCCGACCGGCAGCGCCGCATGCAGGAAATGAGGACCGCCGACCGACCCATCGAGGGCATCAACTCCATCTGGATCGACGAGCTGACCTGGATGGAGGCGCGCGACGAAATCGCGTCCGGGAAGACCATCGGCATTATCGCGACCGGGGGCGTCGAGCAGAACGGTCCCTACATGGCAGGCGGCAAGCACAACTACGTGCTCGAGGCGATGTGCGAAGCGATCGCGCGCGAACTCGGCAACGCGCTGTGCGCGCCGGTGATGAAGTACGTGCCCGAGGGGGATCCGGAGAACATCCGTTATCCGGGCACCCTGAGCGTGCGTCAGGAGACGTTCCGCATGGTGCTCGAGGATGTGGCCAACAGTCTGAAGAGCCAGGGGTTCACGGATGTCGTCTTCATCGGCGACAGCGGCGGGAATCAGAACGGCATGGCGGACACGGCGGAAAAACTCAACGACTACTGGGGCGGCAGCGCGCGGGCCCACTACATCGAGGAGTATTACCGGGAAGACATCTGGAGCTGCGAGTTCCTGGAGGAGGAACTCGGGATCTTCCAGAAGCCCGACATCTGCTCCGCAACGCGCGACATCTATCACGACGACGTGCACTATTCGTCGATCGTGGCCACCACGGATCCGGAGCGCATCCGCGCCCGGCAGCGGATCGAGGCGGGTCTCTACTCGATCAACGAAGTTGAGCTGGGGCCGGTGGAGCGGACCCTCGAGATCGGCGAAGCTCTGATCGCCTACCGCACCGGGATCACGGTGCGCGCGATCCGGGAGAGCCTGGGAAGGTAGATCATCCCAGCGTGGGCGCGAAGGTCGGCGCCTGGCGGTGCTGCGTGGCCTGCTCGAAGGCGTACGCGATGCGGATGAGCACGGGCTCGCTCCACGCGCGTCCGAAGAACGAGACACCCGCCGGCAGCCCCGACACGAACCCCATGGGCACGCTGATGTCCGGGTAGCCCGCGATGGCGGCCGGTCCGGCGCTGCTCCCGCCGTCCAGCCGGTCCCCCTTGATGTGGTCGGTGGTCCAGGGAAGGTCGCGGGTGGGGGCGACGATGGCGTCCAGCTGGTGCTCGTTCATCAGGGCATCGATGCCCTCTTCGCGGTTGCCACGCTGGATGGTGCGTACCGCGTTCAGGTAGACCTCGTCCGTGAGGGGGCCCCGCGCCTGTGACGCGATCATGCGCTGCTGGCCGAAGTGCGGCATCTCCAGTTCGGCGTTCTGCTCGTTGAACTCGATGATCTCCGCCAGCGTGCGCACCGGCGCGTCCGGTCCCAGCGTCGCCAGGTAGGCGTTGAGGTCGGCCTTGAACTCGTACTCGAGGACGATGAGGGGAAGCTCGTCCCTCCAGTTGGCCACGGGGAGGTTGGCGGGGTCCACGATCACGGCGCCCGCGTCGCGCATCGCAAGGACGGCGTCCTCGAAGAGGGCCATGACGCGCGGGTCGAAGCCGGTGAAGGAGCGCGCCACGCCGATGCGTGCGCCCTCGAGCCCGGCGGGATCGAGGAACTGCGTGTAGTCGCTGTGGAAGTTCCCGTCGCTGCGCGCGGTGGCTTCGTCGCGCGGATCCACGCCCACGGCTCCCCCCAGCAGGATGGCCGCATCGCGCACGGTGCGGGTCATGGGCCCCGCGGTATCCTGGGAATGGGAGATGGGGATGATGCCGGAGCGGCTCCAGAGGCCCACGGTGGGCTTGATGCCCACGATGCCGTTGCTGGAGGAGGGGCACATGATGGAGCCGCCGGTCTCGGTGCCGACGGTCAGGGCGCACAGGTTGGCCGAGGCCGCCACCCCGGATCCGGAACTGGAGCCGCAGGGGTTGCGGTTGAGCGCGTAGGGGTTCACGCACTGGCCGCCGCGGGCGCTCCACCCGCTGGTCGCGCGCTCGCCGCGGAAGTAGGCCCACTCGCTCATGTTGGCCTTGCCCAGCAGGATGGCGCCGGCCGCGCGCAGGCGCTCGGCCACGAAGGAATCGCGCGGCGGGATGGACCCCTCCAGCGCGAGCGACCCGGCCGTGGTGGTCATGCGGTCGTGGGTGTCGAGGTTGTCCTTGAGCGCGACCGGGATGCCGTGCAGCGGCCCGCGCGGACCGCCGGCGCGGCGCTCTGCGTCGAGCTCGCCGGCGATCTCGAGCGCGTCCGGGTTGATCTCGATCATCGAGCGAAGCTCCGGGCCCTGACGGTCCATCGCCTCGATGCGATCGATATAGGCCTGCGTGATGGAACGCGCCGTGTGCTCGCCCGACTCCATCATCCGCTGCAGATCGTCGACCGTGACTTCGTCGAATTCGAAGGGGGGGATCTCGTGCGGTGCCTGTGCGTCGGCGGGCGAGTCGGAAGCGGAGGGGGCGCACGCGGAGGTCATCGCCAGGCCGGCGCCGCCGGCCGCGGTCGTGCCTATGAAGGTTCTTCGGTCCATTCTTGCTCTCCTTCCTCGTCCCGCGATTGTCCTACCTGCTCCTGATCCTTTCCTCGATGAGGCGTGCCGTGCGCTCGGTGCGGGCGTCGGCGATCTGGCGGGCGATCTCGAGCGACGCACCCAGGTCGGCGATGGAGACGCCGTTGATGACCGCCTGGCCCGTCCTCACCCGCTCCGCCCAGCGCACCGAGGCCGGGTCGTCGAGCATCATGTTGAACGTGATTCCCGGGCTGTCGTGCAGGCCGTCGCGCGGCATGTCGTCGGTGACGATCCCCAGGTCCCGCAGCACGTTCGGAGTGCCCGGCGGGGTCCGGTAATACTCGGGGATGAAGTGGACGGCGGCGTCGTCCCAGGCCTGGTTCAGTGCGTTGGCCACGTTCTCCATGCCACGCTGGTTCCCGCCGCTGTCGCCGATCAGGACGATGTTCTCGAAGCCGTGCATCTTCAGGCTGTGCGCGACGTCGGTCAGCACCGCCTCGAACGTCTCCTGGCGCAGGCTGATGGTGCCCGGGCTGGTCATATGGCCGCTGGGCGGGTCGATGTTGCCTTCCGGAACGGTCTCGATCACCGGAGCGCAGAGCGCATTCCCGAGCTTCTTCGCGATCGCCGGGCAGTTGGCGCGCAGCACGTAGTTGTGCTTGCCGGTGACCAGCCAGGGGCCGTTGGGCTCGACGCCACCGGTCGAGATGATGGCGGTGGTCTTTCCGTTGGCGAGGGCGTCGCGGACGTCCATCCACGTCATCTCCTCGATCCAGGGCGTGCTTACCTCCGGCAGCGGGTTGGGGGTGTCCGCGCAGTTGTAGGCGTTGGCGCTGCAGTTCCCTCCGCCCATGGAGCGGGGATCGGGTTCCGGGCGCTGCGGCGGGCCGGCACCCGCGGCCCGCATGGCCGCGAAGCGGGCGCGCATCGCGGACCTGTCGGGGGCGGGCAGGGTGCCCCGGTTGGCGATCGCCTTGCGGATCGCCTCGGCGGTGTGCTCCGCGCGGAACTCCACGATCTCGCGGGCCCATTCGAGCGACTGGACCCGGTCCTCCAGGGAGACGCCGTTGATGGTCGCCTTGCCCGCCGCGACCCGCTCGTCGAAGCGCACCGAGAACGGGTCGTCGTACAACATGTTGAGGGTGATGATCGGGTCGTCGTGGAGGCTGTCGCTCTCGCCGTCCTCAAGTCCGCGGAAGGCCATGTAGCGGGTGACGGAGTTGTAGTCGTAGTACTCCTGCACGTGCGCCACGATGGCCGCGCCCGCGAACTGCTCGTTCAGCCGCTCGGCCACGGCGCGCTGACCGCCCTGATTCCCGCCGCTGTCGCCGATGAAGATGATGTTGCGGAAGCCGTGCATCTTCAGGCTGTGGGCGACGTCGGTGAGCAGCGCCTCGAAGGTCTCCTGCTGCAGGCTCAGGGTGCCGGGGCTGGTCATGTGCCCGCTGGGCGGATCGATGTTGCCCTCGGGAACGAGCT
>JAJDVR010000272.1 GCA_022826025.1 Gemmatimonadota bacterium | reverse complement strand
GTAGAACCGGTCCGTGGATTGCGAACGGTAGGGGAAGATGGCGTGCGTCGTGCCGGTCGGCACCGCCAGCTCGGAGATGAGCACGGGGTTCTCCGGGGTGCCTCCCCAGCGCCCGTTGCCCACGTCCACGGCCACCATGCCCTTCTCCCACTCGGCCGAGTAGGCGATGCCATCCAGCACCCACACGTCGTGGAGGCGGCTGTCGGGATGGTTGTACTCGCCGACCACGCGCGGATTGTAGATGTCGGCGACGTCGATGATGACGTACTTGTCGCCGGCGGCGAGCACGTAGGCGTAGTCGTCGTCGGGGAAGGCGTTGTGGACGCCGCCGGTGAGCCCCTCGACCACCTCGGAGGCGATCACGGGGTGGGCGGGGTCGGCCAGGTCGAGGAAGACCACCCCGTTGCGCCGGTTGGAGGCCCCTTCGCGCGTGAGGGTGGCGTAGCGGGCATCGGGGGACACCTTCACGTCGTTGACGGCGCGCGCGTCCACTTGCAGCGAGTCGGTCTTGAAGATGTTGCCCGGGTTGGTGACATCCCAGGCGTACGCGTACCCGTCCGACATCTTGGCGCCCGTGAGCGCGTAGTCGCGGCCGTCCACCCCCTCGAACACCCAGAAGTCCGTGGTGCGCACCGTGGCGGTGCTTCCCGCGCCCACCAGAGTGAGTTCGCGCACCGCGTCGCGGCCGACGGCCTGGAGGGTCGCGCGCGCCGACAGCGGGCCCGCGTTGGCCACGATCGTGTACACGCCCGGCACGTCGGCGACAAAGCGGCCGCGTGTGATCTGGCCGGGCGCGCTGGGCGCGATCATCTCCGCGTCGGGCACGGCCGTGTGGGTCCAGGTCACGGGCACGTCCGCGACCACCTCCCCGGCCGCGTCGCGCGCCACTGCGGTGAGGTGCTGGACGTCACCCGTGCGCACCTCGTCCGCCAGCCCCGTGATGCCCAGCGAGACCGCGGGGAACGGGGCCACGTCGTAGGCGGCCGTGCCGGCGGTCCCTTCCACGTCGGCGCGGATGGTGACCGCACCCGTGCCGGTGGCGGTCACGTAGCCGAAACGGTCGACGGTGGCGACGGACGGATCGGAACTGGACCACGACACCACCGGGCCCGGCCGAACCGATCCGTCCGCGTGGCGCGCGGTGGCGGTGTGGCGGAGCGTGGTCCCCTGGTACAGGCGGCCCGGCTCGGCGGCGACCTCCACCGTGGCGACCTCCGGAGCCAGCACCGTAAGCGGCACGCGCAGGCTGGGCGGGGTTCCTTCGTATCCGGGCGGCGTCAGCAGCGTCGCCACGATCTCGTACTCGCCCATCGTCCGCCCGCGGACCGTCCCCCCGCGCACGGTCGCCGCAGCCCGGGGCGCCACCGTACGCACCTGGGCGTCCGCCACCACGCGTCCCTGGGCGTCGAGGGCCCGCACCTCGAACGGGACCTCTTCGCCCGTCATGACGACGACCGACGGCGGCGATGCCTCGAGCCGCACGACGCTCGCGGCGCCGGCCTGCGCGCTCCCGCGCTCGGGCGGGAACGCGAACGTCGACAGGAAGGTCAGAATCGCGAGGACGATCAGCCGCTGCATGGCACGCTCCAGCTCGAGGAATCCGCAGGGGACGATAACGCGGAAATCGCCGGGACCGCCAGCATTCTGCGGCCTAAGCCACTCCCAGCCCAAACCGCAGCGCCTCCTCGATGGACGGGTGCAGGAACTCGTATCCCGTGCGTTCCGCCTTTGCCGGGAGGGCGCGCTGCCCGCCCAGGAGCACGGTCCGTCCCATCTCGCCCATCAGGGCATACACGGCCAACGACGGTACCGCCAGGAGGGTCGGCCGCCGGAGCACCCGGCCCAGCGCGCTCGTGAAGGTGGCGTTGGTGATCGGCAACGGAGCCGTAACGTTGATGGGTCCGCGAACCTGCGGCGTGGCGATCGCGTGCAGGATGAGCCCGAGCGTGTCGTCCAGGCTGATCCACGGGAAGTACTGCCGCCCGCTGCCCAACCGGCCTCCCGCCCCGGCCCGGAAGGCGGGCAGCATCAGCTGGAGCGCACCGCCGTCCGGGGACAGCGCCACCCCCTGACGCAGATGCACGACCCGGATCCCCGCCCGGCGCGCGGGTGCCGCGGCGAGCTCCCAGGCCTTGCACACGTCGGCCAGAAAGCCCCGGCCCGGCCGGCTCTCCTCGGTCAGCTTCTCGTCGCCGCGATTGCCGTAGTATCCGACCGCGGAGGCGCACACGAGAACCCGCGGAGGCGGCGACAGACGAGCCGCGGTATGGGCGATCCACTCGGTGCCGTTCCTGCGCGACTGCAGGATCTCCTGCTTCTTCCCGACGGTCCAGCGCACGCCGACGAGGGGCTCGCCCGCCAGGTGCACGATCGCGTCCACCCCCTGGAGCCCGTCGTGATCCACCTTCCCCTGCGCGGGATTCCAGTACACGGATCCCTCTCCGGCCTTCTTCCGCGAGCGCACCAGGCGCAGCACGCGGTGCCCCCCGGTGGTGAGAACGTGGCGCAGGTTTCTTCCCAGGAAGCCCGAGCTTCCGCTGATGGCTACCGTGAGCGGCCGCCGCTGCCGATAACGCTCGTGCAGGGCGAGGTCGTTGGCCAGACGTTGATGCCGGAAGGCAAAGCCGCGATCGAGGATGTGCTCGATCCTGCGCACGAATGGCGCCGCGTCCACGACCAGCGGCGGGCCCCAGTCGATCTCGTCCTCGAGCAGGCAACCGCCCTCTCCGTCCGATGAGAAGCGATGCGTGTGCACCCAGTGCTCGAAGGGCCCGCGCACCTGCTCGTCCCGGAAAAGGACGCCCTCCTCGCAGGCCGTATGGCGGACCGTCCAGGCGAACTTCAGCGGCCCGGGGCCCGCGCGCACCGTGACCGTGCCGGCATCGGCGATACCGCCCTCGCGCGCCACCACGCGCACGTTCTCCCACGGTGGAAGCAGGCGCTCCAGGGCGCCTGGGCGCATATGCCACGCGAACACCTCCGCGGGCGGATACGGAAGACTGCGCGTGCGGCGGAAGATGGCCATGACTGTGGCTACGGCATCAGCCGACCGCGGTTTCCACGGCGTCTCGGATCGCGGAGACCCCGGCGGCCACCCCCCGGGGATGCCCGTAGATGGCCGAGCCGGCGACCAGCACGTCCGCGCCGGCGCCGGCGACCCCCGGGGCCGTCGTCGCGTCGATCCCGCCGTCCACTTCGAGCGCGGTGTCCTCGCCTCCGCAGGCGTCCAGCAGCTCCCGCGCCCGCGCCAGCCTGCCAAGCGCCGAGGGGATGAAGGCCTGTCCCCCGAACCCCGGATTCACGGACATCACCAGCAGCAGGT
>JAJDVR010000178.1 GCA_022826025.1 Gemmatimonadota bacterium | reverse complement strand
GCCACCGCGCGGGCCGTGGCACGATCGAAGGAGCCGCTGCCCGCCGCACCTCCGAACGATGGCCGGGGCAGGTCCGACGGGACGCAGAGCAGGGTCTGCGCACCGAAGTCGAAGGGAGAGTCGATGCGTGCTTCAGCGACGCTCAAGGCGCGCGCGTCCCCTGGTTCGCGGGCGATCCCGAGGCGTCTTCGCAGAAAGCCGAAATCCTTGCGGGTGGTCAGGGTCGCGGAGGTAAGCACGGTCGTGCGAACGCGCTCGAACAACTGTTCTCTGAGCAGTTGGTCCAGCTCGATGGGCGCGGCGGCGAGGTGAAGATTGCGCCGTTTGCCGCGCCGGGGACCTCTCTGCTCGACCCAGCGAACGTATCGCTTCCCCTCTTCCGCCGGATCCAGGACGAGGCGCAGGCTCCGCGACGCATTCGTCACACGGCGCTCGATGCTGCGCAGGTCGAGGATCCTTCCCTCCAGCGGTTCGCGCCACTCGTCGGTGAGCTCTATGCGGACGGAGAGTTCGGATACTTCGCGCGCCAGCCCTGCGAGCGCGTCCAGCAGCGCACTGAAGCTCTCATGGACGCGCGCCCGGTCGATCGGTTCGGGGAGTTGCTCCGAACCGAGCCTGACGCGCACCCCTCCGGGCAGGGGCGCCATTTCGTCGAGAGTCTGGAAGAAGGCTTCGAATGACGCGCGCGCCCGGGTGAGCGAAGGGAGCACCCGGTCCCTGAGGCGGCCCAGAAGCGGTTTCGCGGCGGGACTCGCCAGGGGACTCTCCGGCCGCCCGCGATGTTCCGTCGCCGTGGGGAGGCCGGTGAGCTTGCGGCGCACCACGCCCGCCACGCGTTCCAGGCGGGTCAGCGTGGCAGCCAGCCCTCTTCGGCTCAGGCTTGCACCCAGGTGGCTGGTGGCGGCGTCCTCGACGTTGTGCGCCTCGTCGAGGATCAGCCGCCGGTACGCCGGCAGCGCCGCGGACTGGGTGAAGTTGTCGGTCACGATGCGCAGGGAGAGGTCGGAGAAGAGCAGGTGGTGGTTCACCACCAGCACGTCGGCCGATGCCGCAACCCGGCGCGAGCGCTGGTAGAAGCAGGACTGGAAGTGCGGGCAGCGGGCGTGCAGGCAGATGTCGGAGTCGGACTGCACTTCCTCCCATACCTCTCGGGACGGGGCAGTCGCCAGGTCGGCGAGCGACCCGTCCTCCGTCGCGGCGATCCAGTCGAGCAACGCGTTGACCTCGTCGGTGCGGTCCTCCCCGAAGAGGGTGGCCGCGCCTTCCGCCGCCAGATGCGCGCGACGGATGGAGATGTAGTTCCTCCTGCCCTTCATCAGCGCCCAGCGGAAGTCCTCTCCCAGAAGTTCGCGCACGAGGGGAAGATCCTTGGCGACGAGCTGTTCCTGCAGGTTGATGGTGTTGGTTGAGACGATCGTGCGTTCCTTGTTGCGGATCGCCCAGCGGGCCGCGGGCAGCAGATATGCGACCGACTTCCCGGTGCCGGTGCCGGCCTCCACCAGCGTCACCCCTCCCTGGTTGTATCCTCGCGCCACCTCCGCCAGCATGGCGCGCTGGCCGGGACGATCCTCATACCGCTCGTGCAGGCGCGACAGGGCCCCGCCCGGGGCGGTGACCGCGTCCAGCTCGCGGATGTCCAGGGGTTCGAGCGAGGACGGCGGCGGCGGTTCCACCACCACGTACAGCGCTCGCGCCAGGTTGTCGACGATGGCGCTGCCGACCCCCTGCTCGTAGAGCCGGCCGGCCACGCGGAGGTCCGCGTCGGAGGGGTCCAGCACCCCTGAGGGATGGTTGTGCAGCATGATCTCGCCGGTGCGCGCGTCGGCCGCGGCGGCAAGAACGGCGGCTCGATTGCCCCGGGCCACGGTGCGCGGGTCGACGATGACGCGCTCGGGGGTCACGGTGGCGAGAAAGCTGACCTCGCGCCCGCCCGCCCGCGCGATCTGCTCGCGCATGCGGCCCGCCGCCTCGGGAGCGAGGACGAGATCGGGCCGGGGACGAGACCGCCCGGAGGTCACGAGGCGGAGGTCCGGAGGTTGATCTTCCCTGCCGTCCGCGTCAGGTCTTGCGCTGCTTCTTGCGAGCCGCCGGGAACAGGACGTTGTTCAGAATCAGGCGATAGCCGCCCGAATTGGCGTGCAGCGAGAGATCCGTGGGCGGATCGCCGATCTGGTGCTCCGGGTCTTCCGGGTCGTGCCCGCCATAGAAGGTCCAGGTTCCCTCGCCCCGGTTTCCGTGAATGTACTTGGCCCATCCGCCCTCCTGCGCCAGGATGATGGCGCCCGGCTTGATGCGGTCCAGGCGGAAGGAGGTGGTGAGCCCGTAGAAGTCGGAGAGCACGTCCTCATGGCTCTGCGTCAGCATCGACGGCACGGGATCCAGCTTGGCCGAGAACTCGAAGAGGGTGAACGTTCCCAGTTCCTCGCGCCACGGGGTGTTCACCTGATGGCCGTCGATGTCGCTGAACGCGTTGACCGACGGGGAGAGCTGCACTTCGGCGTTCTGAAACCCCAGCGCCCGGGCCCACTGCATGTGTGCCGAGGCGTCGAGGGCCGGCGGAGTACCATCGGCGAACGCTGCCGCGATATCGGCTTCCCGGGCCGCCAGGGCCAGGCCGAGCGTCTCCGTTGCCGAGCACATGGCAAAGAGGAAGCCGCCTCCTTCGACGTAGTCCAGAATCACGCTCGCAACCGCCTTCTTGAGCGCGGGCACGTGCGGATATCCGAACGCGGTCGCCACCTCCTGGTTTCGGGCCACTTCCTCCTGCAGCCAGGGAGCTCCCGCGTACGTGATGAAGAACTTGGAGTACTGGCCCGTAAAGTCCTCGTGGTGGAGATGGAGCCATTCGTAGTTATCCAGATCCCCGTTCAGGACTTCCGGATCCCACACCTTGTCGTAGGTGATGCCCGCGTACTCGAGCGCCATCGTTACGGCGTCGTCCCAGGGCGTCGTGTTGGCCGGCGTGTAGATCGCGACGCTGGGCGCCTTCTCGAGGATCACCGACTCCATGTTGGAGCGCGCGATCAGCGCGCGCATTGCGGCTACGTCGGCGGCGCTCACGGGTTCGATGCTGACGCCGCGCAACGCCGCTTCCCGACGAACGTCCTGCCTGTCCGGCAAAAGGAAGGAGCCGTCCCGGTAGTTGAGCAGCCACTCCGCCGTCGCGCCCCGCTCGAGGCTCCGGTAGGTGAGGCCATAGGCCTTCAGGTGGTCGTCCTGATCCTGGTCCATCGGCACCAGCAGATGCTGGGCCCGCAGGGCTGCCGGAGCCAGCAACAGGGCTGCGAGAAGTGCCGTCCGGGCCGTGCACCGCCCGGCTCTCGACCAGTTGAAAGCGTTCACGATGCACCTCCTGACGCCCTCAGGCGTTCCAGTTCGCGGCGCGCCACCGGCACGACCGCGCTGTTGGGACGGGCCAGAATGAGTTCCTGGAGCAGCTCGATGGCTGCCGGCACGCCGGTGGGGGTGGCAGCCCGGTAGCGGGCCAGCTGCAGGATGGCTTCCGGCGCCTCGCTCGAC
The DNA here is from genome assembly GCA_022826025.1 of Gemmatimonadota bacterium. Taxonomy (GTDB): domain Bacteria; phylum Gemmatimonadota; class Gemmatimonadetes; order Longimicrobiales; family Gaopeijiaceae; genus BD2-11. The sequence goes on along the minus strand of JAJDVR010000178.1, from coordinate 30,765 downwards.
TCCGGAAAGGTGGCGGCGAGAGACTCGCGCAGACGCGCCGCCTCGCCCTGCTGGTCGATCTCGTCGGCGATGCGGGCGGCCATGGCGAGGAGGGGAGGCTGGTCTTCCGGCGGCAGGGCGTGCACCGCTTCGTTCACCAGCGAGAATGCCGGCCCGGCGCCGTCCCTGTGGCGCGCGATGGATACCCTGCCCGCCAGCGCGGCCGCCTGCTCGCCGACCCGGTCCAGGATGCCGATCAGCTGCACGATCACGGTGGCTTCGGTCGCGGGCAGTCCCGCCGCGGCGAGCATCAGGTTGATCCGGGCACCCTCCCGGTTGCCCGCCTCGAGCGCCAGCCACGCACGCTCCTGCGCGCTCAGCGGACCCTGAACCCCCTCCAGCACAAACGCCGCGGTCTCCGGATCGTCGTTCTTGCGGAAGCGTGCCGAAAGCGCCACCGCCAGCGGGTCGGTTTCGGGTGCGTTCGGAAACTCCTGGCGGAACGCTGCGAAGCGGTCCAGCAGCTCGAGCGGAGCGCCGGTCGCCGCCTCCAGGCGAATCATCTCGGCCAGAGCCCGTCGCCGCTCCGGCGAGCGCTCGGGCAGCCCGCGGGCGTACCGCTCCCTGGCCTCCAGCGCGCGGACGGTATCGCCGGCCACGAGCGAGGTGACGGCGATCTGTCGATCCAGCGTGCGCGCTCGTGAACCCCTCGGAGTCTCCCGACGCAGTTGCTGCAGGGTCCACAGCGCGAGCTGATCGGCGTCCTTTTCCTCGGCGAGCCGCAGCAACGCATTGAGGAAGCCCTCGCGCTCACGCTCGGGAAGATCTCCCGCAAACTCCTCGGCAAGGCGCAGCGCCTCCGGCTGCACGCGGGCTTCGAGCGCGATCTCGATCGCCGCCCGCCTGCGGGTCTCGGACGCACCTTCCGCCGTCAGCTCGCGAACCACTCCGGGTGCCAACGCGGGATGCTCCCCGCCCGTGCGCACCATCCGCCGTAACGCTCCGGGCGCCTGGGCATCCGGTCCGTCGAGCGCGCGAGCCCACTCCATGAGAGCCTCGCGGGGACGCTCAAGCCGAAGCAGAACGTCTCCCGCTTCCACCGCGAGGACTCCTCCACCGGCACGGCTCTGTCCCCGCCGAAGCACGGACAGGGCTTCCTCGCCCCCGAACGCCCGTTCGTACACTCGCGCAACTTCGCGGTAGGAATCGGGCGAGGCCGGGTTCTGCGCGATCCAGGATTCCGCCGCGGAACGCAGCTCAGCCAGGGAATCCACCTCCAGGAGAATCCTCAGCTTGAGGTAGCGGGGACCGGTGGACACGGGGTCGACCGCCAGGAACGCGTCGATGGGATCCAGGACCTGCGACACCCGGCCCTGTGCCCGCAGCACGCGCTCCAGGGCGAAGATGGCTCCGGACGAAGCGGGCCGCTCCGCCAACAGCGAGGTAAGGATCTCGACGGAGGCGGCATAGTCGCCCGCCGACTCGGCGCGCGCCGCCTCGCGCAGAAGCCTGGATTCCTCGCTCGAGGACAGTTGGGCATCCGCTGCGCCGGGTACCAGCGCCGCCAGGGCCGACACGAGCGACAGGGCTCCGGACAGGCTCCGGCGGGTGCCTTTGCTCACGACCCGCCCCCGGGAGGCGGGCTGGCCGCAGCCCGGTTGAGACGCTCGAAGTACTCGATCACCAGGCGCCTCTGCGCCGGGGGCAGGCGACCCAGCACATCCGCTGCCGGAAGCTCGAACCGAAGCGCATTCATGTCCTCATCCGCAAGAGGCGCTACTGTGTTTCGCTCGAATTCTCCGGGAACCTCGGATTCCCGCTCCTCCGACTCCTCGTCCCGCTCAAGGCTTCGTCCGGCGTCCAGCAGACGCTGGAAGAGCTGCTCCTGCCGTTCGATGGTTTCCGCGCGCAGGCGTTCCATGGCAAGTGCCTCGGCGAGGGCGGCCGCCTCCTGCGCGAGTTCATCGAGGTTCCCGAGCGCCTGCTCTTCCGAGTTCGGCCGCTGTGCCAGATCACCGAGCTCGCCGGCCACTGCCTCCTGACCCTGCGAGAGCTGCTGCATCTGCCTGGCGAGCGCCTGCTCCCCCAGCTGCATCGGCATGAGTTCCTCGGTCTGGATGATCAGATCACCCTGACGCTGGGCGATGGTCTCGAGCATCTCCTGCATCTCTCCGGCTCCGCCCGAGGCCGCCTCCTGCCCCGACTGCCCGGCACTTGCGATGGCCTGGAGCGCCACCTGGTTGAGCGCTCGCACAGCTGTCTCCGCGGTTGCGGTCGGGGACGGAGTCGACCCGCGCCGGCTGTCGAGCGCCTCCAGGGTCTCGCTGATGGCCTCCATGGCTTCGCCGATGGCGGTGCTGACGTCGCGATCGACCTGGCCCGAGGCCCGGGAGCCCGCGCTCAGATTCTCGGCCATGTTGCGCACGCCGCGCAGGAGCGAGGCTTCGTCGGCCCGCATGGCCGCCTGCTGCTCCGCGTTCGCGCGGCGCATCTGTTCGCGCAACGCGGCCTGTTGGCGCGCCAGGGAGAGCGCATCCTCCGCCGTCTGCTGGAGCGCCTCGCGGACCGCGGCGTCCATGGTTTCCGTCATCTCGGCGCGCGCTTCCGCCAGCGCCTCCCGGGCTTCCCTGAGCGCCTCAGCCGCCTCTCTGGCCTCCTGCGCGGCCGACTGTGCTTCTCCCGACTCCGCCTGCCGGCGGGCTTCGGCCATGTCGCGGCGGGCTTCGTCGGTACGCTCGCCTGCGGCCTCGGCCCGATCTCCGGCCTGTTGCTCTCCCAGCTCGTCGAGGTGCTCGCGCGCCTCCTCCATGCGCTCCAGGAGCGCCTCGGTCTGCTGCTCCAGGTCGGCCTGCTGGCGCGCGCGCAACTGGAGGGTGTCCCCCTCCTCCATCGCGTCGGCGAGCGCCTCCTCCCTGCGCGCCAACTCCGCGGCCTCCTCCTCGGCGGCGCGCAGTTCCTGTTCCGTGGCGGCCCGGCGGAAGCGCTCGATGGATTCCTCCAGACGCTGACGCAGCTCTTCCTGGTCCTGCGCGAGCCGCTCCAACGCCTCCAGCGATGCAGTCTCGTCCATCTCGTCGAGGTTGCGCGCCATGTCTTCCATGCGTTCGCGCAGTTCCTCCGGCATCATCTCCTCGAGCAGACGCTGAAGCTCGTCCATCTCCTCCCTGAACTCGGGATCCGGTAGACCCGCCTGGCGCATGGATTCGGAGACTTCCTCCAGCTCCTGCCTCAGCGAATCCACCTCCGCAGCCAGTTCCTCCTGCGCCTCGAGCGCCTGGCGCAGCTCCTCCTGTTCCTCGAAGCTCAGCTCTTCCTCCCCCCGCGTTCCCGGATCCCGGCGCTCCTCGGCGAGCTCCGCCTGATTGCGGCGCTCCAGCTCGCGGGTTTCCGCGGCTGCTTCTCCCGCCTGCTCCGCCAGCGACTCGACTTCGGCAGCCGCGTCCTCGAGCATCTGCTGGGCCTGCCAGCGAAGCTCGGAGGCCTCAGGCATGCGCAGTGTGTATTCGGGGCTTTCGCCGATCTGCGGCGACGGCGCGTTGTCGACCACGCGCGCCTGGTAGCGAATCACGTCGCCGGCGAGCAATCCCCAGTCGGACACGTCCAGGAGCGGGCGCACCAGCGCGCTCCGGGTGCCGGCCATTCCCATCCTGCGCACGACCGGATCCTCCGGTGCCCCCAGAGACCTCACCCGGTAGGCCACCAGTTCGACGGAGGCGAGCCCGTAGTCGTCCTGAGCCTGGACGACCAGCGGCTGCTCCATCGAGAGCGGCAGAACGGTGTCGCGGCCGGGAAAGACGATGGCGACGGCGGGCACCGAGTCGCGCACGAGGGTGATGTCGAGAGGGACGGGCGGGAGCTCCGGACTGCCGCCGCGCGCGTCGACCAGATCCCAGTGGTATACGCCCCCGACGCGCGGCGTCCAGTCGGCATGGAAGCGGGGGCCGTCGATCTGCAGAGCGACCGCCGGCCCGCCCGGCTCCTCGACTGCGAGGCTGGCGACCTGGAGTTCGCGGCTGGCACGTCCTTCCACGCGTATGCGGGTTCCCACCGGAACGCTCAACCGGGGCGCGGATCCCCGGTACTCCTCCGCATAGCGGCCGGTGTGGGGGGGAAAGGTGAGCTGAAGAACCAGATCCGCGACGAACAGCGGGTCCACCGGGGTGACCCGGTAGCGCTCGCTCATGCTCCCGTCAGGGGCCGTCGCCCAGTACTCGAAGGCGCTTTCCACGGCGTTGAACCGGAACCTTGCGACGCTGTCGGGCACCTGGCGCGTGTCCGCGCGCGGCACCTCTCCGGGTGCGCTGGAGTGCAGGGTAACCTCGAGGCGTCCCATCGTTTCGACCTCGATGGTGACATCCGACCCGCGGGACACCTCGATGTCCCCCGGCCGGACCACCAGAGGGGCATAACGCGGGCTCGCCATCACCCCGAAGGGAGTTGCGAGCCCCGACCAGGCGCGCCGCGACCGCTCCGGCGACGCGACCCATGCGGAGATCACAGGTACGCTGGCCACCACCAGTGCCCCCGCCCCGAGGCGCATCCAGCGCCCGCTGCGCCGGTGGAGCGACCCTGCCAGCACGGACGTGGGGGACGTGAGGCGTCCCGCAACCCGCGCCTCGGCCCGGCGTGCCAGCGCGGCCGACACACCGGGCGGAACCGACCGGGAGAGTTCGAGCGAACCGCGCACCACGCCGCGGGCCAGACCGGCCGCCTCCTCCATGGTTGCGGCGACCCTGGCTTCGTCGAGCCAACGGCGCCGGAGCCGGAGCAGCAGGGCGACCAGGGTGGCGACCGCGGCGATCGCGAACCCGTCCAGGATCAGCGGCGCAGCGCTTCCCTGACGCCACCCCGCCGCACCCCCGAGCCACCAGGCGACCGTCAGGGTGACGGCCAGGGGAACGGTCCCCCACAGCGCCCCCGCCATCCCGAAGCGGGTTCCGACATGGCCGCGCACGGCCTCGAACGCGCCGCGGACGCTCGGGCGGGCCGCCGGGTTCAGGAGGCCCCCCTGGTGATGGCGTAGACGAACAGGTTCACGCCCATGCGCAGCGCCTGTTCGCGGGTCTCGGGGGGATCATCGTGCACCTCGGGATCCTCCCAGCCGTCTCCCAGATCGCTTTCGTAGCTGTAGAACAGCATCAGCCGGCCGCGCTCGAAGAGGCCGAAGGCCTGGGGCGGACCCCCGTCGTGCTCGTGGACCTTGGGCAGGCCTTCCGGGAACAGGTGAAAGGCGCGGAAGACCGGATGATCCGGGGGGATCTCCACGAGTTCGCGGCCGGGAAACACGCGCGCGATCTCCCGGCGGAAGGATTCGTCGAGACCGTAGTTGTCGTCGACGTGCAGGAATCCGCCTCCCAACAGGTAATCGCGCAGCGCGCCCTGCTCCTCCAGCGCGAAATTCACGTTTCCGTGACCGGTCATGTAGACGTAGGGGTAGTCGGGGAGCGCGGGATCACGGAGGGTGATGGTGGCTTCACGATCCGCCACCGGCAGCCCGGTGTCGGCTGCGATCCGCTCCAGCAGGTTGGCCAGCGAGGAGGGGTTCGCATACCAGTCGCCTCCTCCGTCGTACTGGAGGCGCGCGATGGTGAGCGTCGAATCGACGGGCGCCACGGCCGCGAGCACGGCCGCGAGGATCGGGAGAACAATCGGCTTCGGCATCGATTCCTGAACCACTCCCGCCTGAGCGCCCCTGGTGTTCGGCGCGCGTCTACTCCGTCTCCGGCCGGTCTCGCGCAACAGTGAAATGTACGATACGGTAGGCGCGGTTGCGAGACACTCCGAGCCGGGCCATCAACTCCCGGACCGCTTCGCTCGGCCGCGCGCCTCCCGCCAGCAGTCCAGCGGCCACCTCCCGGGCGGCGGACTCGTCGGGTTCGCCCCCCGGAGAGCGGTCGATCACCAGCGTCACCTCTCCCCGGGGCGCGCGCTCTCCGAAATGGGCCCGGGCATCCGCCAGGGTTCCCCGCACGAACTCCTCGTGCAATTTGGTCATTTCGCGCGCCACCGCCACCCGGCGGCCGGGGCTGCACGCTCGCTCGAGGTCGGCGAGCAGGCGGGGCAGCCGGCCCGGGGCCTCGAAAAGCACGGTGGTCTCCGGCGAATCGGCGATCCGCTGCAGCAGAGCACGCCGTTCGAGGCCCTTGCGGGGCGCGAAGCCCAGGAAGACGAAACGGTCCGCCGGCAGCCCCGACCCCACCAGAGCGGCCAGAACCGCGGACGGCCCCGGCACCGGAACCACCTCGTGCCCGGCTTCCAGCGCGGCGTCCACCACGCGCGCTCCCGGATCCGAGACCAGCGGGGTACCGGCATCGCTCACCACCGCTGCGTCACGTCCCGACTCCAGGCACTCGAGGACCCGCCCCGCGCGCGCCGCCTCGTTGTGCTGATGCAGGGAGGTGAGGGGCGTGTCTACGCCGAAGTGCTGCAACAGCCTTCCCGTCCTGCGCGTGTCCTCCGCGAAAACCCTCTCTACCTCGCCCAGGACCCGGGCCGCGCGCCCCGAGAGGTCGGAGAGGTTCCCGATGGGGGTGCTGACGAGGTAGAGGATCGCCACCCCCCGCTCGCGTATCGCGGACCTACAGGTGCGCCTCGATCTTCTCCTCGAGATGGGCCCTCGGAACGGCGCCGACGACGGTGTCGACGTGCCTGCCGTCCTTGAAGAAAAGAATACTCGGGATCGAGCGCACCCCGAAGCGGGCGGAGGTGCCCGGGTTGGTGTCCACATCGACCTTCCCCACCGTCACCCCGCGGTCACCATATTCGTCTGCGAGCTGGTCGACGATGGGCGAGACGATGCGGCAGGGGCCGCACCAGGTAGCCCAGAAGTCCACCATCGCCAGCCCCTGGCTGTTCTCTATGTCGTTGGCGAAGCTCTCGTCCGTAACCGTCAGAACTCGATCGCTCATCCTGGCTGATCTCCTTGATCCCGGTCCCGGGTCGTTCGTACGATGGAAGCGGAAGCGCTAACGCCCTTCCCTGCTTCCCTGATTGCTCAAGTATAACCGAATCTCGGCCGGCCATGGAATTCGACCCCGCAGCAGGGCCGGTGGATCCGTCACCGGACCCGCTGCACTACCCGGTGGACCATGTCGGCATCGCCGTCCGCTCGATCGAGGAGGCGGCGCCGCTGTTCGAGAACCTGACGGGCGAGCGGGCCTCGCCTCGCCGGTCTCTCCCGGAACACGGCATCGACGTGTGCTTCATCGGCGCCGTGGAACTGCTCGAACCCCACGACCGGGGCGGCGCGGTCGCGCGGTTCCTGGCCGCTGGGGGCTCGAGCCTTCATCATGTGGGCTTCCGCGTCGAGAACGTGAGTGGCGAACTCGACCGCCTGATCGCCGCGGGGTTCCGGCCCATCGACCGAACTCCGCGGCCCGGCGCGCACGGTGGCCTGGTCGCCTTCCTCCATCCAAAGGGGACGGGGGGGGCGCTGGTGGAGCTGGTCGAGCGGGCGCGGCCCCTCAGCGCCCCGTGATCCTCTCCAGTTCGACCGACTCCACGAGCCACCCGGACGAAGTGCGGATCACGAACACTCCGACATCGCGATGGATCCGCTCTCCCCGTCGAACCTCGACGGATACCCGCGTGACGGGCCGATCGCGGCCGGGGACCGGCTCCGCGGAGGTCACGTCGTAGCCATCGTGCCGCAGCACCGCCGCGATGGCGTGCATGCGCACCTCGACTTCCTGGCGGGTCGGACAACGGTCCGCGGCCCCCAGCCAGGACGCGACCTTGCGGAGTCCGCAACGGAGTCCCCCGCCGGTGTCGGCGATCGAACCCCGATGGGTGCCGAAGGCGTGCGCGAGCGCGTCGAGGTCCTGCCGGTTGGCCGCGTCCAGAAAACGTTCCGCGGCGCGAAGGGGGCCCGCATCTTCCGCAGCCGGAGGCAGCGGCGGGGAGGTTGCACACCCCGCGGCCAGCAGAGCCGTCGAGCAGTGGACCAGGAATCCACCCACCCGCCGGACGTCTCCGTTCACGCTCGCTCGAAGGCCACCCCGCCGGCGCCCGCGGCGGGGACTACGCGAATGGTCGCGGATCTTCCTGCATCTTCCTCGAGCAGCGACATGGCAAGCGGGTCCTGGACGAGACGCTGGATGACGCGCCGCAGCGGGCGGGCGCCGAACGCGGGCTCGTAGCCCTCCTTCGCGAGCAGCTCCCGGACTTCGGGCGACACCTCGAGCGTGATGCCCAGCTCTCCGGCCAGCGCTTCCACCCGGGCAAGCTGCAGATCAACGATGGCGCGGATCGAAGCGCGATCCAATGGCCGAAAGAGAACAATGTCGTCCACTCTGTTCAGAAACTCCGGACGGAAATGTCGCCGCAACTCCCGGGTGACGGTCGCCTCCACCTCTTCCCAGGGATCGGTTCCGGCGTGCCTGAGGATGTAGTGGCTGCCCAGGTTGGACGTCATGATGATCACCGCGTTGCGGAAGTCGACGGTGCGCCCCTGGGAGTCGGTCAGGCGGCCGTCGTCGAGAATCTGCAGGAGGACGTTGAAGATGTCGGAGTGCGCCTTTTCAATCTCGTCGAACAGAATGATCGCGTGCGGACGCCGGCGCACGGCTTCGGTCAGCTGGCCGCCTTCGTCGTAGCCCACGTAGCCGGGAGGCGCGCCCAGAAGCCGCGACACGGCGTGCTTCTCCATGTACTCGGACATGTCGAGGCGCACCATCGCCCGCTCGTCGTCGAAGAGGAATTCGGCCAGCGCGCGCGCGGTCTCGGTCTTCCCCACCCCGGTCGGGCCCAGGAAGATGAACGATCCGACCGGCCGGTCGGGATCCTGCAGCCCGGCTCGCGAGCGGCGGACCGCATTCGAGACGGCGGCAAGCGCCTCGTCCTGGCCGATCACCCGCCCGCCGAGCAACGCCTCGAGCCTGACCAGCCGTTCCCTCTCCGACTCCACCAGGCTCGCCACCGGAATCCCCGTCCATTCCGCGACCACGGCGGCGATGTCGTCGGCGTCCACTTCCTCCCGCAGCCAGGTCCCGCCCGCCTGCAGCTCGGCGAGCCGCTCCTCGGCCAGTCCGAGCGCGGTGCCGAGCGCCGGGAGCTCGCCGTAGTCGATCTCGGCAGCTCGCTGCAGGTTGCCGGTTCGCTTCGCGCGCCCGGACTCGGTGCGGAGCGCGTCAGCTTCTTCCTTGAGCATCTTCAGGCGGTCGATGGCGTCCCGTTCCGCCTGCCACCCGGCTTTCATGCTGGAGCTGCGTTCCCGCAGCTGGGCCAGCTCGAGACGGATGCGCTCCAGACGTTCCCGCGCCGAGGGGTCGTCGTGCTCGTCCTCCAGTGCCTGTCGCTCGATCTCCAGCTGGATGGCGCGTCGCTCCACCTGGTCGATCTCGATGGGCAGGGAGTCGATCTCGATCTGGAGACGGCTGCCGGCCTCGTCCATGAGATCGATCGCCTTGTCGGGCAGAAAGCGGCCGCCGATGTAGCGGTCCGACAGCCGGGCGGCGGCGACCAGGGCGTCGTCGCGGATGCGCACGCCGTGGTGCACCTCGTAGCGCTCCTTGAGGCCTCTCAGGATCGCGATCGTGTCCTCCACCGACGGCGGCGCCACGTAGACGGGCTGGAAGCGCCGCTCCAGGGCGGGGTCTTTCTCGATGTGCTTCCGGTACTCATCGAGGGTGGTCGCCCCCACCATGCGCAAGGCCCCCCGGGCCAGCAGAGGCTTCATCATGTTGCCGGCGTCCACCGCCCCTTCCGCGGCTCCGGCGCCCACGACCGTGTGCAGCTCGTCCACGAACATGACGAAGCGGCCCTCGGCATCGGAGATTTCCTTCAACACCGCCTTCATGCGCTCTTCGAACTCGCCGCGGTATTTGGCTCCCGCGAGCATGGCCGAAATGTCGAGCGACAGGAAGGTTTTTTCCGCCAGCGCGCCGGGAACGTCGCCGGCAACGATGCGCTGTGCCAGGCCTTCGGCGATTGCGGTCTTGCCCACTCCGGGCTCGCCGATGAGCACGGGATTGTTCTTGGTGCGGCGCGCGAGCACCTTGATCACCCGGCGAATCTCGGCGTTCCTGCCGATGACCGGATCCAGCTTGCCGCGGCGCGCCAGCGCGGTGAGGTCGCGGCTGTAGCGTGCGAGGGCCTGGTACCGGTCCTCCGGGGTCTGGTCGGTGACCCGGTGGCTGCCGCGGACCGCCGACAGCGCCTCCAGCACCCGCTCCTCCGTGGCCCCCGCCGATCGCAGGATTTCCCCCGCGTCGTCCTTCTCCACGGTGAGCCCGAGCAGGAGGTGCTCGGTCGACACGTAGTCGTCCCCGAGGTCCGCGGCGTGCCGCTCGGCCGCGGAGAGCGCGCGGGCGAGATCGCGGCTGACGCGCGCGTCCGATCCTCCCGAGATGCGGCCCAGTCCGTCGAGCGCGGCATGCACCCGCTCGCCAACCGCGGGGGCGGAGACTCCGATCTTGTCCAGGATCGGCGTGACGATGCCCTCTTCCTGGCGGAGGAGTGCGTCGAGGAGGTGGATGCCGTAGACCTCGGCGCTCTGGCGTTGTCCGGCATCCGCAATGGCGGCTCGCAGCGCTTCGGCCGCCTTCACCGTCAAACGGTCGACTTCGATCATCTGATGTTCCCCTTCCGTCTGGTCATGAAAAGCGTCGTCTGCCATTTTGGCAGACCGCCAATCTGCGCGGCATTTGTCTGCCATTTTGGCAGACTTCGGCGGCAAAACCCCACTCCAACCCCCAGCGCACGGGTTGCCGGGGCATCCGCCGACCCCATGAAATTCAAGATTCGGACCATCCCGCGAGGCCGCGGTGTAGCCAGTTCCAGCCGACTCGGTGCCCGCCTTTCGCGCGCTTGACAAGCCGAGAAGGCGCGATCCACGTTGCCCGGGTTCCGCGCAACCCGTGGCTGGAGACAAAATGGCGACAGTCGACCCCGGGCCCCGTGGCGGGCTCCCTCCCCAGGCATACGAGACGCTTCCGGGCGACCAGTACCGCCCGTACGTGGGTGCGCGCGAGCAAATCCTGGAGTTCACGCCCCGGGCCGTGCTGATCGGAGCGGTACTGGGCATCGTGTTCGGCGCCGCCAATGCCTACCTGGGGCTGCGCGTCGGGCTCACGGTGAGCGCCTCGATTCCGGCTGCGGTCATGGCCGTGGCGATCTTCCGCGTATGGGGCGGCACCATCCTCGAGTCCAACATGGTGCAGACGGTGGGGTCGGCGGGAGAATCCCTGGCCGCGGGAGTCATCTTCACCCTCCCGGCGCTCTTCCTCTGGGCGCGCGAAGACCCCGCCATCCTGGTGAGCGTCACACAGATCACGGTGATCGCCCTCTTCGGCGGAATGCTGGGCGTGCTGTTCATGATTCCCCTGCGCTCCTACCTGATTTCGCGCGAGCACGGCAAGCTCCCCTATCCCGAGGGCACCGCGTGCGCGGAGGTGCAGGTGGCGGGTGACGTAGGGGGCGGCAAGGCCCGTCTCCTCTTCGCCGGGCTCGGCGTCGGCGCCCTCTATCAGGCGCTGGCCAACCCCCGCGGGCTATCCCTCTGGAACGAGTCGCCGGCGGCGCCCCTTCCGGGCAAGGCCCAGATCGGGGGAGACTTCACTCCCGAGCTGCTGGGCGTCGGGTTCATCATCGGCCCGCGCATCGCCACCATCATGTTTTCGGGAAGCGCGCTGGCCTGGCTGATCCTGATCCCGGTGATCAACGCCTGGGGCGGGAACGACGTGGTGTATCCGGCCACGGTCCCGATGGCCGAGCTGGGATCCGCGGAGATCTGGAGCAACTATATCCGCTACGTGGGCGCCGGCGCGGTGGCCTTCGGGGGCATCGCGACCCTTCTCAAGTCGCTGCCCACCATGATCGAGAGCTTCAAGCTGGGGCTGGGCGGCATCGGAAGCGGCGGCGGAGCGACCTCCCGCACGCAGCGGGACCTGTCCATGCGTTTCGTCTTCACGCTGGCCCCGCTGCTGGCCGTGGCCCTCTGGCTCTGGCCGGGCGTCCCGGTGAACCTGCTCGGTGCGGTCCTGATCGTGCTCTTCAGCTTCTTCTTCGTCACCGTGTCCTCGCGCATCGTGGGACTGATCGGCTCCTCGTCCAATCCGGTGTCCGGGATGACGATCGCGGCCCTGCTGCTCACCTCGCTGATCTGGGTGGGGCTGGGGCTGAATGACGGTACCGCCGCCTCCAAGGTTGCGGTGCTGGCGGTGGGCGCGGTGGTGTGCATCTCGGCGGCCATCGCGGGGGACACCTCGCAGGATCTCAAAACCGGCTTCCTCCTGGGCGCGACTCCACGCTCGCAACAGATCGGCGAGCTGATCGGGGTGATCACCAGCGCGGCGGTGATGGGCGGGGTGCTCATCGTCCTCAACGAATCGTACGGCATCGGAGGAGCGGAGCTGGCGGCGCCCCAGGCGAACCTGATGAAGCTGGTGGTGGACGGCGTCCTGGCCGATACCCTGCCATGGATGTTCGTTATCGTCGGCATGGCGCTGGCCGCCGTGGTCGAATTCGGGCTGCGGCTGCCGTCGCTGGCGTTCGCGGTGGGCCTGTATCTGCCGGTTTCGCTGATGACCCCGATCTTCGTGGGGGGCATGATGCGGCGCGCCCTTACCCGCCGTTTTTCGGGCTCGGGCGGCGGCGGAGAGCGACTGGCCGAGCAGCGCGAGCGGGGTGTTCTGTTCGGCTCCGGTCTGATCGCCGGGGCGGCCCTGGTCGGGGTACTGATCGGCGGTGCGATCTACGTGGTCACGCAGATGACCGGAGATCCCTCGCGGGCTGCACAGTGGATCGTTGGCCACGATTGGTACACAGACCTCTTCCCCGGATTCTCCGAGCTGGTCGGCACCCTTATCTTCGCCGGTCTCTGCCTGCTCCTGTGGCGGGCGGCGAACAGCGGAGACGCTCGCAAGGCATGAAGCTCGTGACGGCGCGCGCAACACGAGCGCTCATGAGCAGCCTGCTGTGGGCCACGCTGGCGTGCGGCGGCGAACAGGCGCCCGAGGCCGCGGGGACGATCTCCCGGGACGTCTTTGTAGGAACCTATGTGGAACTGCGCATGGCGGCCCTCCTTTCACCCGACGGGCGGGTCAGTCCGGAGGCGAAGGCGGAGATCCTGGAGGCGAAGGGGATCACCGAGACCGACTTGCTCGATTACATCGACGTCAACGGGGTCCGCGTGCAGTTCATGGTCGAGGTGTGGGCCGAGATCGACGACACGCTCAGGGCCCTGCGCACGGAGGACGAGCCCGCTCCCGCGTCCTGATCTCCGCCGGAGTCGGAGGGCGCGCCCTCCTCACTCCCACTCGATGGTGGCCGGGGGCTTGGAGCTGATGTCGTACGCCACGCGGTTCACCCCCGCGACCTCGTTGATGATGCGGGTTGAGGCGCGCGCCAGAACTTCGGGCGGAAACCGGTACCAGTCGGCCGTCATTCCATCCCGTGAGGTCACGGCGCGCAGCGTCACCGCGCACTCGTAGGTGCGCGCATCGCCCATCACGCCGACCGAACGCACCGGCAGAAGAACCGCAAACGCCTGCCAGATCTCGTCGTAGAGCCCGGCGGCACGGATCTCCTCCAGAAAGATGGCGTCCGCTTCGCGCAACACCTCCAGCCGCTCCGCCGTAACCTCGCCCACGATACGCACCGCAAGACCCGGGCCCGGGAAAGGATGGCGCGCCACGAACGCTTCGGGGAGGCCCAGCTCCTGCCCCACCCGGCGCACCTCGTCCTTGAACAGCTCCCTGAGCGGCTCGATCAGCTCGAAGGGCATGTCGTCCGGAAGGCCGCCCACGTTGTGATGGGTCTTTATCGTCGCGGACGGGCCTCTCACGGAGAGGGACTCGATGACGTCCGGGTAGAGCGTGCCCTGTACGAGCAGGGACGCGTCCTTGCCGGCCTCGCGCGCCGTGCGCTCGAACACGCGGATGAATATCTCGCCGATGATCCGGCGCTTTCGTTCGGGATCGTCGACCCCGGCGAGAGCCTCCAGGAACTCCTCGCGCGCGTCGGCGACGAGCAGTTCCATCCCCATGTGCCTGCGGAAGGTGCGCTCCACGCCCTCGCGTTCGTCCTTCCGCAGGAGCCCGTTGTCCACGAAGATGCAGGTGAGGCGGTCGCCGAGCGCCCGATGCACGAGCGTGGCCGCGACCGAGGAGTCGACGCCGCCCGAGAGGCCGCAGATGGCGGATCGGCTTTGCGCCTGCTCGCGGATGGCGGCGATGCTCTCTTCGACGAACGCGCTCGCCGTCCAGCTGGGACGGCAGCCGGCGACGCGGAAGAGAAAGTTGGAGAGCATCCGGTCGCCCTCGGGAGTGTGCGCGACTTCCGGATGAAACTGCACTCCGTAGATGGGCCGGTCCTCGGCCCGGAACGCCGCCACCGGGAGGCCTTCGGTGGAAGCGACGACACGATACCCTTCCGGAGGCTGGTCCACGTGATCCCCGTGTGAACACCAGACCGTGACGGATTCCTCGCGTGCGAATCCTGCGAACAGGCCTTCCGCGTCCCTCAGGCGCAGCTCGGCTCGCCCGTACTCGCGCTTGCCGTACTCCACCCGTCCGCCCTCCCGCTCGGCGATCAGCTGCATGCCGTAGCAGATTCCGAGAACCGGAACATCCATGTGCAGCAATTCCGTCTCCAACCCCGGGCCATCGTCCTCGTAGACCGAGGACGGCCCCCCCGAGAGCACGATCGCGCTGGGTGCCCAGCTCCGGATCCATTCCAGGGACCGCGTCGGCGGGTGGATCTCGCAGAAGACCCGCTCCTCGCGGATGCGGCGCGCGATGAGCTGGGTGAACTGCGATCCGTAATCGAGGATCAGCACGCGGTCGCGCGGCCTGGTGAAGGTCATGACGGGATCCTCTCCCCGCGAACCAGGTCGGCGAAGGTTTCCCGCCGGCGGATCAGGTGGAGTCCACCTCCGGCAACAAGCACCTCCGCCGGGCGCAGGCGGCTGTTGTAGTTCGAGGCCATGGAGAAACCGTAGGCCCCGGCGGTCCTCACCACCATCAGATCGCCTGCGGAGGGCAGCTCGATGGCGCGGTCGCGCGCGAGAAAGTCGCCGTCCTCACACACGGGGCCCACCACATCGCTCACAACCGTCGCGGCGCCCGGACGCGTGCGCACCGGCTCGACCTCGTGATACCCGCCGTAGTGGCTGGGGCGCAGCAGCTCGGTCATGCCCCCGTCGGTGATCACGAAGGTCTTGTTCCCGGATCGCTTCACGTACAGTACGCGCACGATGAGCGTCCCGGATTCGCCCACGATGAAGCGACCCGGCTCCAGAACCAGCTGGAGCCCGCGCCCGGTCACGGCCGGCAGGATCGCCGCGGCGACGCGCGCGAGATCGATCTCGGAGTCGTCCCCGTAGGCGACACCGAATCCACCACCCATATCGACGTACTCGAGCGGGATGCCTTCGTCGGAAAGCGCCCGTTCCAGGGCGAAGATCTCGCGCGCGGCAGTCTCGTACGGTTCGGCGTCCACGATCTGAGACCCGATGTGGACCGCGATGCCCGCGACCCTCAGCGCGGCCCGGGAGGCCGCCCATCGGTAAAGGTCCATGATTTCGTCGGCGGGAACGCCGAATTTGGTGCCGGCGTGTCCCGTTCGCGTGTACTCGTGAGGCGTGGGCGAGGTGATGTCCAGGTTCACACGCAGCGCGATGCGGGCCTGCACACCCCGCCGGACGGCGATTCGTTCGAGCAGGCGCAGCTCTTCACGGCTCTCCACATTGAAACCGTAGATTCCGGCCTCGAGCCCGGCGCCCAGCTCCTCCTCGCTCTTGCCTGCGCCGGCGAAGACGATCCGCTTTGCCGGAATCCCTGCCTCGAGAGCGCGCGCCAGCTCTCCCCCGCTCACGATGTCGGCGCCGGAACCGAGACGGGCCAGACGGTTGAGGAGCGCCAGGTTTCCGTTGGCCTTGACCGAATACGCCACGAGCAGGCGGGCACCCCGGAAGGCGGCTTCGAAGGTGCGATACCTGTCTTCCAGCAAGGCTCCATCGTAGAGGTAAAGGGGGGTCCCGAAGCGAGCGGCGATGTCGTCGAGGGCGAACGGTCCGCAGCGGAGCACGCCGTCCGAGCGAGCCAGCGGAGTCACCTCAATATGCCCGCGCCCACGCCACCTCCATTTCAGCAACTCCGCCGCCGATGCACCGCGATGGCCGACTGGACGACGCGAACTCGTCGTCGGGGATGACCCGGATCGTGGCCCTGGTCGCCTGCTTGACCCTCTCCTCCACTTCGGGGTCGCCGCTCCATCCGGTGTACACCAGTCCACCCTTCGTATCCAGGATCTCCTTGAGCTCGCCGAGATCCGAGATCCCCCGGTGGGAGTTGGCTTCCCGGCGCGCGCGTGCGTCCTCGAGCAGGTCTTCGTGGAATGCGTCGAGAAGCGCCGGCAGGGTGGCCAGGGCTTCTTCATGCGACAGGAAGCGCTTGCGCTTCCCGTCCTGGAACGGCAGCCGCCGGGCCAGCACCACCTGCCCCTTCGCCACATCACGCGGCCCGATTTCGGCGCGAAAAGGGACGCCCTTGCGTTCCCACTCGTAGAACTTGGCCCCGGGGTTGAGGTGGTCGCGGGCGTCGATGCGCACGCGCACCCCTGCCGAGACGAGCTGGTCGCGGAAGCGGTCCGCCGCTTCCAGCACCAGTACGCGCTGCGCGTCCGTGCGCCAGATGGGCACGACCACCACCTGAGCCGGAGCGATCCGTGGCGGCACCACGATGCCGTTGTCATCGCCGTGGGTCATCACCATGCCCCCGACCATGCGCGTGGATACTCCCCAGGAGGTATTCCAGGCGTACTCCTCGCGCCCCGCCTCGCTCTGGAAGGTGAGGCCGAACTGGCGCGAGAAGTTCTGTCCCAGGAAGTGGGAGGTTCCCGCCTGGAGCGCGCGATTGTCCTGCATCAGCGCCTCCACGGAATAGCTTCGCACCGCGCCCGCGAACTTCTCCGATTCGCTCTTGAGCCCGCTGACCGGTGGCATTGCGATCCAGTCCTCCTGGAACCTGCGGTACACCCCCAGCATGCGCCGCGCCTCCTCCTCGGCTTCCTCCCGCGTCGCGTGTGCGGTGTGTCCCTCCTGCCAGAGGAACTCCGAAGTGCGCAGAAAGAGCCGGGTGCGCAGCTCCCAGCGCATCACGTTGCACCACTGGTTCAGCAGCAGGGGCAGGTCGCGGTAGCTCTGCACCCACTTGGCGTACATCGAGTAGATGATGGTCTCGGAGGTGGGCCGCACGACATAGGGCTCATCGAGCTCCTTGCCGCCGGCGTGGCTCACGACCGCGAGCTCCGGCTTGAAGCCCTCAACGTGCTCCTTCTCGCGCTCGATGAAGCTCATCGGAATGAGCAGGGGGAAGTAGGCGTTCTCGTGGCCGGTTTCCTTGAAGAGACCGTCCAGTCCCTGCTGCATCAGCTCCCAGATCGCGTATCCCCAGGGACGGATCACCATACATCCGCGCACTGGCGAGTAATCGGCCAGTTCGGCGCGCTGAACGACATCGTTGTACCAGGTCGAGAAGTTGTCGCTACGGGGCGTCAGCCGCTTGTCATCAGCCATTTGTCTGGTCCTGGGGGTGGCCCGCGGCGCCGCGGGAAGGGTCGCGTCTGCTCTCTCTGCGGAATACGAAGAATCCGGGAACACTGAAGAGCAAGAGCGAGGAGACGAACCACGATACCCGGAAGGGCGCGCCCGTCAACTCGTTCAGGAGCAGCGCCACCAGGGCGCCCCCGCCCAGGGACATTGCCGCCGCCGCCGCCAGAATGCAGTACTCGAGGATGTTGAGCCGGCGCACGGCGCGGGCCATGTCCCTGCGCACCCCCTTGTTGCCATCGGCTACCATTCCGGGGGCGCTCCATGGTAGAAGTAGACCCGGTGCCCGGTGCCCCGACCTGTTCGCACTTCGCCGTACCAGCCCTCCAGAGGAATCCATTCCCCCCAGGCCACGGGCACCAGATTCCCTTCCTTCGCTCCCGACGGTACCGCCGCGTGGTAGACGATCGCCCGAATCGCAACCAGAGTCGAATCGCGGGCGGCCCGTTCGGGCAGCAGGTCCCGCAGGGTTCGGCTGAATTGCGCGCGCCCGCCCGGCTCCGGGGCGAGCAGATGCAGGGTGAGGCGGCGGTCCAGAACCGGATCCGGTACTGCATCGAAGAGGACGAGGGGAATCGCCTCGGCATCGTCGGCACCGAATGACGAACGTGCCGCCCGCGGCGCCAAAGCGGGTGCCGCGTCCTCCCTCACCTCGGGTGGGCGGTCGGGAGAACAGGCTCCGGCGCCCAGGCACGCCACAGCCCAGAGGAGAGCTCGCGGCTGTTGCCGGCGTTCCCGGCGAGTGGTCATGGTGTCGGCCTGCCCCGGCGCAGGTCGGCCAGCGAGATCTCCTGCTGGCTGCCTTGCGCCATGTCGCGGATCACGGCCACCCCTCTCGCCGTCTCTTCCGGCCCCAGAAGTATGACCTTGCGCGCCCCTTGCCGGGCGGCCATGGCGAGCTGCTTGCGCACGGGACGTTGCTCCAGGGCATAGGCGACGGTTGAACCAGCCTCCCGCAGGACATGGGCGATTTCCCGTCCCAGCAGACGCTGCGCCGGCGACACGCTGGCGATGAACCAGTCCATCGACGGAGTCGCCCGCGGGAGCAGTCCCCGATCGCGCAGCAATTCGGTGAGCACCACATCCCCCATCCCGAACCCCACCGCCGGAAGAGGTTCGCCGCCGACGCGCTCGAGTAGCTGGTCATAGCGGCCTCCCCCGCAGATGGCGCGCATTTCACCCCTGCGATCGAAGAGTTCGAAGACGATGCCGGTGTAATACGCCAGCCCGCGCACGATGCGCAGGTCGAAGCGAAGGAATGGACCAAGCCCCATCGCCGTCAGGTCCGCCTCGTAGCGGCGCAGTTCGGCGAGGCTTGCGCCCAAGGCATCACGTTCGCCAAGCAGGTCTTCGACCACATCGAGCCCGGATCCGTCCAGGATCTCCAGAAGTGCATCCACGGCCCGGGGGGCCAGCCCGGCGGACTCGAGCAGCCGGGCGCGCGTCAGGTCCGGGCCCACCCGTTCGTACTTGTCTATGTCGATGTAGGTTGCGGCGATCCGGTCTCCCGGCACGCCCAGCGCGTCGAGAATCGCAGACAGCAGGCGGCGATCCGAGACCCGGGCCAGGAAATCGTCCGATCCCAGGCCCAGCGCCCGCAGAGCGTCGACCGCTACCGCCAGGACTTCCGCATCCGCGCCCGTCCCGGCCTCACCGAGGATGTCGACGTTCCACTGGAAGTGCTCCCGCAGACGCCCCCGCTGCTGCCGCTCGTAGCGAAAGAGCTGCGGGATCGAGAACCAGCGGATGGGCTTCGCCATGGCCCGGCTCCGTTCGCCGAGCATGCGCGCGAGTGACGGCGTCATTTCAGGGCGCAGTGATACCTCACGCCCACCCTTGTCGACAAATGCGTACAGCTGCCCGACGATTTCGTCGCCGCTCTTTTCCCGGTAGAGTTCCAGCGGTTCCAGCGGGGGGCCGTCGTATTCCTGGAAGCCGTAGCGACGCGCCATGCTGCGCCAGCTTCTGAACACGTGCTCCCGCTCGGCCAGGGCCTCGGGGGCAAAGTCCCGAAAGCCCGGAAGTCTGGGGAAGGCTTTCCCTTTTGGCATGGCGGCGAATCTATGCGCTCCGCTCGACGCGTCAAACCCGGAAAGATGTTGGGAACGGCTGGATGCAAAGCTCGTCGAGGGCGCTGCCGACCGTGTGGCACGATCCCGTGACCACTGCCGTGCCGCCCTCCGCCCGTTCAGCCACTCTGGCCAGAGCGCTGCCGAAGTCAGCCTCCACCTCGAGCGTGAACCGTGGTGCGAGCGCGGCCGCGACCTGCCCGGGGTTCCACCTTCGTTCGCCGGGCGCGGACGGGGGCTGGGTCAGGACCGTTGCGTCGACGACCGCGAGGAGACCCGGAAGCATGCCTCCCCAATCCTTGTCCCCCAGGATGCCCGCGAGAACCACGATCGGCCGCGGAAGACCGAGTGACCGCAAGGTGGTGGCGAGCGTCTCCATCCCGGCGACGTTGTGAGCTACGTCGAAGACCCAGGTTACGCCGCTCTGGCTCACCAGCTGCACCCGACCCGGCCAACTCACCTCTGCCAGGCCCCGCACGACAGCCCGTCGAGTGGGTCGCAGTTTCTCTGGAAGCGATTCGAGCGCCCGCGCCGCCAGCGCCGCGTTGGTCGCCTGGTGCCCTCCCGCCAACGGCACCGAGAGTTCGAGGTCACCCCAGGCGTCGGAGGACATGCGAAAGCTCGTGCGCGACGTCGAGAGTTCCAGGTCTCGCAGATCCCTCAGTGGATCCAGCACGAAGAAGGGAGTCTCGGCCCGCGTTGCCCGATCCCTCAGAATTCGCAGCACGCGCCCGTCCGTCTCGCTCGTATGAATGGGAATGCCCGGCTTCATGATCCCGGCCTTCTCGCGGGCAATATCCTCGACCGTGGGGCCCAGGTAGTCCGCGTGGTCGAGCGAGACGTTGGTGATGCAGGTCACCAACGGGACGATCACGTTGGTCGCGTCGAGACGTCCGCCCAGCCCGACCTCTACCACGGCGATGTCGACTTCCCGGTCGGCGAAGACCCCGAACGCCAGGGCGGTGGTCGCTTCGAAGAAGGTGGGCCCGATCCGGTCTACGGCGACGTGCAGGTCGGCCGCCACCCGCGTCATGGTCTCGCGTTCGATCGGACGGCCGTCGACCTGGATGCGCTCGCGGAAATCGCACAGGTGGGGTGATGTGTAGAGCCCGGTGCGCAGGCCGGCCTCCCTCAGCACCCTGGCGCATATCGCCGCCACCGACCCCTTCCCGTTGGTTCCGCCGATGTGGATCGACGGGTAGGCGAGCTGTGGCCGCCCCAGGGTCGCGAGCAGTGACCGGGTCCGTTCGAGACCCCACTGGACGCCATGCCCCAGTCGCGGAAACGGTTCGTGCACCGCAGGCGCCCCGGCCTTCAACGCCGTATTCTCCAGCGGCTGTGGAGCGGCGCCGGAGGGCTTCAGCCCTGGGGCTTCCACCCCGCCCACATGTGCCGCAGCAGAAGTGCCACTGTGGCCTTCAATTCCTTGCGCGGCACGACGCAGTCGAGCATGCCGTGCTCAAGAAGGAATTCGGATCGCTGAAACCCGTCCGGAAGCTCCTGCCGGATCGTCTCCTCGATCACGCGAGGTCCGGCAAACCCGATGAAGGCGTCGGGTTCCGCGAGGTTGACGTCGCCCAGCATGGCGTAGGACGCGGTGACCCCGCCCGCTGTGGGGTTGGTGAGGATGGATATGTGGGGCAGGCCGGCCTCGTGCAGCCTCGCCAGCAATGTTGCCGTCTTCGCCATCTGCATCAGCGACAGGATCCCTTCCTGCATGCGGGCTCCGCCGGAGGCGCTCACGACGACCAGCGGGACGTGCTCGCGCAGGGACCTGTCGATGATTCGGGCCAGCTTTTCCCCCACCACCGATCCCATCGACCCTCCGATGAAGGAAAAGTCCATCACCGCCAGCGACACCGGGATGCCGTCCAGTTTGCCCGCACCCACCACCATGGCTTCCTGTCGTCCCGCGCGCTGCTCGGCCACCTGCACCCGGGCGGTGTAGGGTTTGGAGTCGACGAAGCCCAGGGGGTCGGCGCTGGCCAGGCCGGCGTGCGCCTCGCTGAAGGAATCTTCGTCCATCAGGAGACGCAGATAGTCCGAAGCCTCGAACCTGAAGTGAAACCCGCACTCCGGGCACACGGAGAGGTTCTGCGTGAGCTTTTCGCGGTACAGGATGGCGCTGCATCCCGGACACTTCCTGAAGACGTCGCTCGGGACATCCCGGCGATCCTGGGCGCGCAACGGCTTCTTGGGCTTGTTGAACCAGGCCATGGCTTGTTCAGTTCTGCCGGGCGGCGCGCACGGCGAGCGCCGCAGCCACCCAGCACATCAGCAGAAAGGAGCCCCCGTAGCTGATGAACGGAAGAGGAATGCCGGTGACCGGCACCAGCCCGACAGTCATTCCGGTGTTTACGAAGACGTGCGTAATCCAGGCGCCGAAGATACCGAAGAGCACGAAGCTTGCAAAGTGACTGCCGGTTTCGGTCGCCATGCGGACGAGCCGGAACAGGACATAGGCGAAGCCGGAGAGGACCAGCACCGTTCCCACGAAGCCGAACTCCTCGCCGATCACTGCGAAGATGAAATCGGTGTGCTGCTCGGGCAGGAAGTTGAACCGCTTCTGGGTGCCCAGCGTAAACCCCTTGCCGGTCAGCCCTCCGCTGCCAATGGCGACCTTCGACTGGACGAGGTGGTAACCCGCCTGCTGCGGATCAAGACCAGGATCGAGAAACACCAGCACCCTGTTCTGCTGGTAGGGGGCCAGCGAGTCCCAGAGAATCCGGGCGACCGTGCCCACGGCCAGATTGAACACGAGCACCGCCACGTACTCGAAGGTGTAGAGGCGGGAGCGGCGCAGATAGAGAAGCCCGATCAGCGCCACCATGTACGCCGAGAACAGCCACGTGTTGAAAGAGACGACGAGCGCGATAGCCGGGCTCACCAGCAGGAACAGGTAGGTCAGCGGGATTCCCGACCAGAAGAGCACCGCCATCAGGATGCCCACAAAGGCCATCGCGGTTCCCAGATCCGGCTGTAGCAGGACCAGGAGAAGAGGAAGCCCCACCAGCGCGCATGGCCCGATCACGTCGGTCAACTGCCATGATCGGCGGGAGCCATGCCCGGTCGCTTCCCTGCGGGACGCCATCAGGCGTGCCAGGGCCAGGATGGTCGCAATCTTGGCGACTTCCGCCGGCTGGAACTGAAAGCCGCCGAACTGGAGAAAGCTGGTCACCCCGGCCGCGGTGCCACGGCCGGTACCTACGACCAGCGTGACGGCCAGCAACACTACCGCCAGCACGTAGGCGGGCACCGCAATCCACTCGATCCAGTTGCTGGAGATCCGGCTGATGATGGTGAAGGCCGTCAGCCCGAACACGAACCAGACCAGCTGCCGGATCCAGACGCCTTCGACGACAGGGCTGGGAACGTTCAGCTGGCCCGTCGAATAGATCATCGCCACGCCGAAGGCGGAAAGGGCGAGCAGGGCGAGGACGAAGCCGCTGTCGAGGGCCCACCGTGAAAACAGGGCCCTCATGGTGTGAGTTCCGCGGCGTCGGATGGAGTCACCAGATCGCCCACGGAGCAGGCGTGCCCGTCAGGAGGTGTTCGCGCAGCGTCTGTATGGTGTCGGTGGGGATGCCGTACCGCTTGCGCAGGAAGTAGTCCGCGGACTTGGCGGCGAGCGGGGCCGCCACGATGGATCCGCTCTCTCCCAGCTCCACCAGCACGACCACGACGATCTCCGGCTGCTCCCCCCGGGGGCCCGCCAGCGCCGCGAACCACGCGTGGCTGCGGTCCGGATCCTGTGCGTTCTGGGCGGTGCCCGATTTGCCCATGAGTTCCCAGTGCTCGACCGAGGACAGATACCCCGTGCCGCCCGGCATGAAGACCCGCTTGAGCCCCTCCATCAGAACCTCGCCGTGCTCCGGTGCAATGCCGATGTCCCAGGTTTCGCTCGCCTCTTCCCCCCGCAGGATGCGTGGCGCGGGAGCCTGCCCGCCCCGCGCCATGGCGAGGTAGAACTGGGCGATCCCCAAGGGAGTCTGGTCGTTGGGGCCCTGGCCGATCGCGAGGGACAGTACCTCCGTTTCCTGCGCGCGATACCCGAAGCGCTCCTCCCAGAAGCCCAGGCTGCTCGGAAACACCCCCGGTGATTCACCGGGCAGGTCGATGCCGCACTGGCGCGCGAAGCCCATCTCGTTCGCATTGGCCAGAAGACGCTCCAGCCCGATCCTGAGGCCCAGCTGGTAGAAGTACACGTTGCAGGAGTGCTGGATGGCCTCCACGAGATTGAGAGCTCCGTGACCGGCTTCCTCCCAGCAGCCGAACCTGCGGTTGCCGACGAACATCCCTCCTGTGCAGCCCCGCGGCATGTGTTCGTGCGCCTCCACCAGGCCGAGCTGCAGCCCGATGGCCGCGACCGCGAGCTTCCACGTGGACCCCGGGGCGTAGCGTCCGACGACCGCGCGATTGAAGAGCGGCTGGTCGGGGTCGCTGTTGAGGGACGCCCACTCGTCGGGCTCGATCCCCCCCACGAAGCTGTTGGGGTCGAAGGTAGGAGCCGAATACAGCGCGAGTACGCCACCGTCTTCGGCATCCAGCACCACTGCCGCGCCGCGCATGGAGTCGGGGAAGATGTGATGGATCCACTCCATCAGATCGAGGTCGAGATTCAGTTGCATGTCCACCCCGGGCTCGGGTGCCTGCACGACCTGTCCGAAAGGAGAGCTGACGACCCGGCCCAGCGCATCCACCTCCGAATAGCGCAAGCCCCGCTTCCCCTGAAGCCGGGCTTCATATTGCCGCTCCACCCCCTCCTTGCCCACCGTCATGCCGCGCGAGTACTCCGAATACCGTTCCTGCTCCAATTCCTCCGCAGTGACTTCGCCTACATACCCGATGAGGTGGGAAACCGCGCGCGCAGCCTGGTACTGGCGTTTGGGATCCATCCGGACCACCACGTTCGGCAACTCCGCACGGTGCTCCTCGAGCGCGGAGACGAGGTCGAAATCGGCGTCGCCGTCCACCAGGAGCGGTTGGTAGGGTTCGCGCCGGGCGCGTTCGAGCAGCAGTTCGATCCTCTCATCGTCCAGATCGAGGTACGACTGCAGGCGCTCGAGCGTGGCCTCCATGACCCCGGAAGCAGGGGAGGGGAACACATGCACCGAATAGCCTGGAACGCTGCTCGCAACGACCCGCCCGTCGCGATCGAAAACGGCGCCGCGGGCGGCTTCTATGGGAAACGGCCGGAGTCGGTTCGATTCCGAGCGAAGCTCGTATGTGTTGGCTTCGAGCACCTGGAGGCGGAAGAAGGCGACGGTGAGAACGGCGAAGAGCGCTATAAGTCCGACGATGGCGATGCGAGCGCGCTGCGGCGCCTGTGGATTGGAAATCTGGAACTGATTCATGACTCGCCCTCGCTGAGGGGACCGATGAGCTTCACGACGAGCACGCCCACCAGAGCGGCATAGAGCGCGGCCGGAACCGCAGTGAGAATCATCGGTTCGATGAACCCGCTCGTAACACCGGCGGCCTGCTGCAGGATCCAGTGAATGAAGTCACGCAGCCACTTGCCGGTGACAAAATAGATGATGTGAAAGGAAAGCGATGCGATAGGCACGAAGAACGCCCTGGTCTGCACACCCAGAATGCCCACTACGGTCATCGCGATGGTGTTTGCGCCGAAGGCCACGAGCGTGAACGCGTCTTCGAGCATGCCCAGGGTGAAGCCGACGCACGCCGCAGTCCCGAATCGGACCCTGCGAACGTGGAGCAGGAGCGCGACCGTCAGCAGATCGGGAGCCTCGGCACCCATCCCCAGGCCGAGCCGAAGAACGAAATGGAGGAAGACCAGAATCAGGGTGACTGCAACGACCACGCCCGACCCGATTCCGAGGCGCGGGGAGCGAGTGAGCGGACGCTCAACCACGGCCATCGGCATCAGGCGCGCCACCCGGCGCGGCCTCGTCAGTGGAGTCCGGGATCGGTGACATTGCTCTCGGGAACAAGCTGGACAGGTCCGTTTCGTCGCCCGGTCCGGCCGCATCGGAAACGCCGACCAGCGCGTGCGTAACGGAAGCCGGATGTACTGTTGGGTACACCCAGTAGCTCCGGTGCCATCCTTCTTCGACCTCGGCCAGCCCGCCGACCCGCCCCACGGGCACGCCGCGCGGAAAGACACCGCCACGGCCGCTGGTAACCAGCAGCGTGCCGTCCGCCAGGACGTTGAAATACGGGATGCCGGTCAGAATGAGTCGTTCGGCTCCCCCGAACGCGGCCGGTTCCGGAGCGACGATGCCATACAGCTCACCGTCCTCCGACATGACCGAAGCCCGGAAGTCCGGGTGCGACCAGTCCATGCCGATCGAAAGCGACGGGTGAGCTTCCAGAACCCTGCCGGCGAGCCCATCGGCGGTGATGATCGGGGACAACCCCTGAACACCCTGCTCGTAACCAAGGTCGAGCACGATCGTACTCTGGGAGCCCAGGTTTCCCGGCCGATGCACGCTCACCGCGCGATACGACCGTTCCACCAGGGGCGCCAGTCCAATCAGGACTCGAAGGCGCCGGTTCTCCTCTATCGCCGGCGCATTGTTGGCAACCCAGGCGCGCAGGGAGTCCACCTGTGCACGGAGCATGTCCGCCTCGCGGCTCCTCGACCCGGCCGCGGACAGCGCGCTCCGGATGTCCACGAACGGACGCAGCAGAGTCAGGCGAATGCCGGACGCGATATTCTGCTGGGGCCCCGTGGGAATCAGGTAGAAGAACAGGCCGGCCAGCAGGCAGGCGGTCGCCAGAAGGAACTGTGTCCGCAGTCCGTTACCGCTCGCACCGCCGTATTCCCGCATCAACCCCACCCGTCGGGCTCAAGGCTTGCGCTGCTGCCTCGACCACTCCGTAAACTGGTCGACGATCAGCGGTCAAGCCGTCAGGATCTTACGAAACGTGTGCAGATCCTCCAGAATCCGGCCCGCCCCGCGCACAACGCAGGTCAGAGGATCTTCGTCAACATGCACGGTCAGGTTGGTCTCGAATGTGATCAGCTGGTCAAGCCCCTGGATCATCGCGCCACCACCGGTCATCAGGAGGCCTCTGTCCACGATGTCCGCGGAAAGCTCCGGGGGCGTCGACTCGAGCGCGCGCCGTACCGCGTCAACGATGGACCTGATGGGCTCCTGAATCCACTCGCGAACCTCCGAAGAGCCGATACGGATCATCTTGGGCATTCCGCTGACGAGATCGCGACCCTTGACGTCCATTTCCTGTTCCTCGCCGGTATCGAAGGCGGAACCGATCTGGATCTTGATCATTTCGGCGGTGGATTCTCCGATGAGCAGTTTGTAATGCCTGCGCATGGAGTCTTCGATCGCGTGATCGATCTTGTCGCCGCCCACGCGGATCGAGGAGTTGGCGACGACGCCCGAAAGACAGATCACGGCGATCTCGGTGGTGCCGCCTCCGATGTCGATCACCATATTTCCGGTCGGTGACTCGATGGGGAGACCCATGCCCACTGCGGCTGCGACCGGCTCCACCACCATGTACACGGACTTCGCGCCCGCCATCAGTGCCGACGAGCGGACCGCCCGCCGCTCGAGTTCGGTGATGCCGGAAGGAACGCCCACGACCACGCGGGGCTTCATTCGGAACATGCGCCGGGACGTGACCCGTTTGAGGAAGTGGCGCAACATCATTTCGGTGATGTCGACATCCGCGATTACGCCGTCCTTCAGAGGGCGAATCGCCTCAATGTCTTCCGGCGTGCGTCCGAGCATGCGCTTGGCGTCGAGGCCGATCCCGAGGATCTTGCGCGATGTCTTCTCCACAGCGACCACGCAGGGCTCGTTCACCACAACCCCGTCGCCCCGGACGTACACGAGCGTATTCGCAGTTCCCAGGTCCACTGCGATGTCGTGGACGGGAACGAGGCTGCGGCGCGGCTTGAACCAACTGGCAGAAAGCACTCTAACTCTTTTACTTACAATGGATTGATGAGATTCATACCCAAGGGGCCAGCAGCCTCTGGCCAATCCCCGGGAAGTGCCCGCATCTTAAGTTGTGGCGTGGTCCGGAGCAAGATTCGGAGCCTGCTTCAAAGGGGGGCGAAGAGTGGCCACCTCTCGACACGGGTCAGAAACAGCTGCTCAGGGGCATCGACCGCAGGCCGAACGCATCCGCAACCGCGGCGTGAACGACCTCGCCCCGAACCACGTTGACACCGCGGGCAAGGGCCGGATTGCGGCGACAGGCATCTCTCCAGCCTCCGTCCGCCAGCTCCAGGACATAGGGCAGCGTGGCGTTGGTCAGCGCCAGCGTGCTCGTTCGAGGTACGCTGCCCGGGATGTTGGTCACACCGTAATGAATCACGCCGCTGACGACGTAGGTGGGAGCTTCGTGCGTGGTCGGCCGGATGGTCTCCACACACCCGCCCTGATCTACGGACACGTCCGCGATCACCGAGCCGGGGCGCATGGTTTCGAGATCCTCCTCGAAAACCAGGAACGGCGTCCGCGCACCCGGCAGGAGCACCGCCCCGATGATGAGGTCCGAATCACGCAACTGCTTGCGCACCGCGTAGCGCGTGGAGTAGAGGGGACGGACGCCCCTGGGCATCACATCCGCCAGATGACGGAGCCGGGGAAGCGACGTGTCCAGAATGGAGACGCGCGCCCCCAGCCCCGCAGCCACCTTCGCCGCCTGGGTACCCACCACGCCGCCCCCGAGAATCAGCACCTTGCCGGGCATGACCCCGGGAACCCCCCCGATGAGGATTCCGCTGCCGCCGGAGGGGCGCGTCAGGTACCGGACGCCCTCCTGCACGGCCATTCTCCCGGCCACCTCGCTCATCGGCGTAAGCAGGGGCAGCGCACCCTTGTCGGTGGCTACCGTCTCGTATGCGATGGCCACCGTGCCGGACTCCATGACCGCCCGGGTGAGAGCTTCGGATGCCGCTAAGTGAAAATAGGTGAAGACGATCTGCCCCTCGCGCATGTGGGGCCACTCCTCGGCGAGAGGTTCCTTCACCTTCACGATCATCGCGGCGCGCGCCCAGAGCTCGCCCGCGCCCTCCACCACTTCCGCGCCCGCGCGCTGGTAGAAATCGTCGGTGAAGCCGCTTGCCAGGCCTGCGCCCTTCTCGATGAGCACTTGATGGCCGGCCCGGGTCAGGGCTTCCACGCCCGCCGGGACCAGCGCGACCCGGTATTCGTGCGTCTTGATCTCGGCGGGAACTCCGATCAGCATGGGCTTGGCATCGCGGCTCGAATGCCGGGGGGAGTTCGTTCGCGGGCTGCGCGCGTCCGCCGTGGCTTCAAGGTCCCAGACGAAGCAGGCACTGACGGTCGGGATGAAAGAACCGGGCCGCGCATTCGGCGACCTCCGCTTCCGTCACGCGATCGATGCGTGACAGGAGTTCGTCCAGCGTTGTGAAGGGCTCCTGGTGCAGGGCGAACCCCGCCAGCCGGTACAACCGGGTGCCGGGGCTCTCCAGCGAGAGCATGATCTGCCCCTTGACCTGACTCTTGATCTGGACGAGATCGTTGCGAGGGAGACCGTCACGGGCCAGGGCCGCCAGCTCTTCCCTGATGGCATCGATGACCTGGCCGGCCGCGTCGTGACGAGTGCCCGCGTAGATGCCGGAAATCCCGGCGCGCGAATAGAAGGACTGGAAGGTATACACCGAGTAGGCCAGGCCCAGTTCTTCGCGAATGCGCCGGAACAGCCGGGAACTCATGCCGCCCCCCATTGCCGCCGCGAGCAGCACCAGGGCGTATCGCCTGCGGTCGGCCCGGGGAGGGGTGACGGTTCCGGCCACAATGTGGGTCTGAGCCGTCTCCCGCCGGACATGAACCTCCCTTCCCTCCACCGGCCTCGGTTCGGGGATCGGGGTCGCGGGAACACCGTCCGCTACGCGCCGGAAGTAGTGCGCGGCCAGCTCCACCACCTGATCGTGCGCCACGTTGCCGGTGGCGGCAACGACCATGCCTCGCGCGCCATAGCGCCCGCGGTGCAGATCGCACAGGGTATCTCTCCCGATCGCCGACACGGTGTCGCGGGTGCCGAGAATGGATGCCCCGTAGGGATGACGGTCCCACAGATGCTGGCTGTGCAACTCGAAGGCGAAGTCCTCGGGAGTATCCTCGATCGTGGAGATCTCTTCGAGCACGACCCGCCGCTCAAGTCTCAGGTCCTTGTCGAGGAGCGTGGGGAAGAGCACCAGGTCCGCAAGCACATCGAGCGCCTGCGGCAGATGTTCATCCAGCACGCGGGCCTGGAAGCTCGTGTGTTCCCGGCTTGTGAAAGCGTCCAGGGAACCACCCAGACTCTCGAGGGCGAGCGCGATCTGTTCGCGTGAACGGTGTTGCGTTCCCCTGAAAACCATGTGCTCCAGCAGATGGCTCGCCCCCAGAACGTCCTCGCCTTCGTGCGCCGAACCCTGTGGGACCCAGACGCCGACCGCCGCGGAGCGGACCCCGGGAATGGATTCGCTCAGTACCTGGATGCCGGACCCGAGCGTGGTGACCGCCATGCGGTCCCGGTTCCGGGTCGTGGGCGGGGCGGCAGGAGCCGACGCGACTGGCCCGGTGGACCGCAGGGATCGGCGGTACCGGGCAGGTGTCACCGGCGGGCCCGAGACGACTTGCCGTGCCGGGTGTTGTCGGCAAGCGCCGCGCGCCTGGAGAGACGCAGCCGGCCCTTCTCGTCGATCGCGAGCAATTTGACCCGCGCCATCTCCCCGACCTTGAGGACGTCCTCGGTTTTGCCGACACGGCCCTCGGCCAGCTCCGAGATGTGGCAGAGCCCCTCGGTGCCCGGGAAGATCTCGATGAAGGCCCCGAAGGTGGTCGTGTTCTTGACCGGACCTTCGTAGATGCGTCCCACCTCGGGCTCCTGGGCGATGGCTTCGATCATCTCGCGGGCGCGTACGCCGGCCTCACCCGAGACGGCGGCGATCTTCACTACCCCGGAGTCCTCGATGTCGATCTTTGCTCCGGTCTCATCTTGTATCGCCCTGATGGTCTTTCCTTTAGGGCCAATGATCTCACCGATCTTCTCAGGGTTGATCGAGATCGAGATGATGCGTGGGGCATACTGAGACAGGTCGGTGCGCGCCGTGGGAATGGCGTGATTCATGGCGTCGAGGATGCGGTGGCGCGCCGCGCGCGCCCTTCCCAGCGCCTCCTGCATGATCGCCAGATCGAGCCCCTCGATCTTGATGTCCAT
>JAJDVR010000193.1 GCA_022826025.1 Gemmatimonadota bacterium | reverse complement strand
CCATCCTCCGGCTCGCCGGTTGCCTCTCTCCCACGTCCAAGGAGATAATCAAACTCCATCAACTGCCACCTGCTCCGGGCTCCGGCCTCACCTTCTCGCACCTCCCCCGGTTCAGGCTCATCTCCGTATTGGAAAAGACTCAAGGGGACGGCGGCCCAACCGCCAGTGGCAGGGCACGGCTCAGGGCGATGAAATCGTCCGGGGACAGCTGCTCGGGGCGCACGGCCGGCGGAAGCGAGCGTTCCTCCAGCGCCCGCTCGACCGCGGGCGAGGGGCAGCGGAGGTCCGGGTGCCGGTGCAGGATATTCCCCAGCTGCTTGCGGCGCCACGAGAAGGCGGCGCGGGTAAGGGTGCGGACCCGCCGGGCGGCCTCCGCGTCGATCGGCTGCGGGGAGTGCGGCGTGATCCGGAGCGCCACCGAATCGACCCTGGGAACCGGGCGGAAGGCCCCGCGCGGCACCTTGCACACCCGGGAAGCGGCCGCGTGCACCGCGACGCCGACCGTCAGCGCCCCGTAGGTGCGGGAGCCGGGCCCGGCCAGGATGCGGGCGGCCACCTCCGCCTGCACCGTCAGCACGATGTCCGCCGGGAAGGGGAAGCGGAGCAGCTTGAAGATGATCGGCGTGGTGATGTTGTAGGGGATGTTCCCCAGGACCCGCGTGGCTGCCCAGTCCGCCGTGAGCTGCGGGAGGTCCAGAGAGAGAATGTCGCCGTGCACGATCCGGACGCGCGGGTCGTGGCCATGGCGCTCCGCCAGCTCCGCAGCGAACTCGTCGTCCAGCTCCACGGCGGTGAGCGCCGCGCCGGTCCGGACCAGGCAATCGGTAAGCGCGCCCCGTCCCGCCCCGATCTCGAGCACCGGCTCCCCCTCTCCGGCACCGGCCGCGGCCGCGATCTTGCGGCGCAGGTTCGGGTCCACCAGGAAATTCTGACCGAGGGAACGCTTCGGACGGCCGCGGCCGCTGCTTCCCGCCCTCATCGGGTGCGCAGGACCACTGCGGTTCGGTCGTCCGACGGGATCGACGGGGTCGCGCGCCGGCACAGCTCGAAGAGCGCCTCCAGGATCTCGTCGGGACCGCGCCGGTGGCGGGCTGCCACCGTCCGCAGCACCAGATCTTCGCCGCTGTTCCTGCCCGCGTGCGCCAGAGTGTCGGACAATCCGTCGGTGAAGAGCAGCAGGACGTCCTCCCCGGGCCTCCAATCCACCGAGGACTGGGCGTAGGGCGCCTTGCCGATCCCCATCGGCGGGTCGGTCGCGAAGAGCCGCCTGGCCACCCCGCCGGATTCGACGACGAAGGCGTGCGGATGGCCGGCATTCGAGTAGGCGATTTCTGGCGTTTCCGGTGAAAGGACGCAGTAGCAGAGCGACAGGTACATCTCGGTGGATTCGAGTTCGTCGCCGATCGCGCGGTCCACGTATTGCAGCACGGCCGCGGGGGCGGCGCCCTGTTCGGCGTAGATCGCCGCCGCGCTCATGACCAGGGCCATGATGAGTGCGGCCGGAAAGCCGTGGCCCGACACGTCTCCGATCATCACGCCCACCCTGCCGCCTGAAAGCTGGATGACCTGGTAGAAGTCGCCCCCCACCGAGGTCGCCGGCACCACGCGGGCCGCCGCCTCGACGCCCGCGACCCGCGGGATCGGGGGCAGCAGCTTGAGCTGCAGGTCGTGGGCCAGCTCCATCTCGCGGGAGACGCGTTCGCGCGCTATGTCCTCGCGCATGGTGCGGTTCGCCTCCAGCACGGTTGCCAGCGCCGCGCGGCCCCGCTCCACCTCCCCGGCCAGAGACGCGGTGCGCTCCAGCCAGCTCCGCAGGATCCCCGCCAGGGAGCTGCCGGGTCCCTGCCCCGCCACCTCCACTTCGAGTACGCGACCGGCCCCCAACCGCACCGGGAAGCGGTGACCGCCGACACCCGGAGGCCCATCCAGCCCGGCAGGATGCACCGGAACCCTCCGCCCCTCCACGACCTCCCAGGCGCGCACCTCGATCTCCAGCCCCGTGCGAAAGTCCTCCAACGCCTCGGCGACCGGTCGCGGGAGACCCCGGTCCGGCACCGCCGCATCCGGTGGCTCGCGCAAAACGAGGGTCACGGCGTTGCCTCTCCGGTTGAAGCGCACTTCGTCCATCAGCGCCCGCATCAGGAAGACGCCGCGGCCATACGGCAGGACCAGATTCTCGGGCAACCGGGGATCCGGGACCGCCTCGGGGTCGAATCCCTCCCCCTGGTCGGACACGCGCACGCGGACCTCGCCGGGCGCAGCCGTCAGCTCCACCCGGACCCGCTTGCCGGGGTCGTCCGCATTCCCGTAGAGGATCGCGTTGGAGATCGCCTCGGTGAGGCCCACCCGGAAGTTGAACAGAAGGAGGCGGCGGTCGAGGCCGGCGGGCCCGCAGTGTTCGACTGCATGGTCCACCGCTCCCTCGATCGAGGCGAGGTCGTTGGGGAGCTCGAAGACGAGCGTATCGGCTCTCCCGGCGCCGGTGGAATGGCGATCGGATGGGCTCACGGGTACTTCCTCCGCCCGCCGGCAGCCCGAGGACAATACCCCCGCGGCATTCGAGCGGCGATGCATCGGCGTCGGGCGCCTCGCTTACCCGGCCGCACTGTAGTGTTTGCTTTACACATTGTCGTGTTCTCTTTACATATCACATCCCCGAGGCTCCGTTCTGCGTGGCCCTTTCGGACGTATGGAGCTGCAAGGGCGAGCGGATCGCCACCCGAGCGCGCCGAGCTTGCGGTTGACGGCGGCTCGGGGCGGCGAGGTTCGGGGGGCGGTGTGGAGCGAGATCGATGAAGATGCACGCGTGTGGACGGTGCCAGCAAGCCGGACGGAGACGGCGCACGAGCACGAGGCCGCGCTGTGGTGCACGTGGTCCGAATAACAGGGTCGAAGCCGCGTTACATGCGCACGGATGCGTTCGGGCCTTTCGAGCGGCGACGGCGGCTCGTGCAGGAATGGGCTGCGTATCGGGCGGACCGGAGGGCGGGCACCGGGGTCTGATCGGACATGCGGCGGGGTGCCTGCTCGTACTCGCGGTTCGGGGGCAGACGGTTCCGGGGACCGCCGGGCGCGTTTCGCCGACGGTCCGCCGGGCTGGAATCAGCCACTGTCATGTGGATAGGCGAGTCTGCGCGATTAGAGCTCGCGGCTGACGAGGGCTCCTTCCAGATACCTGAGCCAAGTCTCGAAATCGATCACCCCTTGGGCCGGACGCATCGGTCGCAGGGAGTGCCACCAACACTTTCTCGGGGACCTCCTCAATCCCGAGGGTTTCGACTTCCGCACAGGCGGTGGCGGTTAGGACGCCCTGATGCGACAGCACTGACGCGACCGCACCTTTAGGCCATCAGGCCACCCACGGCAGGGTCCGTCAAATGCGCGTCCCCAAGTCCGGCGCGGCCCTTAAGGCTCCCGCGGCCACCGCCTCCTCCTCAACAGGCCCAAAGATCTCATTCAACCGTTGCCAGAGGGTCTGGACACACCCCCCCACAAACAGCGGGTTGCGTGCGATGCAACTGACAAACTCCCAAACAGCATCCGACGCGGCACCCAAATTGTCGGCCTTCCGTCGGGCCTCTGCCGCTCCTTCCCCGTCGTCGCATGCCTCCATATGGTCGGCGCAGGAGTCAAGCAGGCCCGGAATCTCTTTACCCGTTGACATTCTTGATTGGTCGCCAATCCCACATCGCAAACGGTTGCCAACATCTCGCCGAACGAACCGACCACCATGTAGGTAGAATCGGGAGCGTACTCGACCTCCTCCGCCGTTTCGCCAAGCGAACGTGAACCAACCACCGAGCCGGAAGCAGGATGCGTTGTGGACAGAATCGCAGCCATAGCCGGCGTCAGCACCAGGAGCGACGCACGGCCGAGTACCCGAAGAACGCGGCGGCGACGACGGATATGTATGCCCGCCGCCACCAGGCACCCGCCGACCGCAGCCACCAGAATCCCCGTATTCCCGCTGACAAGGAACATTGCCAACCACGCCAACACGGTACTGAAGCAGATGAACATGGTGGCCGTAACCCAGTCGTTGCGCCTGATCGAAGCCTTCGCTGCCGCCGGGATCTGACCCCACTCTTCAAGAGTAGCTCCCAAGACGCGGCGAGATATCCTCTCTCGGAATGAGCGGGGCAGGCGGGCCGTAATGGCTAGTATCAAGAAGGGGAACAACAGCACGGCCAGAACATCGTCCGACAACTTGTGAGATGTGATTATCATTTCCTCTTCTCCGCGCGAAGCTGGTCGATCAACGCCTGACGGTCTTCGGCGGACATGGCCGCGATCTCGTCAGGGTCCGGGAATGCCTCAAGGGCCGAGCGCCATTCGGCACCAAGCGCTTCGAGTTCTGCTGGCGTTGCCTCCTTCGCGTAAGTTGCCATGAAGTTGCCGAGTTCCGTGATCGCACTGGTGTATACTTTTTCCAGCGCTTCGTCCATGGTAGATCCATCCACCACTAGAATCGTCTCCCCGTTCCGAAGCAATCGGAGACGGACTGCGCCACCACGCTCCAGAGCCTGGAGGTGCGCTTCTTCGTCGAGGCTCACACCACCGCTGGCGTCCAGGACGACATCGAGCACTGTTGGGGTGATCGCTGCCGCAGGTTCGTCAGAAGCAGGTTGGCAGGAAAACACCACCAGCGCCATCGCGGGGACGAACAGGAGGTTGGGTGTGGGTCGATACATGGAAATCTCCTCCAGAGCGTGGTGTCAGGTCGGGAAGCGCAACACTTTTCTTGACCGAGCGGCCCGGAATGGCCCCAAAAGGGCCTCATCGACCCCAAAAAGGGCGAGAATCGACGGAAACGGCACCCCCGTGCACCAACTTTGCACCCCCGTCGAGGTTCCGAACACCTCCGTTGAAGCCCCGGACACCCCCGTTGAGGTCGCGGACACCTCCCGCGGAGGAAGGCGGACACCCCGGTGAGGACTCCCGAACACCCTCGTTCGGCCCCTACGGACCCGCATCA
>JAJDVR010000218.1 GCA_022826025.1 Gemmatimonadota bacterium | reverse complement strand
CCGTCCGAAACCGCGCTCGGAGATGACGGACGCGAGGTGCTCCATCGGGTGCCGCTCGGTGGTCTGGACGTAGTGGTCGGGGTACGCGACGACGTTGTCGCGGGCCATGTACACCGTCCGGAGCGCCCCGGCCTCGTCCTGGCCGCGCCCCCACCAGACCGGCTCTCCGGCGGGCGGGACGAGCACGCCCTGGGGAACGTAGAACGACCAGCCGTCGTATCCGGTGAGCCACGCCATGTTCGACGGATCGGCCGCGACGAGCAGCTCGACCCCCGCCGCGTCCATCGCCGCCCACGTCCTCGCGAGCCGCGCCGCATACTCCTCGCGGGTGAAAGGGAGGTCGGGTTCACGCATCGGTGTCAACTCCGGTTGGGCTCAACGCAACAGGGACGGGACCGGGAGCCGGTTGGAGAACGATCCTTCCACGGGACGTATTACGTCAACGAGACGGTGGCAGACCGAAAATCAACGTTCAACACTCGATTCCGCATGTAATCCAGGCCCAGAAGGCCGTCAATACTTGCACTCGGAGGAAGCGTATGCACCAACACCGGGAAGTCGGTCTGCTCATGCCCCAGCGCTGTGATTCGACTGACTGGGAGACGAGGCGTGTATTCCACCCCGCTTCCGGTCGTGACCTGGATGCGGTCTGGAGCCAAAGAAGCGTCGTACCCTGCGATCGCGAGCGGTGCGGCGTTGATCATCGTTCCCGTAGCCCCGGTATCCACCGCCAAGCGCAGCACGATGCTTCCCGAGGGACCGTACAGCTCGGCCTGAACGACAATGAGACCCCGATCGGGATCGAACGGAAAATTCACAGAACCACCGCTGTGCCCTCAGGGATCTGACCTGTATAGACGATGGCCGACCGTTTGGGACGGAGTGACACCGCCTTGCGATAGACCTCATCGCGATCCTTGCTGTGGCACAGCACCCTGCCTTCCAGGATGTTGAGTGCTTCGTCCGTCATCGGATCGCCTATGAGAACCCATTCCGAGTCGAACTCCGACTTGATCTCGGCAAGTGTCATCTCTTTCGTCATGAGCGCCGCCTCCCGAGCCGGCGATTCAGCATTGGAACACCGGTTCGCAGTCTAACCACGCGGATGAGCAACGGCTACGGACAGGCCGCTACGTCATGCATGCAATGCCGACGTTCCGCCGAACGTGGCATCCCGCAATGCCCCCGCTGCGAATGTTGGACGCCTCGATCAGACATCTGCTTGCGAATCTCTGCCTCTTCGACGTCGGCCGACTCAAGGCTCCTGACGCGACTCTCCGGAACTCGCCGCTTCGCCCGCCGTGCTAGCCTGATGCCATGGCGACAATCGCTGCACATGAGTTGCCGGACGACCCGCTCGATGCGCTACGCGAGTTGGCTCGTGGCGAGATCGAGCTTGAACGCCTCTGCCGGGGCCGGATTGCGTCCGCGCGAGCCACGGGGGCGACCTGGGAGCAGATCGGCGCCGCTCTCGGCACCACCCGGCAGGGGGCGCGGGAATTCTTCACCCGTGACGCCCGCATCGCGGTTGCCGGCAACACGGACGGAGACGAGCAGCTTGGCGAAGACGAGGCACAGGAGCTCACCGTAGAGGAAGTGCGCGCCGTACGCCGTCGCCGCCGAAGTTGAACATGCCCCGATGAGGTGAAGATCCGGGGTCGGCTCCGGCGGACAGGAACGTCACACGATCGATTGATTCAGGGCGCCACCACATCGTGAGCCGGTTGTGGCACGATTGGCCCGACGGACTTCAGACCGTGGAAACGTGACCGAAGCGACCACACTTCCGCTGCCACCCGAGCGCCCGAGACGGGGGCCTCTGCCCGCGCGGTGCCTGGAGAGCGGCGACCGCCTCACGCGTTGCGAGTTCGAACGCCGCTACGCCACCCGGCCGGACATCAAGAAAGCGGAGCTGATCGAGGGTGTCGTCTACGTGGCATCACCCGCCCGCGCCACCAGTCATGGAGGTCCGCAATCCGCCGTCCATGGCCTCCTCAGCACGTACGCCGCGTTCACGCCCGGCATCCTGCCGCTGGACAACGCCACGGTGCGACTGGACCTCGACAACGAATTCCAGCCGGACGCTGCCCTCCTCATCAGAGCGGAGTCCGGTGGCCAGTCGCGCATCAGTGACGACGACTACATTGAAGGGGCGCCCGAGCTGATCGTGGAGATCGCGGCCAGCAGCGCTTCCCATGATCTGCACGACAAGCTCAATGTCTATCGGCGCAACGGGGTGCGCGAATACCTGGTCTGGCGCACCCTGGACGAGCGCATCGACGGATTCGAGCTCGTTGACGACGAATATCGCCCGCTGCTCCCCGACGATGCCGGCGTGGTCCACAGCAAGGTCTTCCCGGGTTTGCGAATCGGCGTCCGCGCCCTGCTCGATGGCGACGTTGCCGGGGCGCTCGAAACGGTACGCGCCGGCATTGACAGCCCGGACCACGACGCCTTCGTCATCCGGCTCCGAGAAGCTGCCGGCTCTTGAGGCCACTGCCGGCGCGGAACCTCTTCAACGCTCGCGGACGCACCGAGCTTGCTCGCTGCCAACCCGTCCGCGCCCGTCCTCGATGACGATGTCGACCTCGTTGTGCTCCTTGTCGCGGAAGCGCGAGAACGCGCACCGGTCAGCGGCCCAGCTCGCGAGCTTGCGGAGCTCGCCGTGAACGAAGGTCTCCAGCACCGCCCCGAATGACGTTCGGTCCCGGCGCAAGCGGCCGGGCGCGAGGTCCCCGCGCTGAATTTCGTGCATGATAAGCAGTGAATACGATACTATATTCGCATTTCAAAAGATGCGATAGCCGGAGCCAGCGATGGACATCACCCAGGACATCCGTCCGCTTACCGAGTTCAAGCGCAACACCGCACGGTTCATTTCACGACTCCGGGAAACCGGACGGCCTTCCGTCCTGACCGTGAATGGCAAGCCCGCGCTGGTCGTCATGGACGCCGGAGCGTGGCAGGACTTCCAGGATCGGATCGAGCACGCCCGGACCGTTTCCGCCATCGGCAAGGGTCTCGATGAGGCCCGTGACGGGAAGGGCATGGAGGCGGCGCTCTTCTTCGAGACGCTCGGCGCAGCCGGGACGTGAGGCGATACCGCGTCATCGTCACGCCTTCCGCTCAGGACGACATCCGGAAAGCGCATGAGTGGATTGCGGCGGAGAACCCGGATTATGCGCGCACATGGCTTGACGGCCTTCGGGACAACGTTCTTGGATTGGAAACTTGGCCGGAATCTCATGCCCTCGCGCCCGAGAGCGACGCCTTCGACCGTGACATCCGCCAGCTTCTGTACGGACGGGGAACGCCGTGGCGCATCTTCTTCGCAATCGATGGCTCAACCGTCCAGGTCCTTCACGTCCGCCACGGCCGGCGCGACCATTGGCGTCCCTGACTCGGTAACCCAGGGGATGGGTTGACTCCGTTGGCGACGGACGGCGGGGGCCGAGGTGCCCGGCGCGCCGGCCGAGCTCAGAGCCACCGAGAGCGCGACCGGAACCGAGAGCGGCGGCCCGGGGGCCCGGCGCGCCGGACGCGGTCAGAGCCAGTCGGGGACCGGGAGGCCCTTTTCCTTGAGGAACTCCGGGTTGAAGAGCTTCGACTGGTAGCGGGTGCCGTTGTCGCAGAGGAGGGTCACGATGGTGTGCCCGGGGCCGAGGTCGCGCGCGAGCCGGATCGCCCCCGCGACGTTGATCCCGGACGACCCGCCGAGACACAGGCCCTCCTCCTTCAGCAGCTCGAAGACCACCGGCACCGCCTCCTCGTCCGGGATCTGGTACGCCTCGTCGATGGGCGCGCCATCGATGTTCGCGGTGATCCGGCTCTGGCCGATGCCTTCGGTGATGGAGCTTCCCTCGGCGTGGATCTCCCCGGTCTTGAAGTAGCTGTACATGCCCGCCCCCATGGGGTCGGCGGCGGCGGTCACGATGTCGGGCCGGCGCTCCTTGAGGGCCATGCTGATCCCGGCGAGCGACCCGCCGGTCCCGATCGCGCACACGAACCCGTCCACCTTTCCGTCCGTCTGCTCCCAGATCTCGGGACCGGTGCCGAGCACGTGGGCATCCCGGTTCGCGGTGTTGTCCCACTGGTTCGCCCACAGGACCCCGTTCGGCTCGGTCGCGGCGAGCTCCTTCGCACGGCGCTCCGACGTGCGCACGTAGTTCCGGGGGTCCCGGTAGGGGGCGGCGGGCACCTCCTCGAGGGTCGCGCCGCACAGGCGCAGCATGTCCTTCTTCTCCTGGCTCTGGGTCTCCGGGATGACGATGAGGGTGCGGTAACCGCGCGCGTTGCCGACGAGGGCGAGGCCGATACCGGTGTTGCCGGCGGTGCCCTCGACGATGAGGCCGCCCGGCTCGAGCGCGCCCCGATCCTCGGCGTCGCGGATGATGTAGAGGGCGGCGCGGTCCTTGACGGAGCCGCCCGGGTTCAGGAACTCCGCCTTGCCGAGGATGGTGCAGCCGGTGAGGTCCGACGCCCGTCGGAGCCGGATGAGCGGCGTGTTGCCCACCGCCTCGGTCAGTCCATCCACGATCTTCATCAGCTTGTCCTCCGGGAGCTTCGACCCGCTCCGCCCGCGTGGCTCCCATTCTCCCACATCGGTCGCCGGCCCAGCACGCCCGATTGGACCCGGGAGGGGCCGTGGTGTACGGTGCGGCGATGCCGCTTCGTGCGCTCCGCCACCCCGCCGTCCGCGCCTGGTTCGAGGCCGAGTTCGCCGCCCCCACCGCCTGCCAGGCGAAGGCGTGGCCCGAGGTGTGGGCTGGCGGACACACCCTCAT
>JAJDVR010000168.1 GCA_022826025.1 Gemmatimonadota bacterium | reverse complement strand
GGCCGCGGAGACGTCCAACGCAAAGTGGGCGGTACCGTCCGTGAGGCCGAGGAAAACCGGCGGTACGTCAACGTCCAGCTTTTCGATGTCCGCGGGCTTCACCCATCCGAGTTCCGCGCTGTCGCCGTTGCGCAGCAGGATGTCGAGCTGCCACAGGGGCAGGAAGCGGGAACGGGGGTCGCGCGCTGCCTGCCTGAGCCAGTCCTCGTCCCGGCGCTGCACGTCGCCCCGGTCCAAGGGATTGCCGGAAAAAACGTGTGTCGTCATAACCGCGGATGGCTCCTATGCCTGTGCGTCCTTTCCGCCCGCGGGAATGACGATTCGAGGCGTCGGCTCCATGTCTACACGAGTCCCCAGGTGCGCCGCAGCCACCATTCCGCCCCCAGCAGCAGCACCGCGAGCACAAACAGGAGCGGCTCGTTCCACAAGGCCACGCGGCTGCGCGCCACGATGCGGGACGGCGCGGCCTGCTCCATCAAGCGCTCGAACTCCGACCAGTGGGCGTCGGTCAGGGAGGCGGCGGGAACGAACAGCCCCTGGCTGCGCGCGGCCACGGTTTGCAGCAGCTCCGGCCGCGGCCGGCCGTCGTCGTTCTCCTCCGAGGGCAGCGCCACGAGGAAGTTGTGGGCGGCGCTTCCCAAGGGCTGTCCCGCCGCCGCGGCCCGCGCGACGATGCGGTGGGAGCCTTCCACGCGCGGCGTGAACTCGGCGCGGTACTCGCCGGGCTGATCGGTGGGTGACGCTTCCAGCGGCGACTGTTCGCCCTCCGGCCCGGTTGCCACTACCTGCAGCACCGGGTCCCTGGCCGGGGTGTGGTCGTCGCGCAACACCCGGATGCGGAACTCGTGCTTTTCTCCGGGTTGCCGGGAGCCGCTTACCGCGAGGATCTGCACCTGGTTGAAGGCCGGCTCCCGCGCGAGCCAGCGGACGCTGTTGCGGATCAGTTTCAGGTGGAGCTGCGGATTCTGGTTGCGTCCCACCGCGTCGAAGTTCCAGCGCCACAGATCGTCGCTGGCGAAAGCCAGCGAACGCCCGTCGTGGTAGCGCCGCACGGTCAGCAGCGGCATCTGCCGTCCGCGAACCTCCGCCGAGAGCAGCACCTCGCCGTCGGCCTGTGCCACCTCGTTGAGGGTAGTCAGCGGCGGCAGCGTGCTCCATGCCTCTTCGTTGGCCTCGGGG
Source organism: Gemmatimonadota bacterium (assembly GCA_022826025.1). Lineage (GTDB taxonomy): Bacteria > Gemmatimonadota > Gemmatimonadetes > Longimicrobiales > Gaopeijiaceae > BD2-11. The sequence continues at coordinate 4,819 of JAJDVR010000168.1, read as the reverse complement.
TCGGCGAAGACCCGCGTGAGCGGGTGCGCCCTGCCCGCAGGCGTCAGGCCGGGACGCGCTGCCACGCCGGTGCGGAAGGCGCCGCGCCCGTCGAGCTTGACCGGCAACACGGTGCTGAGGGCCGTCTGATGGTAGCCGCCGCGGTCGAACGCGCGCGCGCCGCCGAGCATGGCGATGCCGCCGCCGTCGCGCACGAAGTCGCGGATGTTCTCGAAGTAGAGCGGGTTGAAGTAGGTGCGGTGCGAGAAGTCGTCGAGAATCAGCACGTCGAAGTTCTTCAGTTCCTCGATGAAGATCTCGTCGATGGGGAAGGGGATCAGGCTCATCTCGTTCTCGCGCACGTCCACCACGTCGCTGGGGGTGCGCAGGAAGACGAACGAAACCAACTCCAGGAACGGGTCCTGCTTCAGCGCGAAGCGCAGGAATCGGTAGTTCCACGAGGGCGATCCGGACAGGGTCAGCACCCGGAGCTTGTCCCGCCGTACCTCCATCCGGAACGCCTTGCGGTTGTTGCGGGCGATGCTCTCGTCCGCCTGTTCGGGCAGCGTCAGGGTGAAGCCGTGGGTCCCCAGCTCCCGCGGCGTGTAGTTCAGCGTGACGCGGTTCTCGTAGGCGTCGCGGTCGATGGTGATGGGGTGCGTGGAGATCAGGTTCCGGCCCAGGTTGAAGTAGAGGGGCACCTGGACCCCGGCCATGCCGAAGGCCTGGATGGTGAACTCGATGGCGGTGGCGCGCCCGCGGAAAGCCATCTCCGGCGTGGACAGGCCGGTGATGCGCAGGTCCCTGAAGCCGTCGGTCTCGCCCACGCCGATGGCCATGACGGGCCGGGGGTGGCCGGTGAACCCGTCGAGGGCGTCGGGCGGGTTGACGATGCCGTCGGACACGACCACGACCCCGGCCGCGTCCGGTTCGTTTTCGCTCACCTGCCCCAATGCGTGAAACAAGCGGCTGGCTCCGCCCGCGGCGCTCACTTCGGCGAGGGCGTCCGGCTCGAAGGGCGCCGTCTCGCGGTCATACGCGTAGAACTTGAGGTCGTAGCTGCCGGCCAGCCCGCTAGTGAGCCCCGACGCCGCAAGAGTCTCCTTGGCCGCGTCCAGCCGGGTGGCGTCTCCCGCGTCCGATGGGAGCTTCATGCTCTCTGAGGAATCCAGCAGCACCACCAGCGGGCGCCGCAGCGAGGTGGGGTCCTCCACCGTGCGCGCCGGCCCCAGGAGGAACAGCAGCAGCAGCGCGTAGACCAGACCCCGCAGGAGGGTCAGCAGCGATGCCCTGCCGAGCCCCAGGCTCCGGTTCAGGAACCGGAACTGATGCACCAGGAAGCCCGTCGCGGCCAGCGCCAGCACGGCCGTCAGCCACCACGGAACCCCGCCGCCCAGTACGATGTCCGACATTCCCGCCATACCGTCCTACTGCGTCAACCGCCGCCGTATGAACGGCACGTGGATCAGGTCCTGTTTGTAGTTGCCGGTCATGGAGTAGAGGATGATGTTGACGCCAAGATGGAACGCGTCGCGCCGCTGCTCCTCGCCGTTGGGGACGCAGGGGTGGCTCCAGCGCCCCAGCCCGTCGCGTTCCCAGGCGCCGCCCAGGTCGTTGTGGCAATACACCACCGGCGTGGTCTCTCCGAGGTGTATCCCCTCCAGGTAGGAGCTTGTGGCGACGCGGCCGCCGATCCTGCGTATCAGGTAGTAGCTCCGCAAGAGCGCGTGGGTCAGGGGCACCTTCCGGATCTCCTGCTCCGGGAACACGCGTTTCATCTCCGCGCGGAAGCGCCGGTCGAAGCCGTACCCCAGTTGTCCGAGGGTGTTGTCGGCGAGCAGGAAGCCGCCGAAGGAGAGGAAGCGCCGCAGATTTCCCACCTCTGCCTCGGAGAACGGCTGGAAGTCGTACTTCCCCGCCATGTAGAGGAACGGGTACGAGAACAGCTCCGGGTCCGTGAGGCCGACCACCCGCCGCTCGCGCTCCGCCTCCACGCTGGTGCGGCGCATCAGCTCTTGCATCATGGGCGTGGTGGCGCGGGGGCGCGGGTCCCAGTCCCCGCCGCGGTAGCGTACCTGCGCGAAGACGAACTGGATACGGCGGCCGGCTTGCCCCGCCGCGGCAGATTGCGCGGCCACGGGTCTTTCCGGCAGGCCCCAGGCGGCGCCGGCCGCCGTTCCCAGCAAACCTTGCAGGAACCGTCGCCTATTCATAGTTTCGTTGCCCCAGCCAGCCCTCGAACAGCAGGGTCGCCATCAGCAACACCACCAGGGCCAGCGCGAGATCGGTGCGGCTGCCGCCCGCGGACAGGGCGCCGGCCGCCATGACCTCGTGGTTGACCGGTCCGAGCTTCCGTTCCAGTTCCTCGGCGCCCATGCGCTCGAGGCGCGATTCGAGCACCGGCGGGTTCACCGCGTACAGCCCGGGCACGTCTACGTCGGCCGACGGCGGCACCACCCGGTAAATGCCCGCGAAGTGATTGCCGTCGAAGGCCCCGGCCGCCTTGCCGTCGGCGGCCATGATCGTCACCGCCTTCTCCGACCGTCTGGGGTCGACGACCCGGAGGTCCATGCCCGCGTGGACGGGTGCGACGGTCCACTGCTTGGCCTCGCCCGCGGTGATGCCCGTGTCCACAGATCCACGGCTGCCGCCCGCCAGGTACGAGACCAGGGACTGGACCAGCGGCACGTAGGCGGTCTTGAGCGGCAGGTTGCTCCAGGCGCTGTCGGCGCTCGTGGTGAGCACCAGGACCCGGCCCTTGCCCACTTTCCTTTCGACCAGCAGCGGTTGCCCGTTGCCGAGGCGCATGAGGACACCTTCGCTGTCGAGATTCGGGGTCACCAACTCGAAGTAGGAGGAAACCCTGGCCGAGCGCAGCGAATCCAGCAGACGCCTGTCGCCGAATGCCGCCAGCGCTGAATGGGACGTGTCCACTTGTTCCACGCCGACGTTCTGGTCCAGGGGCACCCGCCGCCGTTCGCCCAGGATGCCGGGCAGGAGCGGCGCGAGACCGCGCAGGTCCGGCAGGGGGACGCCCGGGACTGCCAGGGGGCCGCGCGATAGGAGCGTGTTGTACTCCTGCGCAATCACCCGGTCGCCCAGGGCCAACAGCAAGCCGCCGCCTCCCTCCACGAACGCCACGAGCCGTTTCGCCAGGTCCAAGGTCATGTGCGGCACGTTGGCCAGCACCACGACCTGGTAGCCTTCGGGATCCACCTGCTCCAGCGCCCCGGAAAGGATCACCTCCGGCAGCAGCACGGAGTTCGCCAGGTCGCCCGTGGGATTGAGGGCGCGGCTCAGGAAGAAGGTCTCGCTCGCCACCAGGGCGCGCTGGGGGTCTCCGTCCACCAGCAGCACGTTCAGGCGGTCACGGGTATGGATGGTGAAGTAGTGGCGCCGATTCCCCGAAAATCCGTCGCCGTGGAGCGAGACGTAGCCGGAATGGCTCCCCGGCCGCTCCAGATTGAAACGGAAACCCACCGTGGCCTCCGCGCCCTCCGCCAGCGTCACCTGCTTCTCGTCGCGCACCTTGTCGTCGATGGTGAGGCGCGCGGTGACGTCCGGGATTTCGCCGGCGCCGAAGTTCACCACCGTGGCGGCGAGCTCGATGTCGAGTCCCGGAGCCACCTGCGCGGCGCGCGCCTCCAGTTCCTTGATGGTCGCGCTCGGCGGGGTTTCGACGGCGCCGACGGTAACGATCTTCACGGGCACCGTGGGGTCGTACTCGCCCACCGCCGGCAAGGACAGCCGGTCCCAGCCCGCTACGCGGAGATCCGTGACCACCCAGAGCGCCTTCTGCCCGCCGGCCCCGCGCAAGAGTCCGTAGGCGGTGCGCAACGCGCCCGTGAGGTCCGCGGTGCCGGCGGTGACGGCCAGAGGCCGCAGGTCCTTGAGCGTCGCTTCCTCGGGCGCCTTGAGCGCCGCCGCTGTCGAGCCGACGGGATTGGTGGCGATGACCGCCGCGCGGTCCCCTTCGTCCAACGCATCGAGGATGCGGGCGGCGGCTTTCTTGGCTTCGTCGAACGGGGCGCCGCCGTCGCGCACCTGCATGCTCAGCGAGTTGTCCACGATGATGGCGGCGGTGAGGGGCGCGCCGCGGGCAGCGAGACCGACCCCGGTCTCCCACAGGGGATGCGCCAGCAGCAGCGCCAGCAGGATCACCGCCAGGGTGCGCACCGCCAGCAGGAGCCAGTTGCGCAGGTTGTAGGTGCGCGCCACGCGCCGTTGCGAGATGAGCACGAAGCGCACCGCGGGGAAGCGCAGGCGCTTCTGCTGCCGCCGGTTGAGCAGGTGGATCACCAACGGGATCACGCCCGCCGCCAGGGCCACGAGGTAGAGCGGGTAGAGGAACGCCAGGTTACTTCCTCCAGCTCAGGTAGCTCACCAGAGCCTGGTCCAGCGGCGTGGCCGTGGACACCAGTTGGTAGTCGATGGCGTACTGGTGACAGCCCGACCGCAGCGTGTCGATGTGGTTCGCCACGACCCGGCGGTACTCCGCCTGGATGGCCTTGGGATCGGCGGTGACCCGGAGTCCCGGGTCCTCGATGTCCTCGAACCGGGTGTTGCCGGAGAACGGGAGCGTCATCTCGGTCTCGTCCATCACGTGGAAGACCAGCACGTCGTTGCCCTTGAAGCGGAACAGGCGCAGCCCCTGGAGCACCGACTCGGCGTCGTCCAACAGGTCCGACACCAGCACCACGAGACCCCGCCGGCGGATGCCGCCGGCCACTTCCAGCAGCACCTTGCCCACGTCGGTGTCGCCCCTCGTGGTCTCGGCCTCGAGCCGCTGCAGCAACTCCACCATGTAGCCGCGCGTGGCCTTGGGCGGCAGTTGCGTGTC
>JAJDVR010000137.1 GCA_022826025.1 Gemmatimonadota bacterium | reverse complement strand
TCGCGCATCAACTGTCCTGGGTGCTGAATGAGCTTCGCTCCCACTCCCGCCGCGAGCGCGCCGCGGACGCAGTCGACACCTGGTCGCAGGTCGATGTCACGTCCGACATCCGGCTCTCGGTCCGGGGCATGGCGGACGAGGACGCCTTCCTTCTGCGCGTCGCCGGCCGCCTGCTGCGGCAGGTGCTGGAGAGCCGCAGCCCGCTGGGGGAAGGAAGCTCGGACGACCTCGAGGAGTAGGCGCAGCAGCCGGCGGAAAGCGGGACCTGCAGGGGTGGAGCCGAGCCGGGGACAGGCCGCAATCGCGGTGGAGCGCGCCTGTCGGGCGATCGGCCTGGATTCCACCGACGTCCTGAGCGCCCGGCCCGTCGGGGGCGGCTGCATCAACCAGGGCACCGCCCTTCGCACCACCCGGGGCGACTTCTTCCTGAAGTGGAACCGGCGGGCGGATCACCGCTTCTTCGGCGTGGAGGCCGAGGGCCTGGCGGCGCTGAGGGTCGCGGACGCCGTGCGGGTGCCGTCCGTCATCGCCGCGAGCGGGCCCGGGGACGAGGTCGCCTGGCTGCTGCTCGAATGGATCGAGGAAGGCCGGGCCGGCAGAGCGGGCTGGATGCGGCTTGGCCGGGAGCTGGCCGCGCTGCACCGCGATGCAGGCCCGGGAGGGACGGAGGCGCGCTTCGGGTGGCACGGCGACAACCTGATCGGGTCGCTGCCTCAGCCGAACGGGTGGAGCGGCGACTGGGCCGGCTTCTGGGCGGAACGCCGCATCCGTCCGCTGGCGAGGGAGTTGCGCGCGCGGGGCGCTCTATCGGCGGCCCAGGCGACCGTCGTCGAGGCCGTGGCGGAGCGCGCGGACCAACTCCTCGGTCCGGCGGCGGCGGCCGACGGCCCCTCCCTCCTCCACGGCGACCTCTGGTCCGGCAACGTGCTCTTCGCCCGCGGCGGCGCACCCGTGCTCATCGACCCGGCGGTGTACGTCGGTCACCGCGAGGTGGACCTGGCCATGGCCGACCTGTTCGGCGGCTTCTCCGGGGCCTTCCGCGAGGCCTACGCCGACGCCTGGCCCCTCCAGTCGGGCTACCTGCGACGGCGGCCCGCGTACCAGCTTTACCCGCTGCTGGTGCACGCCCGGCTCTTCGGGCGCGGCTACGCGGCGTCCGCGGCAGCCGCGGCCAGGGCGGCGCTGGGGGGATAGGGGCGCACCGGCGGCCGGAGGTCCCGCCGTTTCGCCGGTCCGTCCCGAGGCCATATGATCCTTGCTGAGGTCCGAGCGGTGAACTCCCCGGGGAGGCAAGATGCGATTGACGCGGGTCGGTGTGGTGCTCTTGCCGGGTCTTCTCGCCTCGGCGCCCCTCGCCCTGCAGTGCCAGGACGGCGTGCCGCGGGTCACGCTTGCAGAAGCGCTGGAGGCTTTCGCCGAGAACAGTCCCGCGCTGCGCATCGCCCGGGCCGAGGCGGCGGGAATCGCGGGACGGGCGCGCCAGTCTCGCAGCTACGCCAACCCCGCCTTCTCGCTCCTGCGCGAGGATCTGAGTCGTTCGGGCGAAGACTACTGGGAAACGACCGCCGGGCTGATGCAGCGGATCGAGTGGCCCGGTCGCACCGTGGCCCGCGGCATAGCCGTCCGCCACACCATCACCGGGGCCGGCGCCCGGTTTCGCGCCGACTCGCTGCAGCTGGCCTTTGCCGTCCGCGAGGCCTATGTGCGCGCCTGGCTCGCGGAGGAGGCGGAGCGAACCGTCGGACAGGCCGCGGAGATCATCTACGTCGTCACGCGCGCGGCGGAGCAGCGCTTCGAGGCGGGCGACATTTCAGGATACGAGACCCGTCGGCTGCGCCTGGGCCGGATTCAGGCCGAGAGGGATGAAGCGGACGCGGAGTTGCGCACCCGCGCCGCCCGCAGGCTGCTGGCTTCCCTGGTCCTTCCGGGAGTTTCCCTGCACGAGCTGGGACCTGCGGATGCGATTATCGGCGTTCCGCCCGCCATCGCCTCCGGGACCGCCCTCGATGCCCTCTCCCGACGTCCCGATCTGGAGGCGGCCGCGCGGGAACTGGACGCGGCCCGGGCCCAGCACCGGGTCGCGAGCCTGGAGTGGGTGCCCGATCCGACGCTGAGTCTGGCGTACAAGGAGCACGCCGACGGCTTCAAGGGCGCGACGCTCGGGGTGGACCTGCCCCTGCCGATCTTCGACCGGGCCGGGGGCGCGCGGGAGGAAGCTGCCGCGCGCGAATCGGCGGCCACCTCGGGCCTCGACCTTCTCCGCCGCCAGGCCGAGCTCGACCTGGTGGACGCGTCCGACCGATACTCGGTGGCGCGTGAGCGTCTGGAGGTCACGGGCGACGGCATCATGGCCGAGGCCGAGGTGCTACTCTCGGCAGCCGGGGTGGCGTACGATGAAGGCGAGATGACGCTGGTGGAGTTCCTGGACGCGACGGGGGCCTTCAGGGATGCCCGGCTCAGCGCGCTCACCCTCCGGGCGGAAGCCTGGATCGCCTGGTACAACCTGCTGCGCGCCATGGGTGGCGCCCCCGGGGAGGAATCATGATGAGGGGAGTCGAAGCGGCGCCGGTGGGACGGTCGGCCATTGCACCGATGTCCGGGATCGTCGCCGGGCTCATGTGCATCGGCTGCGGTCCAGCCGCGGACGATCTTCCGCCGGAGCCCGATCAGGCCTTTGCCGGGGGTGCGGTCGTTACCCACTGGACCGACGTCCTCGAGCTCTTCGTCGAGTATCCGCCGCACGTTCGCGGGCTGGAGGGCGACGTGTGGGCGATCCACCTCACCTGGCTCGCGGACTGGTCGCCTGTCGAGGAAGGCAGCCTGACGCTGGCGCTGGAAGGGCCGGGTGGGGCGCGCGAGGAGATCGTGATGCCCTCGCCCGCCCGGTCGGGCGTCTTTACGACAGCCCCGGTGCTGCCGGTGGCGGGAATGTGGCGCGCCGATTTCACGCTCTCGGTCGCTGGCCGGGAGTACCCGGTCCCGGTGGGCGAACTGGAGGTCTTCGAGAGCGTCGACGCCCTGGTCCCGGAAGAGGACGTCGCGTCCCCGGGCCTGATCACGCTGCTGAAGGAGCAGCAGTGGGTGATGCCCTTCGGCGTGACGGCCGCGGAGGAGCGCAGCATCCCCCGTTCGATTCCGGCGGCGGGTGAGGTCGTCGCGCCCGCCGACGGCCTCGCGCACGTCTCCGTGCCGGTCACCGGGCTGGTGGTGGTGCAGGGCCCCACGCCCGCCCCCGGGGATGCGGTCGCCGCGGGGCAGACGCTCGCGCTGATCGCGCCCACCAGCCTGGACGATTCCTTCGCGCGCATGCAGGTGCGGGTGGCGCATGCCGAGCGTGAGGCGGCGCGCGCGGAGCGGCTGTTCGCCGCCGAGGCCATCCCGGAACGCCGCCTGCTGGAGGCGCGGCACGAACTGGAGGTGGCGCGCGCGGCCTTCGCGGCCGTGGGCGGGATCCAGGCGCCTGAGGGCGATGAGGCCGCACACCTCTATGCGCTGCGGAGCCCCATCGGCGGGGTCCTCTCGGAGCGCCATGTCGCCCCCGGGGAACAGGTGGAGGCGGGCGCACATGCCTTCACGGTCGTCGATCCGGCGACCCTCTGGTTCATCGCCCGGCTGCCGGCACGGGAGGCCGCGGGGGCGGGAGGAGTGCGGGAGGCCTGGTTCACGGTCGAGGGGGCGGACGCGACCTACACCACCGACCGGGTGGTCTCCGCCGGCACCGTCATCGACCCCGATACCCGCACCCTGCCGCTGCGCTTCGCCATCGCCAACCCGGACGGCCGGCTCAAGGTGGGCATGCTGGCCGAGGGACGGCTGTTCACGGGAGAGCCGGTCACAGGCGTCGCCGTCCCGTCCGCCGCGATCCAGGACGAGGACGGGCTCGGGGTCGTCTACGTCGAAGTCGGCGGGGAGAGCTTCCAGCGACGGGTGGTCGAGGCGGGCCCCTCCGACGGCACCTGGACCCTCGTCACCGGCGTGGCGGTCGGCGAGAAGGTGGTCACAGCCGGCGCCTACCAGGTGTTCCTCGCGTCGCTGGGCGAAGCCGACCTCGCCGACCACGGGCACACCCACTGACGGATACCGGCTGATGGCCTCGACGCCCACCGAGTGGAAGCGGACCGGCATCCTCGACGCGGTGGTCGGCGCTTCGCTCCGCCACCGGCTGCTCACCGTCGGCGCCGCGGCGATTGCGCTCGCCGGTGGGGGATGGGTTGCGGCGACCCTCCCCGTCGATGTCTTTCCGGATCTCACCGCTCCCACCGTCACGGTGCTCACGGACGCCCACGGCCTGGCGCCCGAAGAGGTCGAGAGCCTGGTGACCTTCCCCCTCGAGACCGCCGTCAACGGAGCCCCGGGCGTACGCCGGGTGCGGTCCAGTTCGGCGCAGGGCATCAGCATCGTCTGGGTGGACTTCGACTGGGGCACGGACCTGTTCCGCGCGCGCCAGATCGTGAACGAGCGACTCCAGCTCGCGGTCGCGCAGCTCCCCGACGACGTGACGGCTCCCGTTCTGGCCCCGGTCAGCTCGATCATGGGCGAGATCCTGCTGGTCGGCATGACCGCGCCGGAAGCGCAGCTCATGGAAGCCCGCACGGCCGCGGACTGGACGGTGCGGCGCCGGCTGCTGGCCGTGCCGGGCGTGTCGCAGGTGATTCCCATAGGGGGCGAAGTACGCCAGTACCAGATTCTGGTCGACCCCGGCCGGATGCGGGCGTACGGAATCGCGCTCGACGAGATTCTCGCCGCCGCCGCCGCATCGAACCGCAACGTGTCGGGCGGAGTCTACCGCTCCGGAGGCCGGGAAGTCCTGATCCGGGGTCTCGGACGCGCGCGCGGTCTGGAGGAGATCGGCCTCACGGTCGTCGCGGTGCGCGACGGCGTGCCGGTGCTGATCGAAGATGTCGCCGACGTGCGCATCGGCCCGAAGATTCGCTTCGGGACGGCCGCGGTGAATGCCGAGCCGGCCGTCATCCTCTCGATTCAGAAGCAGCCGGGCGCCAACACGCTGGAACTCACGGAGCGCGTGGACGCCGAACTGGATGCCATCGAAGCCGAGCTTCCCGCGGGCGTCTCGTTCGCGCGGGCCATCTTCCGCCAGGCCGACTTCATCTCGCTTGCGGTGGAAAACGTGGTCGAGGCGCTCCGCGACGGGGCGGTGCTCGTCGTCGTCATCCTGTTTCTCTTCCTCTGGAACCTGCGCACGACCGTCATCTCCGTTCTGGCGATTCCCCTGTCGCTCGCGCTGGCCGTCATCGCCCTGCTCCTGCTCGGGGGCACGATCAACACGATGACCCTGGGGGGGATGGCGATCGCCATCGGCGCCCTCGTCGACGACGCCATCATCTTCGTGGAGAACGCCTACCGGAGGCTGCGCGAGAACCGGCAGCAGCCAGAGAACATGCGGCAGGCGACGGTGCCGCTGATCCGGGGCGCCGCGCGCGAAATGCGCGATCCCATCGTCAACGCGACCATCATCATTACGGTCGTGTTCGTGCCGCTCTTCTTCCTGTCCGGGGTGGAGGGCCGCATGCTGCGCCCGCTCGGCCAGGCCTACATCGTGGCCATCCTGGCCTCCCTGCTGGTGGCGGTCACCGTGACCCCGGTGCTCTGTTCCCTGCTCCTGTCCGGCGATCGCACGCTGGCGAGGAAGCAGGAACCCTGGCTGCTGCGCAGGGTGCAGCGCGTCTACGGCAGCCTGCTGGAGCGGACCCTGCGCCGCTCGGGTGTGGTGGTGGCGGGGGCGGGTGTGCTGCTGCTGGGCACCCTGGCCCTGATTCCCTCGCTGGGGGGCGAGTTCCTGCCCCCGTTCCGGGAAGGCTCGCTGACCATCTCGGTGGTCAGCCTTCCAGGCACCTCGCTGGCCGAGTCGGACGCGATCGGGGCACGGGTGGAACGGCGCCTGCTGGACCATCCCGCGGTGGTTTCCACCTCGCGGCGGACCGGGCGGGCGGATCTGGACGAGCACGCACAGGGCTCCAACGCCTCCGAGATCGACGCGCGCCTCGACCTGGCCGACCACGACCTGGACGACGTCCTGGCGGAGCTGCGCGCCGACCTGACCGGGTTTCCGGGCACCAGCATCACGGTGGGTCAGCCCATCGGCCACCGCATCGACCACATGCTCTCCGGGACACGCGCCGCCATCGCGGTGAACCTGTTCGGGCCGGATCTCCAACCCCTGCGCGACATCGCGGCGCAGATCGAGACCGTCGCCGGCCAGGTCCCCGGGCTGGTGGACATCGCCGTCGAACGGCAGGCGGACGTGCCTCAACTCCAGGTCCGCGCCGACCGCCGCGCCATGGCCCGCTACGGCGTCACCCCGGGCTCGCTGACGGCCGCAGTGGACGTGGCGTTCCAGGGAGAGGAGGTCTCGCTGATCCGGGAGGGCCAGCGCGCCTTCGACCTGGTGGTGCGCTACGCCGACGAGCACCGCGCGGACGCGGATGCCATCGGCAGCACCCTCGTGTCGACGCCGGCGGGCGCCACCGTTCCGCTCTCACAGCTCGCAGCCATCGTGCCGGCCCGGGGGCCCAACACCATCAGCCGCGAAAACGTCCAGAGAAAGATCGCGATCAGCGCCAACGTGGCCGGCCGCGACGTGGTTGGCGCGGTGACGGAGCTGCAGGAGAGGGTCGCGGCTGACGTGGCGCTGCCGCAGGGATACTCCCTTCAGTACGGCGGACAGTTCGAGAGCGGACAGGCGGCCACCCGGAGCATCACCGTTCTCTCGTTCTTCTCCATCGCGGCGATCTTTCTGGTGCTGCTGCGGGCCTTCGGCAACGTCCGCACGGCGGTGATGCTCATGGCCAATCTGCCGCTGGCGCTCGCGGGCGGTGTCGCCACGGTGATGCTCATCGGCGGCACCATCAACGTCGCCACCCTTGTCGGCTTCATCACCCTGTTCGGCATCGCAGTGCGCAACGGGATCCTGCTGGTGAGCCGTTACCAGCACCTCTGCGCGCAAGGGTTTCCGCTCTCGGGCGCCATCCGGCGAGGGTCGACGGAGCGCCTGAGCCCGATCGTGATGACCGCGCTCACCACGGGCCTGGCGCTGATTCCGCTGGCGCTCGGCATCGGCGAGCCCGGGCGGGAGATTCAGGCTCCTCTCGCGGTGGTGGTGCTCGGCGGCCTGATCACATCGACCTTCCTCAACATGTTCGTCATTCCCGCGCTGTTCCTGCGGTACGGCCGATTCGGGAACGAGGCGCGCTGAAAAACAGCCGGACGGCCGCCCGAGTCGCCGGGCGCCAACTTCCGACCTTCCGGTGTGGAATCAAACCGAACAAAATCCGAATATCGGTGTAATAGGGAGGTGAGCCAGTAACCGATCATCCCGGAGCCCCCGGAATCAGACGACCATGTCCACCGCCGCCGCTCCAGTCGCGCCTGCCCCGGTTCCTCCTTCGCCCACTCCTCCCACCTCGGGCCAGCCCTCCACGAGCGGGCTCGTCCCAACCGCGCCCGCTTCGGTCAGGCCCATCTCCACAGGGCTCAACCCCGACATCGATCCCCTCGGCGACGAGATCGCCCTTCTCTGCGCCCACATCACGGCCGCCACCTACCGGCTCCTCTGCCTGCTGAAGGTCTACGACGCCGAGGAACGCTGGCAGGGATTCCGCTCCTGCGCTCACTGGCTCTCCTGGCGCACGGGCATCTCCCTCGGTCCCGCCCGCGAGAAGGTGCGCGTGGCCCGGGCTCTGCCCTCCCTGGCCCTGATCCCCGAAGCCTTCGCCAGGGGAGAGATCTCGTACTCGAAGGTGCGGGCCCTGACCCGCATCGCCAACCCGGAAAACGAGGCCGAGCTTCTCGACTTCGCGCGCCACGGCACCACCGCGCACGTGGAACGCATGGTCCGGCATTGGCGCCGCCTGGACCGGGGCGACGCCTCCGAGGCAGCTCGGGCGGAGCGCCGCGGCCTCTCGGTGTGGGTCACCGACGACGGCAGCTACGAAGTGCGGGGCCGGCTCAGCCCCGAGGTGGGCGCCCTGCTCCTCAAGGCGCTCGAGATGGCGGAAGCCCGGCTCTACCGCGCCGAGCGCAGCGCCGGGACCGAGCACCAGACGACGGCGGTACAGCGCCGGGCCGACGCGCTGGGGCTGTGGCTCGAGGAGCGCGTGCAGCCTCGGGTGCAGCTCGTGGTCCACTCGTTCAAAGGAGAGGAGCATCGGAAGCCGGCGGAGCACGAGCAGGAAGTGCCAGCCCCTCTGGTCACCGAGGAGGGCTCGAGCGTTTCAGCTGAAACGTCTGCCCGGCTCGCATGCGATGCCGGGGTCGTGCCCATCGCGCGGGCAGCCGACGGCTCGGTGCTCGATGTCGGGCGCCGCAGGAGGACGGTGGGCTGGAGGCTGCGCAAGGCGCTCGAGGCCCGCGACGGCGGGTGCCGCTTCCCGGGATGCGAGTCGCGCGCGCGCACCCACGCCCATCACATCACGCCATGGGCCGAGGGTGGAGAGACCGGGATGAACAACCTCGTGCTCCTGTGTCCCTTCCACCACCGCGCGGTCCACGAAGGGGGCTGGCGGGTGGAGATGGACGGGTCGGGAGCCCTGCGGTTCCTCAACCCCCTGGGCGTTCGGCGGCCCGTGGTGCCCGCCTCCCCGGACATCGGCGGCCTGGTGCCCGGCGACCCCTCGGCGCCCGCCGCGCAGGACTTCGGTCTGGGCCGCTGGCACGGCCAGGACGGCATCGACGCCTGGACCGGCGACTCGCTGTGGACGGGCGAACGCATCGACTGGGGCTATGCGATGTTGTGCCTCTGGAGGGAGAAAGAGGAGGGCTTGGGCGAAGGAGGAGAGACAGGTGCCATCCAGGACGTCACATCAGTGCAGGATATTGCTTGACCGGAGATGGGCCGAAACCGGGCCGATCATGAGCGGGCGGACGCGATAGCGGGACCGGGCGGCGCTGTTCCATGCCGCTTGCTCAGCGGCCGGCTCCTCCCCGGCCGCGTCCTCCACCCTCTCGATCACGCGGCACTCCTCCAGTGACCGGAGGATGTGCAGGCTCTCGGGGCCCGCGGTCCGCGCGACATCACAGTACTCGTCTATGGTCAGGGTTCCGTGGTCGAGGATGGCCTTGAGGGCGAAGCTCCGGGTCCGGTCCAGGTGCTCGATTCCCGAATCCAGCGTGCTCAGCGGTTGCACGAGGAGGCTGCCCGGGGTCGAGGTGAAGTCGGCCGTCCGCAACCAGTGGAAGAGCGCCAGGCGAACCGACCCCTGAGAGGCGCGGTGCAGGCGCTGGAAATAGTCCGCCTCGACGAGTTGTTCCTGCTTCTCCGCGCCCCGCAACCGGCGTGTCCGGCGCCGCAGCGCCGCTCGTCCGTCATGTGGTTCGGCGAAGCGCAGGGGAAGACCGCTCAGCCGGTGCCGGGCCAGCACGGCCTGCTTCAGCTCTTCGGGCGACAGTGCTCCCAGATGCACCCGCTCGATGTCGTGCACGAAGGCCGGCGCGCGCTTCTGGATCAGTTGCCACGCCGACGAAGTCATGGCCGTGATCCAGAATACCCTCGATTCGGTGCGCGACATGAAGGTCAGCAGCCGCTCGAACAGCCTGCTCCCCGCGGGCGTGCGCATGTGAAGATGTTCCGTCGCCTCCAGGATGACGAAGCCGGGAATCGACCTGGGCGGCGCCTTCAGGGCACGCTCCGCGAGGGAGTCGAGATCGCCCGCTTCCTCGAGGCCCAGCCATCCGGCCAGGCACTCCGCGAGAGATGCTTCCGCCCGGACACGCGTGGCGAACGTCCGCCGCACACCACCCGAGGCTTCTTCGGAGAGGCGGTTTGCCACGACGTTCAGAAAACTGGTCACGCCCGCGCCGGGCGATGCGATGACGACCAGGGACCTCGGCTCCCCGGTCGTTCGTCGGCCCCAGGCCACCTCCACCGCGGCCAGGGCGTCTTCCCGTCCCGCCAGCAACCGGCCATCAGCGAGCGGCTCGAGCGAGAAGAGTCGCCTGTATACGACCGGGAGCGCGGGCGGGTACTCGTCCGTGTACGCGAGGTTGTCCTCGCGGCGATCGGCGACGGCCCGGCCGGATGGACCGAGGCCCATCCTCGCGCTGAGCGGCCGCAGCAACCCCAGAGCCCATGACACGGCCGCCGCGGTGGCGGCAGCGGCCTGGGCCGACAGCCGCCGCATCCGCTTCCATGCACGCGCGAGCCCGGCCGACAGAACCGTGCGCGCCTCGAGATAGCCCGCCGTCATCCGGTCCGCGGTCGCCTGTTCGATCAGTTGCCGCGAACCGCTGCCGAGCTCGGCAGCGACCCTGCGCTCCGCCGCCGACTGGGCCGCGCGCACCAGCTCGCGCGCATCCGCGGCCTTGTTGCCGGCGCGGGTAAGGCCGTTGACAACCAGCACGGTGGGATGTGGCGCGTCGGGATCGCGCCGATCCTTCGCCTCCGCGATCGCGGCCTCGTAGCCGTATCCCGACACCTCCCGGAGTTCGGCGACCTCCGAGCGAATCCGATGCATGGCTTCGCGGATTGCCGAAGGCGCGGCCCGCATGCGTTCGCGGCGCAGGAGATCGAACCCGTGGAGGAAGGTCTCGCGCAGACGCACGGTGCGGGGGTCCGCTGTCGGTTTTCCCGGGGCATCTCCGGGCGCCGGAATGTCGTGAAGCGCCAGGGCCCCGGGCATCCGCTCCCGAACCTCGTCCAGACCGTGGATCGCCTCCTCTACCGTGGCAGTCAGCATCTCGAACATTGCGTCGGGCTCCGGCAGCACGCCCTGGAGCTGCTCAAGCGCCGTATCGGTGCGTTGCCGCTCCGCCTCCAGAGTCGATACCAGGTCCTCATCGCCGGTTGACAAACCCGCGGCCCGCTCCCTGCTTCGGCCCAGTTCGGCCGCGACTTCGGCCAGCGCCGCATCGGCTTTGCGAACGGTACGCGACCAGTCTCCACGCAGTTCGCCGAGAATCCCTTCGATGTCACGGCGCATCGATACCAGACCCCGGTACAACTCCAGCCGGGCCGCCGCTCCCTCCACCCAGGCATCCCATTGCACGGCCAGCTCCCGCTGGCGTCCGGGGCCCGGCCGACTGGATGGCGGATCGGCCGCGAAGGTGCCGGCTACCGCCACCGAGGCGGCCAGGGCCTCCTCCAGCTGCTCGAAGTCGACGCTCCAGGCGCTCCCGGCAGCCCTTTCGACCTCGTCGACGAGCGCCTGCAGCTCGGCCTGCAGGGCCGCTCCGGCGGCGCGGTGGGTCTCGGCGTCATGCCGCCGTTCCTCCTCCGAGGCAGGCTCGAAGGGCGGCGGGAACTCATCGGCCGGGACGGCCGGCTGCAACACGGCGGTCGCCCAGTCGGCCCAGGCGCGCTCGAGGCGCCCGAGCCATTCGCCCCGGTCGTGCTGGCTCCGGCGGAAGGCGGTCGCCTGAGCACGAAGGACCACCTGGTCGAGGTGCTGCCGGGCCAGCCGGGCCACCGCGACGCGGCGCACCCGGCCCCGCGAAACCACCGGACCGAGCACGCGCGCGGCGGCTCGCTTGATGGCGCGGATGGTACCGACCCCGGAGACGCGCGCGGCGGGCGACCGGGGAGCCGGCGCCTCCAGCATGACTGGCAGTGCCACCAGCGACGCCCGCGTGCGATCCGCGGTCGAAGCGAGAGATTCCTCCAGCGCGGTGGCCGAGGCGCGCCTGGCCAGGGCGACCCGCAGGGGCTCGATTACATCATCCGAGACCAGCTCGCGATACCGCGCCAGGGCTTCGGATGCTTCCCGCTCTCCACCTCCGGCATTCGCATCCTCCGGTCCCTGCCGGGCCAATGCGGCGAGTGCCCGCCTGTGCGCGACACCAGCCTCCACCAGCACACGGCGGATGGGCAGCCACACGTCCGCCTCGTAGCGCCGCCAGACCTCCGCGAAGGGCTCGTGCACCGCGGCGGAGATACGGGCGACGATGTCGGAGTCGCCGGATGCGCCCGGCGCGGCGCCGGCCATGCGGGGCGCGGCGTCACTCATCGCGCACTCGACTCACCAGGGGCGGATGCCTCCGGGGGTTCGACCATCGGATACCAGTCGCGTTCCGGCATGAGCCCCGCGGCGCGGAAACCGTCGCGGGCGCGTTCGGTGATGTCGCTCTGCATCAGAAACTCGAAGCGGGGATCCAGCACGTAGGCCTTCACCCTCACGCGCGTGACGAAGGTGGTGCGGAACTCGTCTCCCACCAGCACAACGATGGGTTTGTTCAGGAAGACGTACTGGGAGGTGACCGCGGCCTCGAAGGCGATCTCCCTGGCTCCGCGTTCGTCCACGCGGCCGGGCAGGTAGAGATCGGTCACGACCTGGCAGTTCAACTGCCCGGCGTTGGCGTTGGCGACCTGCTCCTCCACGACCTGGGAGTTGGGCACGGTCACCAGGTTGTCGTCGGCGGTCACGATGCGCGTCGACCGCAGCCCGATCGACACGACCTCCCCGTAGGTCCCCCCGACCGAGATCTTGTCGCCCACCTGGAAGGGCTGGTCGAAGACGACGATCAGGCCCCCGAACACGTTCTTGAGCAGGTCCTGCGCCGCGATGCCGAGCGCCAGGCCCAGCGCGGCGCTCGCGGCGAGAAGCCCCTGCGCGTCCACCCGGAAGACGGTGCGCAGGATCAGATAGGCCGCGATCCCCCACAGCGCCATGCGCGTGATGGGGATGAGCCACTTGAATGTGAGGCGGCGCCTGACGCTCCGTTCGGCCAGCGTCTCGAGGATCCATGCCAGCGCCCGGATCAGGAAATGAAAGACGACGATGATGACCAGCGACCAGAAGATGCCCACCCCGAGACTCCGGACTTCCTCGGTCGCCTCGTCCAGGTCGAGGGCCGCGCCGGCGGTGTCGCCCTGGGCCACAACCGCTGCGCCGTCCTGCTCCATCGCGTCCAGGCGCGATAGTATCAACTGCTGTGCCGCAGTGATATCACTCAGTTGGACAGCGAGCGAGTCGAGGGTCGCCTGGGTTGGGATAGCCTGCTGCTCGGCACCCGCCTGGGGCTGAGCGCCAGCCGCCGCGTCTGCTTCGGCTCCGGGGCCTGCAGCGAGTTCCGTGCCCGCTTCCGCCGGTTGCTCCGTTGCCCCGCCCGCCTCGGCGCCGGGGACAGCCGTCTGCTCCGTCCCCGTGGCCGTCTGCTCCATCCCCGTGATCACCATCGTGCCGGACTCCGAGTCCGCCGGCGCAGAATCCGCGCACGCCGCGAGCGTCAGCGGGAGAATGATCCAGCCCGTGACGCGCGAGAGCCGCCTCGTGGCGTCGCCTTTCGTGTCTCGTGCGGCCATCTACAGGAGGGTTCCCGGGTAGAGTTGCGGAAACACTACATTATCGGCGTACCCGTCGCGGGCCTACCCCGGGATCCCCGCGACCGAACCCTGTGGAGTCGGCCGGGACGCGCCCGACGGCAGCGCGAACGCGTCAGGCCGCGACAGCGCTGTCTCCCGACCCCTCCGGCAGCCCGCGCGCCTTCCACAGGTAGTAGACCACCGGGAAGAGCAGAAGCACCACGGCGCCCGACGTCACGACCCCTCCCACCAGAGGCGCCGCGATCCGCTTCATGACGTCGGCTCCCGCGCCCGCGCTCCACATGATCGGCATCAGCCCCAGCACATCGGTTGCGATGGTCATCATGATCGGGCGCACCCGCTTGATGGATCCCGCCCGAATCGCCTGCGCAAGCGCCGCGCGATCGGTCAGCAGGCCGCGGTCGCGGTAGTCGTTGAGCGAGAGGTTCAGATAGAGCAGAAACACGATCGCGGTTTCGGCATAGAGGCCCGCCAGCGCGATGATCCCGATCCAGACGGCGATGGAGAGGTCGTAGTTGAGCACCTGCAGCAGCCAGAACGAGCCGGCGACGGCAAACGGAACGCCCAGCAGCACCAGGCAGGTCTCCGTCACGGATCTGTTGGTCAGGTAGATCAGGACGAAGATCAGGAGGAGGGTCATCGGAACCACGTACATGAGGCGCCGCTGGGCGCGCTCGAGGTACTCGTACTGCCCGCTCCACGCGATCGTGTATCCCGGCGGAAGCGCGACCCCGGCCGCGACCGCCTCACGCGCGGACTCCACGTATCCGCCCATGTCCACGTCGCGCAGGTCGACGTACACCCAGGCGTTGGGCTTCGCCCCCTCGCTCTTGATGCTCGGGGGACCGACCACGTACTCCATGCCCGCCAGCTGTCCCAACGGCACCTGGTGCCCCTGCGGGGTCGTCACCAGGACGGCGCGCAGCGCGGGCAGATCGTCCCGCAGTTCCCGGCTGTAGCGCAGGTTGACCGGATGACGCGTGAGACCTTCCACCGTCGTCGTGACGTTCATCCCGCCGATCGCCGTCCGGACCACCTCCTGCACGTCTCTCACCGTGAGTCCGTGCCGGGCAATCGCCTCGCGATCGATGGTGAAATCGAGGTAGTTGCCGCCCATCACGCGGTCCGCGTACACGCTGGCGGTCCCGGGAACGTCCCGCAGCACCCCCTCGATCTCGCGCCCCAGCCTCTCCAGCTCGGCCAGATCGGGACCGGCGATCTTGACTCCGACGGGCGTGCGGATTCCGGTTGACAGCATGTCGATCCGGCTCCGGATGGGCATGGTCCAGGCGTTGGTCAGCCCTGGAATCTGCAGGGCGGCGTCGAGTTCCTCGATGAGGCGCTCGGGCGTCATCCCGGACCGCCACTGGTCGCGGGGCTTCAGGGCGATGGTGGTCTCGATCATGGACAGGGGCGCGGGATCGGTCGCCGTTTCCGCCCGCCCGACCTTGCCGAAGACGTGCTGGACTTCGGGGAAGGTGTAGATGATCCGGTCGGTTTGCTGCAGGATCTCGCGCGCTTCGGTGATCGAGACCCCGGGGAGCGTCGTGGGCATGTAAAGCAGGTCGCCCTCCCAGAGCGGAGGCATGAACTCCGACCCCAGCCGCGACAGCGGCAGGGCGGTCGCCGCCAGCCCCAGCACGGCAGCGGCCAGGACCCACGTCCGAAACCGCAGAGCCAGCGACAGAACCGGCCAATACGTCCGGGCCAGGAGCCGGCCCACCGGGGTGCGCGTCGGCGGACGAATCCTGCCTCGCACCCAGTAGCCCACCAGAACGGGAACCAGCGTCACCGACAGGAGCGCGGCCGCCGCCATCGCGTAGGTCTTGGTGAACGCAAGGGGCTTGAACAGCCGCCCCTCCTGCGCTTCGAGGGTGAAGACCGGCATGAACGAAACCGTGATCACCAGCAGCGCCAGGAACAGCGACGGACCCACTTCACGCGCAGCGGAGCCGACAATCTCCCAGTGCGGCCTTCGGCCACCGTCCTGGGCGAGGCGCCGGTGGGCGTTCTCGACCATCACGATCCCCGCGTCGACCATCGTCCCGATCGCGACCGCGATCCCGCCCAGGGACATGATGTTGAGCGTGAGGCCCTGAAGCCGCACCACGATCAGGGCCATCAGGATTCCCACGGGCAGCGCGATCACGGCCACCAGTCCGCTGCGCAGGTGAAAGAGGAAGACGAGGCACACCAGGCCCACGATTACGAGCTGCTGCGCGAGGCTCATGCGGATGCTTCCCACCGCCCGGTCGATCAGGCCGGTGCGGTCGTACGCCACCTCGATCTCCACGCCGTCCGGCAGGCCCGGCGTGATTTCCGCCAGCCTGTCCTTCACATCCCGGATCACCTGCCGCGTGTCCGCGCCGGACCGCACCACGACGATGCCGCCGACGGTCTCCCCTTCCCCGTTCCACTCGGCGAGTCCGCGGCGGCCCTCCGGCCCCAGGCTGACGCGCGCGACGTCCTCCAGCAGGATCGGCGTCCCGTCCGCGCTCACGCCGAGACCGATTCGGCGAATGTCGTCCACCGACTGAATGTAGCCGAGTCCCCGGATCATGAATTCCCGCTCGGCGACCTCGATGAGGCCGCCCCCGACATCGCTGTTGCTCTCCTGTATGGCGGTGCGGATGGCGGAGATGGACAGATCGTACGCGCGCAGGCGATTCGGGTCGACCGTAATCTGGTACTGGCGCACGAAGCCGCCCACGCTGGCCACCTCCGAGACCCCGCGCACCGCGGTCAGCTCGTACCTGAGGAACCAGTCCTGGATCGCGCGCAGCTCCCCGAGGTCGTGGCGGTCGGACCGGAGCGCGTAGACGAAGGCCCAGCCGACGCCGGTGGCATCGGGTCCGAGCCGGGGCGTGACGCCCGCCGGCAGTTGCTCGGAAAGGGCGTTCAGGTACTCCAGGACCCGGCTTCTGGCCCAGTAGAGGTCGGTTCCGTCCTCGAAGATGACGTACACGAACGACACTCCGAAGAACGAGTACGCGCGCACCACCTGCGCGAACGGCGCCGCCAGCATCTGGGTAGCGACCGGGTAGGTGACCTGGTCTTCCACGATGCGCGGCGCCTGGCCCGGATACTCCGTCTGGATGATGACCTGGACATCGGAGAGGTCGGGGATCGCGTCGATTGGCGTGCGGGCCAGAGAGAAGATGCCCGCCACCACGACGGCCAGGGCGCCGACGAGGATCAGGGGCCGGTTTCTGATGGAGCCGTCGATGATGCGCGCGAACATGAGCGGGCCTCCCTCAGCGGCCGGGCGGGTTGCCGGAGGCCGCACCGGGCATCATCTCGTGCGCGCCCGGCATCGCCCCGTCCATACCGGGCTCCTCCCCGGACTCCGCGCCGCTCAACAGCTGCGAGATCGCGGCCTTGAGGTTGGCGTCGGCGTCGATGAGGAACTGGGACGAAACCAGGACCTGCTCTCCGGGGACCAGCCCGGACGTCACCTCCTGCATCCCTTCGCTCTCGGTTCCGAGCAGGACCTCGCGCGGCTCGAACACGCCGCCGCCCCTGGCCACGATCACGACGGCGCGCGTTCCGCTGTGAAGCACCGCCTCGGCGGCCACCATCACGGCGTCCGACGCGCCCCCGCCCCGCGCCGTCACATCGACGTACATCCCGGGCCTGAGCCGCAAATCGGCGTTGGCCACCTCCACGAACGCCGTGAGCGTCCGCGTCTGCGTATTCACCGCGGGACGAAAGAAGAGAATGCGCCCGTCCCATTGCCGGCCCGGGAACGCGTCCGCCTCGATCTCGACGGCCTCGCCTTCCGCCACATGCCTCAGATCGTCCTCGTAGAACTCGGTCTCGGCCCAGAGCGTGGAGTGGTCGGCGATCTTCAGGACCGTCATCCCGGGTTCGATCCGCAACCCCTCCATCGAATCGCCCACCTTCTCGACGATGAAGCCGGTGGCGGGCGAAAAGACCCGCACCGTGCGCGCGACCGTCCCCGATTCGGCGAGCGCGTCGATCTGCGCCTCGGTCATGTCCCAGTAGAGCAGGCGCTCGCGGGTGGCCTCCAGGAGGGACTGCGCGCGCTCGATCGCCTCCGCGTAGGCCCCGCCGTCCCGCAGGCGCTGGAGGTAGTCCATCGCCCCCGTGAACTCGCGTTGGGTGGTGACCAGCTCCGGGCTGTAGATCTCGAAGAGCACATCGCCCCTTTCGACCGTCTCGCCCACGTTGTTGACGCTCGCCTCCTCGATCCAGCCCGCGTACTTGGTCTGGACCGAGACCACCCGCTCCTCGTTGTGCGCCAGGATGCCGACGGTGCGGATGAAGACGGGGAGCGAGCCGCGCTGCACGTCGGCCGTGCGCACGGCGAAGTTCTGCAGGAAGCTGGGGCTCACCCGGACCTGGCCGTCCGCGAGGCCTTCGTCCTCGTAGACCGGAACCAGATCCATCCCCATCGGCGACTTGCCGGGGCGGTCCGACGTGTAGTTCGGATCCATGGGCGCTCGCCAGTAGAGGATCCTGCGTTCACCCGCGCCTCCGGCGATCGCCGCATCGGCACCGCCCGCCCCGGCTTCTCCATGGGATGCGTGGTCGCCGCTCATTCCGGCTCCGGGCGGTGCCCCGGCCATGGGCTCGCCCGGCACGATGCGCAGCAGCAGCAGCGTCCCGCCCGCGCCCACAACCGCGCCCAGCGCCACGATTGCCGCGAACTGAAATCTCCTTGTGTTCCTCATGATCCCTCCTCCTCCGGAGACGATGCTCCCTCCTCCGGAAAGGGCGAGCCGATGGCTCGTTCCATGTCGGCCAGCGTCTTCATGTAGTCGGCCCGCATGCGCGCGAGGCCGAGGCGGACGTCCAGCAGGACGGACTCGCTGTCCAGCAACTCCAGCACGCCCGTGACGCCGGCCGAGTACGCCTCCTCGGTGGCGCGCAGGGCCTGCTCCGCCTGGGGGAGCAGCGCGCGTTCGAAGAGGGCCAGCTGACCTTCGATGGTGGTCAGGCGGAACGCAGTCGAACGGACGGCGAGCGCCACCTCGTTTACCGCGTCCCGGTACCCTTCCTCGGCCGCGGTGAGACTCGCGGCGGCTTCGCGCATGCCCGCGTCGTAGCTCGACCTGAAGACGGGTATGCTCGCGCCCAGGGTGAGGCTGTAGGTATCGCGCCCATTGTCCGGCGGCGGATCGCTGCGGCCCGGATCGTCGCGCCGGTCGAGCACGCTCCCCCAGGCGACGCCGATTGAGAAGTCCGGCCGATACCGCCGACGCGCCAGGCGCACTGCCCGCTGGCTGTTCTCGATCCGCAGCCGCGCCGATCTCACTTCCGGCCTGGCGCCGATCCCGGCTGCCCGCAACCGCTCATCGTCAACGCTCGCCAGCGGGGGCTCCCCGATCTCGATCACCGGGATCGGGGCGTCCACCGGCCGATTCGCGAGGATGTTGAGCGCCGCCTCGAAGTCGATCCGCTGCTGAAGAAGCGTTTGCCGCGTGCTGAGGACGCGCGTCACCTCCGCCTGAAGCTTGAGCACCGCCTGCTGCTGCCCGAAGCCCTGCGAATAGCGGGCCTGGGCCAGGGTCTCGTAGTGGAGGAGGAGTTGTTCCTCCTCACCGGTGATGCGGAGGGCTTCATCGAGGTACGCGAGGTCGTAGTAGGCCAGCTTGACCTGCCGCACGACCTCGGCCCTCTGTTCCCGATATGCCTCGCTGCGACCCTCGGCCTCGGCCTCGGCGATGCCCCTTCGGTCTGAAAGCGTGCCGAACCAGGGGAATGCCTGGCTGAGCGATACGCCCGACGTTTGCGGCCCGACCCTCGTCTGGGGGCCCCGCAGGTGCTGGGTGAAGGCGACCATCGGATTCGGCAGGGCTGCGGCCTGAGGGACGCGGGCGCGCGCGGCCTGCACGTCCGAAAACGCTCCGCGTACGCGCGGGTTGCCCTCCAGTGCTTCCGCGATGAGCGCGGCAAGCGTTGGATCGCCGTTGTTCGCATGGGTCGGCGCCTGGGCCGTGGCGCCTGCCGGGCCCAGGGGATCCGAGATCGCGATTGCCAGCGCAACCGCCAGGATCCGCTTGATTGACATGTGTACCTCGCCATCAGGATGTCGACAGATCCCGTGAGGGGATGGCCGGGCGCGAAGCTGCGGTTCCGAAGGGAGCGGGACCGTGTGCTGCGCCGGACGGGCCCACGACCGACTGCGGGAAACGCCACCGGGGGGTGCGGCGGCGCGCGCTAGTCAGGCGGCCTTCACGGGTTGCGCCCCGAACGGAGCGCGGACGGTCAGGCGTGGTGGCGAGGCGGGGGCGTTTCGACGCCCATTGAGACCGCGACGGGGATGGGCGCGATGTAGAGGTTCGCCCGAACGGAGACGGCCGGGAAGCGAGCCAGGATGGTCGTTTGTACGTTGCGCGCAGAGGCGGCGCCGCAGGACGCCAGGATCATCAGGCACCCGCCGCCGCCGCCGTGGTGCTCCCCGTGGGGGGCCGCCGGTGTCTCCTCGGTGGAGAGATGGTGGTGGGCAGCGCCGCCGGCGCCGTGCGGCTGGTCGCCGGCCGGGTGCACGGAAGTGAAGGCGCGCGGCGTGGCTTCGAGCATGGGCGTGGACGCACCCATGTCACAACGAAGCGCGGCCAGTTGGGACCAGGACAGGGCCGCGAGGGCGAACAGAGCTGCGGTGCGGCGCATGAGACCAATGTGGGCCGGGGGATGGCCGGGCGTCAACAAGGCCGCCCCGGGTCAGCCGCCCCCGCCCCCCGGCAGGTACTTCGCCGGAATCGGGTGGTCGGGCCCCTCGCCGAGCCAGAAGATCGACACCACCCACCAGCGCGATCCGTCGTTCATCAGTTGAATCGAGTTGATGCCGCGCGTGAACGGCTCCGGGTCGCTCGCGCTTCTGCGCGACTCGTAGGTGCTGAACGCGTGCGCGATGACGCCGTACTCCTCGGTCACCCGATGGATCTCCACCTCGTGGAAGCCGTTGGCTTCGAGCGACTCGCCGGCCACCTCCGCGTACTCGTCGGGGGTGATCACCCTGCGCGCGTAGGTCGCGCCGCCGCCGGGGCGACCGACCGGGCTGAGGGTCGCGCCGGACACGAACAGCGACCGGAAGCGGTCCCAGTCGCGCGCCACACCCGCGTCGCCGGAAATGACTTCGTAGAGGGTCGTGATGATGGCGTCGATGGAGGCGACGTCCGTCGGGTCGGCGGCGGGCTGCTGGGCGGTGGCGGCGGTCGGTGCCCAGACAGCCACACCGGTCGTCACGACAAGGGTGGTCAGCCGTGCCAGGTAGAAGGGACGGCCTGGAGGACGTGGGCGCGTAGCGGGCATGGGTACGGGTCCGGTGATGGGAACGCCGGGCAAGTCCGGCAGTTCGAGGCTACATGATCACCCGCCGCATGTACTGCCTGACCTTCTCCATGTACTTCTCGAAGAAGTACTTCTGGATGTCCATCATGTCGAGCTCGCGGCCCTGGATGTAGGCCTGCTCGATGTCGGTGGTCATGTCGAGCGGCGTGCCCGTCGTAATGAGGAAGGTCGCCTGCTTGCCCGGCTCCAGGGAGCCGACCCGGTCTTCAAGCCCCAGGAACTCCGCCGGGTTGATGGTCACCGCCCTCAGCGCCTCGTCCTCGGGAAGACCGAACGCAACCGCCACCCCCGCCTCGAAGGGCAGCCGGTTCGAGTACAGCGAGCCCGAGCCACCCGAGATCGCGAAGCGCACGCCCGCTTCGTGCAGCCGCGCCGGCATCGAGTAGGCGCCGTCGTAGCCCTCGTAGTCCCGGCCGGGGGCGGCCATCGTCGAGGTCAGGATCACCGGAACATCCTCGGCGACCAGGCGGTCCGCCACGTGGATGGCGTCGCGTCCGCCGCGGATCACGATCCGGAGGTTCTCCTCCTGCGCCCATGTGACGGCGTCGTTGATCTGCGCCGCGCCGTCGGCCGCGACCACAACGGGAAGCTCCCCGTCGAAGACCGGCATCATCGCCAGATAGCGGGAGTCGCTGCGCACCTCCTCGCCGGCGGCAACCGCGTCCCTGTACGCCCGCGCCTCGGCAAAGAAGCCCTTGAGCTGTTGGACCTGCTCCTCGTAGCTCGGCGCTTCCTCCTGTGGCCCGAAGCGGAAGCCGCCGAAGCCGCGGAAGCGGCGGGGATTCGGGTTCGGCCAGTTCACGTTGAGCGCGGCGGCCGACTGCATCGACATCTCTTCCCAGCTCCAGCCCTCGAGCGCCATCGCGGAAGACATGCCGGAAACGAGTCCGCCGTCGGGGGTCGTAAGCGTGGTGAGCACGCCGGCCGAACGGGTTGTGCCGATGTGCCGACTCTCGGCGTTCACCGCGATGTCCGCGCGCACGTTCGGGTTGAAGTCCCCCAGTTCATTGATGTCGTTGGAGACCCCGACCGCCCCGATCTCGGCGATCCCCACCGTGCTGTAGGCGTCGATGAGCCCGGGATAGATGTGCTTCCCGGTCGCGTCGACCACGCGGGTCCCGTCCGGAATCTCCAGATCGGCGCCGACCGCGGTGATCACCCCGTTCTCGAAGAGGATGGTCCCGTTCTCGATGACACCGCTCGTAACCGTGTGAATGGTCGCTCCGCGCAGGGCCATCGGCTCGGCCTGCGGGGGGACCGTCATGCGCACCTGGGCCTCGATGGCTGCCGGCGTCCATGCCAGGAGCGCCAGCGCCGCGAAGGCGGCTCCGCCAATCCGTGACCAGGTTCCCTTCATCGCCCGTCGCTCCGTCGTCGTCATCAGTTTCTCTCCATCTGAGCGTTCCGGCCGCCGTTCTCCTCCACGGACAGGATGGCCTGGATGAGCTCTGTGCGTTCCTGTTCAATCCGGTCGCGCATCGCCGCGTCCTCCTCGAGCGAGAAGTACCGGCGGCCGTCGACCCACGTCTGCTCGGCGCGCGAGAACTGCGAGAGCGGGTTGCCGCTCCAGATCACGAAGTCGGCATCCTTGCCGGCCTCCAGCGAACCGACCTGGTCGTGGATCGCCACTGCCTCCGCCGCCTGGTTGGTCACCGTCGACAGCGCCTGCTCCGGGGTGAGCCCGGTGCGCAGCAGCTTGCCCGCCTCCCAGTTCATGCGGCTGGCGATCTCGCTGTTGTCGGAGTGCAGCGAAGTCACGACCCCCGCCTCGATCAGGATGCGGGCGTTGTACACCGTCGCGTCGTACGCCTCGAGCTTGAAGGCGCCCCAGTCGCTCCACACCACGGCAGCGACCCCCGACGCGGCGAGTTCGGGCGCGATCTTGTAGGCCTCGACCCCATGCTGCAGCGTCTGGACCCGGAAGCCGAACTCCTCGGCCAGCCGGACCAGCGCGAGGAACTCGTCCGCGCGATAGCCGTGCGACGAGATGAGCAGCTCCTGGTCGAGGATGTCGAGAATCGCCTCCATGCGCAGGTCGCGCCGCGGAGGCAGCCCCTCCTGGTTCTCCTCCCACCGCTGCCACTCGCGCTCGTAGTCGCGCGCGGCCATGAAGTGGTCGCGGATGATCTCCTGCGTTCCCATGCGGGTGTCGGGATAGCGGCCCTGACGCCGCTTCGGGTTCTCGCCCAGCGCGAACTTCACCGTGCGGGGCGCGTTCTCCAGCTTGAGATCCTCGGGCAGCGCCCCCCAGCGCATCTTCACGAAGACGTTCTCGCCCCCGATGGGATTCGCGGAACCGTGCTTGATGTGCGCCGAGGTGAGCCCGCCGGCCAGTTGCCGGTACATCCAGATGTTGTTGTGGGTCACGACGTCGCCCATGCGCACCTCGGGGACGATCGCGAAGCCGCTCTCGTTCACCGCGCTGACGCCCGAGTGGATGTGCGGATCGATCATGCCCGGCGTGACATGCTTGCCGGTCGCGTCGATCTCCACCGCGCCGCCGGGGGCGTCGAGGTCCATGCCGACCGCCTCGACCGCCCCCGCGCGCACCAGGAGGTCGGCGCCTTCGAGGATGCCCTGCGGACCCTGGGTCCAGACCGTCGCGTTGCGCACCACGACCGCAGCGGGCTGCTCCGGGATCGAGGAACGGCCGTAATCCATCATCGGCCGGATGAAGGGCAGGTCGATCTCGGGCACCTCCATCGCCACGGTGCCCCGCGCCGGGCCCTCGAAGCCCTCGGTGCGGGTGCCGCGGAAGGACGGGTCCGCCCCGTTGGGCAGCGAAGTCCATCCGTAGAAGTCGTCGCCGTGCACCGAACCCGAGAGGAGCGCCATGCCCTGATAGCCCAGCACCTCGCCGTTGAAGCGGACGTCGAGGCGGCCGGTCTCCGCGACCGCGCTGGCCGATTCGAGCTCGATCCTCGCGCCGCCCGGCAGTTCAGGCCCCGTGCTGGCGATGTCGAGGTGGCCACGCAGCCGGTTCAGCGGACCCTCCAGGACGAGAACGGCATCGAAGCCCCACTCGTCTTCCGAGGCGATTTCCCAGCTTCCTCTGGGATCGATCTGGGCCGGGCGGGTCACGCCGTATGCCCTTCCCTGCACCCATACGTCGCGGACCGTCGCCTCCTCGGCGAAGAGGTCGCCCTCGCTGACGATCAGGTTGGCCACCTTGCCCTCGGCGATGGTCCCGTGGGTGCGATCGATGCCGAGCCACGAGGCTGGCGTGGTGGTGAGCGCCGCCAGCGCATCGTCCGCCTCAAGCCCCCGCGCCACCGCGACGCGCAGATTGGGCAGAAACTCGTTCAGCGACGCAAGACCGTCGGTGGTAATGGCGAAGCGGACCCCGGCGTCGGCCAGCTGCGCCGCGCTGGTCGGCGCCAGGTACCAGTGGCGCAGGTCGGCGAGCGAGGCGTCGAGTGCCGCCCCCGGATGGCCCACATCCGGGGCGTCCGGGAAATCGAGCGGAACGATGAGGGGATCGCTGCGCCCGCGCAGCACGTCGACGAGCCGGTACTCGAGACCGTTCCCCCGGTACCACGCCTCGAGCCCGAACTCCGACGCGAGGCTATGCGCGCGCAGGTATTCCTCTTCGCTGCCCGTCTCGAAGATGACCGGCTGATCGCCGTCCGCCGCGTCTTCGAGCGCCGCCAGGGCTTCGCTGGTCTCCGGGGGCAGGAAGGCGCGGCCGCTCGACTCGTACGCATCCCATGCGCGCTCGTACCAGTCGGCATCCATGAACGTCTGCTTCATCAGCGCGATCGTGCCCATCGCGGAGTTGGGATACGATCCGCCGAGCTCGAAGGAGCGCTGGAAGCCGATGGCCTGGGCGATGTCGGGACGCAGCACCCGGTCGCGAACGCCTTCGTCCCCGAGAGTGACCAGCGAGGCGGTGCCCCGGAAGATGCCCTGCTTGGGCACCGCCAGCGCCGCGCCGAACCCCTGCGAGCGGAGCGCCGCGCGGCGGTCGGCATCGTCCTGGAGGTTTCGCGTGGTGGAAAACCACGCCCGGACCTGCGGATTCCAGTGCGTGGGGCCGATGTCACCGCCTTCCGGCACGTCGTCCATCCCCAGGTCCGCATGCGCGTCGATGAAGCCCGGGTATACCGTAAGCCCTTCCAGATCCCAGACGCGCGCGCCCGCCGGCGCATCGCCGCGCCCGACCGCCTGGATGAGGCCGTCGCGGATCACGATCGTGGCGTCGTCCATGACCTGCCCCGGTCCGGTCACCACCCGCGCCCCCACCAGGGCGTGGAACCCGGTGCCGTTGTCGCGCATGCCCTCCACGGGCTGGGTTCGGGTCGCCTGCTGGGCATCGACGCCCGTCGCCAGTGCGGCCGCCAGCCCCATCGTGCCGAGTATTGCCTTCACGGAACCCCCCATTTGTCACCCCTGCGTAAGACCACCTCGTTTCCAAGACCCGACCGGTCCCTGTCCGAGCCCGACGGGGTGCGAGTAACCTTGATGACTAAGCCTGCCACGGCGTCCGGTCAATCGGGGGTCGGGTCATGAGAACGCGCTCGAGAACTGCGCGGGAGAGTCCTTGAATCGGGGCCCGGCGCCCGGGCGGACCTGGGCAGCGTGTCGACACCGACATCGGCCGCGGCCGCGGCGCGCGGGAGCGCAGCCCGCGCTTCGAGCCTCCTGATCGCGGCCGAGACCGCCTGGCCCCTGGCCTCCCGCGAGTCGATGCCCCTGAGGACTTCGCGCAGTCGGGGCAGCGCTCGCACGGCGTGGATCTCGGCGAGCGCGTTGGCCGCGTGCGTGCCGGAAGCCCCCTCGAGCGCGCCCCCCAGGGCGGCGATGATTTCGCCCCTGTACCCGCCGTCGTCCGCCTTGAGCGGCCCGCAGTCTCCGCCGAGGGCCGCGAGCACAGTGTCGACCAGCTCCCCTGCGCCCAACTGCCTCAACGCCGCGGCGACCCTGGCCCGAACGGGCTGGCCGTCGGCCTCCCGGGTGTCTCCCAGCAAGGGGATGAGGTGGCCGATCGCATCCGGGTGCCGGATCGCGGCGAGGGCCTCGATCGCCTGGACCCTGAGCAGGCCATCCTCGTCCCGGAGGACGGAAGCGAGGGCGGGAACGGCCTCGGGGTCCCCGAGTCGCCCAAGCGCGGCTGCCGCGTCGCGTCGCGGCTCGTCCCCCTCCCAGAGGACGAGCTTGTCCTTGATCTCGCCCCCGGGCGCGCGGAGGCGCCGGATGTGAATCCCGACATCGTCCTCATAGGCCTCACCCTCGTGACAGACCTGCTGCAGCACTTCGGCGAAGAGGTCGAACAGGGTCCGGAGCTGCGTCAGATCCTTGATGACCCCGGTCGACTGGAAGTGGAGTTCGTCCACCCCCGCGGGGAACTTGCTAAACCAGCCTTCATGCGCCTTGACGGACAGACGGATCTTTGGCTGGGCATCGATGAGGCGGCGGATCCTCTTGTTGTCGAAGAGCCTTCGTACGCGTCCGGGCGCATTGCCCTTGATCACGAAATCGTCGTCGAAGCGGGGATGGCCGACCTCGATGTCCTGCATCCCCAGCCCCTTCCCCAGCCCGCTGAAGAGGCTCGCCCGGTAGACCTCGAACCTGAAGCCTTCCGGATTGAAGTAGGGAGCGCGCAGCCGGGTGTAGGTCTGGCTCGAATTGCCGGTGCTCACCGTGAAGGTATCGAGCGTGATGATCCAGTCGTCGGCGCGGGCCTGGACAGCGGATGCCGTGAACAGGTCTCCTTCGTGGAAGCGGCCGCCCACCTCCGCGGATAGCTGCTGCCAGATCTCCTTTCGGCTCGGTCCGAACAGCGACTTGAGGAAGCTCATTCGGCGTATTCCCGGACGTCCATCGCGTCGTCGGCGCCCATCGCATCTTCGGGGCTCATCGCAAACGCACCACCGGATGTCTGACCTTGAGGTCGGTCTTTCGCTGCAGATCGTGCACGGTAACGCACAGCCAGCGGTTCTCGTCAACCGAGTAGGTCACGCGCAGCCGGGGCGCCGTGCCCTGGCCGGCCGGGTTCAGCGGCAGTGCCGGGTCCGCCTCGTTGAGGCACAGGCAGAACGCCCGTTCGCCCGCCGTCCCGGGCGAAAAATACCGGGAGCCGTTGGGGCGCTCCGTCCACTCGACCGGACGCCCGGCTACGCGCCCGACCTCGCAGACGAAGAGGTTGATGTGCTGCTGGCCGTCGAAGCCGGGGGCGTAGTAGCGGGTCACGAAGTTGTCGACCGTCGGAAAGCAGGTGCCGCCGGGAATGAGCAACTCGTACTCGGCCTCTCCGCCGTCGTCGGGCAGAAGGCGAAGTGCATAGTCGTGATAGATGAAGTCCTGTACGTGCGCACCTCCCGCGTAGATGCACGCACCGCGCGCGACGCTGGCGAAGGGGAGCCACTCGCGCACCTTCTCCCTGCCGAGCATGTCGCCCACGACGTTCCGTACTTCGGGAAGGAGGGTGGATCCTCCTTCGAGGATCACGTCGTCGATCTCTTCCCGGGGGACGCCATGCCGGGTGCGGAGCTCGGTGAGCAGGGCGTCCACGAGCTCCCGCATGCGCGCATACAGACCGTTCCCGGCGAGAATGTCGCGCAGGCCGTCATAGTCCAGCTTGCCGAAGGATTCGTTGCGGAAGGTGAAGTCTCCCTCGCCCCCGGCGCTCGCGATGAGCTTCACGCGCTCGGCCTCCCACCGAAGCGCGACCTCCCATTCGGGCCAGTCGTGAAGCGCCGACGGCACGAAACGATCCAGAATCCAGCCGTCCACGTCGTCGCCGCCGAGTTCCACGGCCTGCTTGGCCAGCACCTCCGCCCGCCCGGTCTCGATCGTGCGCGCGCCGTGGGTGCGCACCACGGCGGCCTCCATCGAGCCGCCACCGAAATCGAAGGCCACCAGCGTGGTGGGTCGTCCGACATCCACGCCGTAACCGAGCGCGGCCGCGACGGGTTCGTCGAGCGTGCGAAACACGATCCCGGTCGGTTTGCCCCGGAGGCGGGCCCAGACGCGTTCCCACCAGCCCCCGCGCTTCAGACTCCGGACAATCCCCTGCAGCTCGGCCCGGTACGTCTCGTAGAAGCCGCTCGGCGTGGCGATGGTGATGTCGGTGACGTCTTCGTCGAAGCGCGCCTCGAGGGTGCCGATGACCTGCCGAAGGAAAAGCGAAGCGACGTCCTGTGCGGTGAAGGCTCGCCCGTCCACGCGCGCCATCGCCCGGCCGCTCTCCATCCCGAGGTAGCGCTTGAACCCGCGCACGAACCCCGCCGCCCGGCCGTCCCAGTTGTAGGTGACGGCCTCCTGTCCGATCAGGACCTTTTCGCCCTCCCGGTCCATGACGCATACGCAGGAGGGCATGACCGGCGTCTGCGTAACGGGCTCGAGCTTGGCGAGGTCCGGCAGGTTCACGATGTGCGGCCGGCCCGACCGGTCTTCGCAGATCGTCGTGTTGGAGGTGCCGAGGTCGATGGCCCAGTGGGTTGGCATGGATGAATCTAGTGGCGGTCCCTTGAAGTGACACCTGCGGGTGTCATGACGTATGGTGTCGGGTTCGCCAGACCTGCGCGCGTTCGCCGGCTCGCTCGGGTTCGCCGGCAACTCCGCGCACTACGACAGCTCCGATCATACGAGGATCACTGCCGATGGCTGGACGCAACTCCGATCAGGAGGCCCGGGACCAGGGCAACGGGGCGAGCGGTTCGGGGATCCCGGTGGGCCTGCTCATCGCGCTCGTGATCGCGCTGCTGGCGCTGCTCGGCATCGGTACCCGCTACTACGTCCAGGGGGACGTGAACGCCATCCATTGCCTGTTCAGCCTGTTTTTCTCGACCAACCTCCTGATCTGCTACTGGGAAATGTGCCTGTTCTTCCGCAGGAACTACATCGAGGTGCGCGCGGAGTACTGGCGCGGATGGCGGCGTGAAACCGGCCGCACGCCGGCAGTCGAGTTCCTTACCACCAGGGTGCCGCCGGGCCGGGTCCTGTCACCTACGGTCTGGGCAGACGTCTGGGCGACCTATTCGATGATCGATTCGGCATACGAAGATCGCAGCACGTTCGGCTTCAATGCCGACATCGGGAACGGCTTCGTTACGCCCATTCCCACGTTGATCCTGTACGCGGCCTATACCGTCGAATTCCTGCCCGCCATCGTTGCCGGCATCATCGGGGCGATGCTGTTCTGGCAGTGGGTGTACGTGTCGTCGCTCTACTGGGTGAGCTTCTTCGTGACCGGGAGCCATACCCGAATCACCAGGCCCGAACTGTACGCCTATCTGGTCGGGCCGAACGCCATCTGGGTGTTCATTCCGATGTTCGGCCTGTATGTGTCGGTTCGCCTGATCCTGGACGGGAGCTACAGCGTGCTGGGTGGGTGATTGTCGCTCATCGCCATAGTGCCCCGAGCGGCACGGCGTAGAGCCCCTCCCCAAACGAGGTCGTGTGATCGCCGTCGTAGAGGAGGACGCCCATGCGGAACCGCTTCCCCGCCACGCGCCGGAAGCGCCTGAGCCCGGTGAGGTCCCGCGCGCGCAGCGAGGCCGCCGCCTTGACCTCGATCCCGTAGCATCCACCCGACACACTCTCCAGAACGACGTCCACCTCGATCTTGTCCTTGTCGCGATAGTGATGGAAGGCGAGAGGCTCCTCCACCCAGAGCGCCTGCTTTCTCAGTTCGTTATACACGAAGGACTCCAGCAGAGGCCCCAAGTCCGCCGGGCTTGCGAGCAGCCTCCGCCGGCTGATCCCGCGCACCGCGCACATCATTCCGGTGTCGACGGCGTGCATCTTCGGCGCCTTGACCAGGCGCGTGAACTCTGCGGCGTGCCAGGCCGGAACCCGCTCCACAAGAAACAGCTGCTCCAGGAGGGCCAGGTACTTCCCCGCGGTGAGACGGTTCAGACCCAGCCTGCCCCCGAGGTCGGCAAGGTTGACCAGCTGTCCAGAGAGAACGGCGGTCAGCCGGAGCAGTTTGGTCATGGAGTCCAAGTGACCGATCCCGGGCAGGTCTCTCAGATCCCGCTGGATGAGCGTGCTCACATATTGCCGGTACCACGCGGCCGCCCGTCGTTCGCTCGTGCGTGACAGCGGTTCCGGGAAGCAGCCCGCCACAATCCGCCGCACCAGATGATCCCTGACCCGCACCTCCTCCGCGACGGGCGCTTCGCCCCTGAGAAGGGTGCCGAGAAAGGTCGGCTCACGGCCGGCAATTTCGCATTCCGACAGCGTGGCGAGCCGGACAGCCTCCATCCGTCCGACCAGCGCATCGGACACCCTGGGCCGGAGAAGCGCGTTGGCGGATCCGGTCAGCAGAAAGCGCCCCGGTGTCCGATTCTCGTCCACCGCCTGTTTGATCGCGAGCAGCGTCTCGGGCACCCGCTGCACTTCGTCGAGGACAATCCTCTTCCGCGGAAGATTGCGGATGAAGCCGACCGGGTCGGCGCGGGCCACCTCCGCCTGCGCGATGTCGTCGAAGGTGATGTAGGCCCAGCTGGCGTCGATGAGGTGCTTGACCAGGGTCGTCTTCCCCACCTGCCGCGCACCCATGACGAACACCACAGGTGTGTCGGCGAGCGCCTCCTGCACCAGGCGGGCGGTGAATCGCGGATAGATGACGGCGGGCTCCTGCGCTGGAGGAGGGCTCTGGAGGGCGGCGGCTGATCGTGAATCTATCGGCGTCCAATCGTTATTGAAAGCCCGTCCAATCGTTATCTCCAGGCCGTCCAATCGTTATTCTCATGCCGTCCACTCGTTAGTGCCGACCGTCCATCCGTCCTCTCCGGGACCTGCAACCCTGCCAGGCAGGCTCCACTCGGATCCGCCGGCAAAGCTGGTGCGGACGTGGCCCTTGGGATAACTACGTTGCACGCCCCCAACACCGCAGGAGCAGGGAACAGAGTCATGATGCAGAGGACGAGACACGGATGGGTCGAGGTCGTCGCCGGCGTCATGTTCAGCGGCAAGTCCGAGGAGCTGATCCGGCGCATACGGCGCGCCCTCATCGCCGGACGGCGGGTGCAGCTCTTCAAGTCGCACCTCGACGACCGCTACGGGGGTCAGTTCCGCATCTCCTCCCACGACGGCCGCCAGATCGACGCCGAGCCCGTGTCCAACTCGACGCAGCTCGCCGAAAAGGTGCACCGGGAGACCCAGGTCGTCGCCATCGACGAAGCCCAGTTCCTGGATGACGGCGTCTGCGAGGTGGCTGACGCGCTGGCGGATGCGGGGATGCGCGTCATCATCGCCGGCACCGACATGGACTTCCGCGGGGAGCCCTTCGGCCCCATGGGGCTCCTCCTGGCGCGCGCGGAACGGATCGACAAGCTGAACGCCATCTGCGTCTTGTGCGGCGATCCGGCGACGAGGAACCAGCGCCTCGTCGACGGGAAGCCGGCGCCCGCGGAGGGCCCCACGATCCACGTGGGAGGCGCCGAGACCTACGAGGCGCGCTGTCGCCGCTGTCACGAGGTACCAAAACGGGATCGGGCCCAGCGGGAGCTGTTGCTGAGACGCGGAAAGGGCTGGGAGGGGGTGTAGCAGGTTGACAACGTCAGCGACGGTGATGATACTCTAACATCTCATTCCAGACGTTAGCGTATCATCAATGGCATTGGCGACCAGAGAACGAATCCTTGAGGCCGCTCGCAGGACGCTAACCCGGAGCCCGAACGCCACGGTCGACCGGATCGCTGGCGAAGCGCAGGTGGGCCGAGCGACGGTTTTCCGTCACTTCGAGAGCCGTGCGGGGTTGCTCAGGGCACTGGCCAGGCGGGCCATCGACGAGACGGACCGGGTGGCGCGGGAGGCCGCGGCACGGGCCTGCACCGCAACCGACGCGCTGAGACTGGTCACACGGGCTGTCGTGGGCGCGGGCGAGCACTATCGGTTCCTGGAGTCGGCTGCCGAGCTCGGCGAAGAGCCGGAGATCGCGGGGGCTTACGAGCGGCAGATGGCCGAACTGGCGGAGCTGGTCGAACTCGCCCGGCGAGAGGGCTTCATTCGGCCGGATCTGCCCACAGCATGGGTGGTGGCAAGCATCGACGGACTGATATGGGCTGCGTGCCGCGCCGTCGGCGACGGAGAGCTTGGACTGGTTCAGGCGCAGGATCTTGTCTGGGACACGATCACGAGCGGACTTGCCGTCCACGAGACCAGGGGCTCCTGACCATGCCGCGTGGCCGACCGAATCGACTCTCGTTTCCGGCGCAGATCCTGACGACCGCGATCATCGTGGCCGCACTCGCCGGGGCCGCCCGCCTGGCGAGTTCCGAAGAAGACTCCAGGGCGTTCGACGAGGCGGCGGAGCAGACGCGGTTTCAGCTGGAAGGGGCTGCTCGCGGTGTCGAGGCGGCCGGCCCCGCGGACGACGAGCGCCAGGTGCCCGTGGAGCGTGAAGAGCCATGATCGACGCGATCACGAGAGCGCTCAACTGGGACGCGGTCATGGGCTGGTTCTACGTATTGAACGACCTGAGCCTGGTGTACGTGATCGTCCCGTTCTTCTTCGTCGAACTCATTCGCTATGCGTATCTGAAGCGCTTGAGCTTCGACGTCATCGGCGACTCGGTCGCGAACGTCATCACCTTCGTGTCGTTCGTGGCCATCGAGTACGCCCTCGGCATCCTCTTCGTCACGAAGCTCTACTTCTGGATCTACGCGAACTTCAGCCTGGCCCACCTGTCGCTGAACTGGGTCACCATCGTGACCTGTGTCCTGCTGGCCGATCTCATGTACTACTGGGATCACCGCATGATGCACAGGATCGGAGTCGGATGGGCCACGCACACGGTTCATCACAGCTCGCCCCACTTCAACATGTCGGTGGCCTACCGC